>CBDTYM010000022.1:0-27744 GCA_965364605.1 uncultured Muriicola sp.
TCCAGCCGGGCTTCCGGGTCGACCACGATCCCGCTGCCGTCTTCCGCATTCTTGAGGCGGTAATGGGTGACCACTGCGCATTCCTTGGCGAAACCTTCCACGTGACTGGCCTCCTTGCTCAAATAGGATTTGGGGATGAAGATGGGGAAATAGGCATTTTCATGGCCGGTTTCCTTAAACATCCTGTCCAGGCCAGCCTGCATTTTTTCCCAGATTGCATAGCCGTAAGGCTTGATTACCATACAACCCCTGACTCCTGAGTTTTCGGCAAGATCTGCCTTGACGACCAGTTCGTTATACCATTTGGAATAATCCTCTTCTCGCGTGGTTAAATTTTTTCCCATTAACAGTAGTTTGGCATAAATCTTGAGACTTATAACACAAATAGTTGGGCAAAACTAACTATTTTTAATATGTTCAACAATATAATTTTAGACTCATGATATATTCCTTACCCCACCGAAAAAGCCTCAATTTCCTGGTCCTGGGCCTCCTGGGATTGGGTATGGTCTCATGTGGAACCTATCAGCAGGCTTCGTACTACGACAATGATGGAATCTACGCTTCGGGCGTGGAACAACCCCGTGTCTATACCGAACGTCCGAGAACGGTTGAAAGAGCACCCCAAAATACCGATGACGGTATTTACGGGGATTATTTCGGCAGGAGGGCTGAGGAAATAGATCAATACATGGATAATGAGATCTTCACCGATGTGGATTCTTATACCAGCGGCGTTGAGAACGACAGTCTCAACCTGGAACAGGACTATACCTATTTCGACCAGAATAATACCTATGCGGGTAACCCCGGATGGGGCGACAATCCTACCAATGTGGTCATCAACATCAATGACAACTGGGGGGGATGGAACCCTATTTGGGCTGATCCCTTCTGGGGAGCCGGCGGTTGGTACTGGGGTGGCCTCTACAGTCCCTGGAGATGGAACAATCCCTGGGGCTGGGGCTGGAACTACGGCTGGGGTTGGAACAACTGGGGTTGGGGCCTTGGTTGGAACAATTGGGGCTGGAACAACTGGGGCTGGGGTGGTGCCTGGGCCTGGAACTACGGATGGGGCTGGAACCGTTGGGGCTGGAACAACTGGGGCTGGAACCGATGGGGCTGGAACAACGGTTGGGGATGGGGAAATCCCTATAACAATCGCTTTGCCTTCAACAGGTCGAGAAGAGGGTACTACAACTACAACAATGCCCTTGCCTCCAACAGAGGCCGGTCTAACCTGACCACCCGGAGTGGAAACGCACGTTTGAGAGACAGCGGCAGGTCTAACCTTTCTTCCCGAAGCAGGGCGCGAAGTTCTGCGACTTACAGGGGAGGTTCTACGACTAGGCGAAGTGTCAGTGCGGATGCCATCAGCAGAAACCGCAGTTACCGTACTAGCAGAAGCTCAAGGGTATCCCCGAATTACAACAGAGGTTCTGCACAGAGCAGAAATAACGGATTCTATTCTACCAGAAGCGGAAATAGCTACAGAAGGAGCAGTGGCAATGCCGTAAGGTCTTCTTCCCGAGGCTATCGATCCTCCAGTACGCCCAGATCATCAGGATATAACCGATCCTCCTCTGGCATAAGGAGTTCTAGCAGAGGCGGCGCATACAGAAGTTCCGGAAGCTCCAGGAGTTCTGGCAGCTATAGAAGTTCCGGAAGCAGCAGCAGAAGCTCTGGCAGCTACAGGAGCTCCGGCGGCAGTAGCAGGAGTTCCGGCAGCTACAGAAGTTCCGGTGGCAGCAGGTCGTCCGGAGGCATGAGAGGCGGAGGTGGAAGATCCTCAGGCGGCAGGTCTTCAGGCAGAGGCGGCAGAGGATAACCTCTATATTTCAACTTTTTAAAAAGAAATACAATGAAACGATTCTTATCAATCATCATGGGTATGTCATGCCTGGCCCTGACCGCCCAGAACATCGATGACGTCCTGCGCTACAGCACGGAAAATCTGCAGGGAACGGCCCGTTTTCAAGGCATGGCAGGGGCCTTTGGGGCCCTGGGAGGCGACATGTCGGCCCTGAATATCAACCCTGCGGGATCAGCGGTTTTCGCGAACAGCCTGTTTACCATCACAGGGATCAATTATAACCAGATAAATGAATCCTTCTATTTTGGTTCTGCATCAAGACCAGATCGGAATTCTGTGGATATCAATCAGCTGGGTGGGGTATTTGTGTTCAAATCCGGCAACTCAGGTGATCCCTGGCAAAAACTGGCCCTGGCCATCAATTACGATATGGCGCGGAATTTTGACAATGAAGTCTTCTTCCTCGGTAACAGTAATCAAGGAATAGACAACTACTTCCTGAACTTCGCCCAGGGTGTGCCTTTCGGACCCCTGCTCATACAGGACGGAGAGTTTATCGAAGAAGCCTACCTGGACATAGGAGCCAACCTGGGCTTCGGTGACCAGCAGGCATTTCTGGGATATTACGGGGGGATCATCGATCCCGTAGACGAAACGGACGACAACAATACGTCCTATGTTTCTAATGCCATCTACAACACCGTAGACCAGGAATATTACAGGAGGACCAACGGGTACAACAGCAAACTCACCCTGAATTTCGCGGGGCAATACCAGGAGAACCTATATTTGGGTGCCTCCCTTAATTTCCATGACGTCTTGTTCGACCAGTACACTGAATTCACAGAGTCCGGATATGATCCCTCTTCCCCTATTTCCTTTGTGAATTTTGACAACTACCTGCGTACGGAAGGATCCGGGTTTTCCTTCAGCCTGGGTGCCATCGCCAAGCTGAACGAAAATGTCCGCGTAGGCGGAAGCTACCAGTCGCCTACCTGGTATAGGTTGCTGGACGATACTTCACAGCGTATCAATTCAGACCTGGCAGATTCTGAGATCAGTTTTATCGATTTCAACGTGGTGAACCTTTTTGACGAGTACAGGATCAAGACACCTTCAAAACTCACAGGTAGTCTGGCCATCGTCTTCGGGCCTCAGGGACTCCTGAGCTTTGATTACGGTTATCAGGATATGTCGGAAGCCGAACTGAGGCCTACCTCAGATCCCGCATTCAGCGATGAAAATTCCTTTATCGCTTCCCAACTGGGTGTTGTGAACACGTATCGCATCGGAGGTGAATATCGTATAAAGAATATCAGCCTCAGAGGTGGTTACAGGTTTGAGAGCAGCCCCTATGAAGACGGAGTAACCGTAGGTGATCTAGAGGCTTATTCCCTGGGTCTGGGCTTTAATTTTGGAGCTAGCCGCCTGGATCTGGCCTTCAGCAGGTCTGAGCAGAGTTCCCTGAACAGGCTTTTTGTCACTGGATTTCCAACACCGGCCAGGATCGACAATATCAATACCAATATCCTGGTCGGCTATACGCTGAACCTGTAAGTAATTCCCATAATATGTAGATAATCAGGCCGGCATTTGCCGGCTTTTTTTATCGGACCAGGGAGAAATGCGTCCTTACAGAATTGGCCACAATGATACCCTGCTCGTCCCTGGAATAGTCAAGCCTGAACCAGTAATCTGAGGAAGGCATGGGTCGGCCATTAAACGTCCCGTCCCACCCTATCGTGGTTTCATCAAGCTGTTTCAGGAGTTTCCCATAGCGGTCAAAGATAAAGACCACGGGGTCCGTGAGGGTCTCTATCCCAAGGATATTCCAGGCGTCGTGAATGCCGTCTCCGTTTGGGGTAAAGAATTTGGGGTATCCCACCACGAGAAAGGGGATGGGGTCCGTAAAACCACAGCCGTTCTTGTCATTGATGATCACCGTATTTTCTCCCGGGGGCACGTCGTAAAAAATGGGATCATCCTGGAATTCTCCAGCGTTGATGGAGTATTCGTAATCTCCGTCCCCGTCCACGACGATCTCGATATTGTTGCTGTCCGACAGGTCATCGAGTATGATGACTTCCTGAAGGACGGGAATGCCGTAGAAAGTGATCAGAATGTCGTCCGTGATGGTGGTCGCAAGATTGGTAATGATCTCCACATAGTAACGTCCGGAATTGGGACTGGTCACAGTGAATTGGGTCTCTGTTGGGCCGGAGGCCAAAACCTGGTCAATGACTCCGTCATCCTCGTAATCCACACTCCAGGTCACGTTGGCGATATCGGGACCTGCAGGAGAATTCAAAGCAGAAAGCACGATATCCGGATCTCCTTCACAGGCTACGATATCCAGGCCGAGGAACTCATCTCGCAGAGTACAGTCCAGGGCCGTATCCTGGTCCTGATCCACGGAATATCCGGTAAAGGTCAGGGAAAAGGGTTCAGGATCCCCGTCGAAATTGGTGTTGAAGTTATTGATCAGCAGGTAATAGATCTCCCCTTCTTCCACGATGAGCCATTCGTCATAGGTGTTCTGGCTTCCAGTGAGGTTGGGGGCTCCCTCCTGCCCGTTTTCCGGGTTGACCCCTACCCCGGTAAAGTTTGTATCGTTCACCTCGTAATTACAACGGATGGGTTGAGCCGTGCCATTGCTGATGCTCGCGCAGTCGACATCCGGTCCGTAAAGAGCAAAATCCCATTCGGCCGTTACCGTACCGCTGGTGCCTGGCAGCGCTTCTATATCAAATCCGATCTGCCCGCGTGTTCCCGCCCTGAAGACATACCATGAGGTATTGTTCTCAATGTTGGCCGAACTGACACTTCCTTTTTCCAGGCATCCACTCTGCCTGATCACATCGGGATCAAAATCATCGATATCCCCACCGCCATCGGCAAATGAGGTGATCGTTGAATCAGCGCAGACCGGGATGGCACTCCGACAATCCGGGGAATTCTGGGCGTGTAGCCCTGTGAGGAAGGCACAAAAAAAGAAAAGACGGCAAAAATAGTTACGCATAGAATTCGGGGCTAGGTAACGCTGTTTAATCAGTATCTATAACTGGGAGGCAGGAGTTTTAGTATAATTTTATCCCAATTTTTGACTGTTAATCGACAAAAGGATAGCTCTACTTACCTCCATCGATTTACCGCCGCAGTGAGAAGTGGTTATTCACATATCTGGCTTCGACCCGCTGTTCACTATCATCCAGGTAGGAAATCCTGAACCAATAGTCGGTAGAAGGGACCGGGATGCCGTTATAAGTACCGTCCCATCCCAGGTAGTCTTCCTCCATTACAAAGAGCAGCTTCCCGTATCTGTCGAAGATCTGCACCACAGGCTCCCTAAGGGTCTCTATTCCCACTATCTGCCAGTAATCGTTCATCCCGTCGCCGTTCGGGGTAAAAAAGGTGGAGAACCCTACCACAACGATATTTTCTGTCACCTCGCCACAGCCATTGAGGTCCCTGATGGTCACGGTGTGCAGGCCCGGACTCACCTCTCTAAAGACAGGGGAAGCCTGGAAGGTCCCCTCATCACGGCGGTATTCGAAATTTCCAGGCACAGGATTGACAACCTCCACCGTATTGGCGGTTTGCAGGTCATCTATCAATACTTCCGAGATCTGCGGAGGTTGTGATACCGTAACAGTGATGGTCCTGCTGGCCGAACAGGCCAGTCCTCCCTGGGTATTGGTGACCGTAAGCGTGTATTGGCCGGGTTGGGTAACGCTGATACTGGGGGTGGCTTCTCCACTGTCCCAGGCATACGAATATTGCGGATTGGGGTACAGTTCTCCAATAAGTTCACCGCTGGTGTCCTGGCATATAAACACCTCATCCGCAAAAGTCAGGCTCGGGGTGACTATCCCTTCCAGGGTGAATTGTTCGGAAGCATCGTAACACCTGGGATTCTCCAGGCTGGACACCCGAACATAGATCGTTTCGGGTCCGGAGGTCAGGGTGTAGCTCCTGGGCAGGGCGTCAGTGCCGTTGTCGGCATCAAGCTGACTGGCGTGGTAGGAGACGAAATGCGTGGCCGGGTCCTGGGTTCCCAGGGCTTCAGCATCCTTTTGTCCGAGATCGAAGGTACCGTCTTCCACACAAACGGACTCATCCGCCAGAGGGTGGGTCACCGGGGCCGTGGAAAAGGCTACCTGAACCTCGCTGATAATGTTGGGTGGTGCAGGCATTTCTACCTGTACCCTGTACATGGCGGAGCCGGTCACAGCGAGTGTGGGGGAGGTCTCCCCTGCGATCACCTGGTAACCCAATCCGGTATCCGTGTACCAGGTATACCCCAGGGCGTTGGTCGTGCTGGCATCCAGGACGATGTTTTCATTGTCACAGGCCGCAATGGGAGCGCCCAGCAGGTTATCGATAATAGAGCAATCCAGGGCATCGTTGGGATTGGTCTCAAAGATCTGACCCGAGAACTGTATGGAAAACCCCGAATTATTGTTGCTGAAGTTGTTGATCAAAAGGTAGTAATCCTCCCCGGGTGTAACCTGGATCCATTCCTCGTACTGCACGTTGTCTGCGTTGCCTGTCGGATCCTCACCAACCCCCATATAGGCATCTTCATCACTGTTGTCGAAGAAATTACACCGGATAGGGTCGCCCAATGCGTCACAATCGGAACTCCTGTAGAGAGCGAAATCCCAGTCCTCGGAAGTGTCGAAGCCGATATTGAATCCCAGCTGTCCCGAAGCCCCGGTCCGGAAACGGTACCAAGCCGAATTGGATTCTATGAATCCTGTCATCGTAGGTTCGAGGCATCCACTGCTGGGTGCATTGTTAAAATCATCGATCCCGTACCCCTGAGTACCACCGTTAACAGGTGTATTGCTGCAAATGGGGATGGCGTTGATACAGTCCTCTGCTACCTGAGCGTGAAGGACATTCAGGAAAAACAAGAGAAAAGCACAAAGAAAACCCTGGGGTATTCTCATAAACAAACCCGTCTTTACATGTAAAACTTAAAAATAACAGACGGGGTACCTTAACACTAATTTATGTTGTGTACGAGCTGCCAGGCCGCATAAAGTGCCATATTATGTATATCTTTGCCCTTTGAACAAGACGCGTTCTTATGAAAATAAAGAGTTCATTGGAAGACCATTTCGAAGGGGTAGGCGAGGATCACTTTTCGGCAGCTGAAGAGACACCTTTGAGGGCTGACGCCTTCGTACTTTCCGACGAAGAAAAAATAGAGCGGATCGAAGACAGCGTGAGGGATATCATGCTGACCCTGGGACTTGACCTGGACGATGACAGTCTGAAAGGCACTCCAAAGAGGGTGGCAAAGATGTATGTGGAAGAGATCTTCAGCGGGCTGCATCCGAAAAGGAAGCCCAAATCCTCCACCTTCAAGAACAAATACAAATACGGCGAAATGCTGGTGGAAAAGAACATTACGGTCTACTCCACCTGTGAGCATCATATGCTTCCCATTGTCGGGAAGGCACATATTGCCTACATCTCTGCAGGGACCGTGGTAGGTTTGTCCAAGATGAACCGTGTTGTCGACTACTTTGCGAAAAGACCTCAGGTACAGGAACGCATGAATATTCAGATCGTCCGGGAGCTGCAGAAAGTCCTAGGCACTGAGGACGTAGCCTGCGTGATCGATGCCAAACACCTCTGTGTCAATTCCAGGGGCATACGGGATGTGGAGAGCAGTACCGTTACTGCAGAATACGGTGGCCGTTTCAAGGAAGAGGCCATCCGCAAGGAATTTTTGGAATACATCAACCTGGATACGACCTTCTAAAGCTCAGGCTACCCTCATGGCGCTTTACCGAGACCAGCAACTCAAAGTCTACAATTTCCTGACAGGGAAGAAAGAGGTTTTTACGCCCATCAATGAGGGCCATGTGGGTATGTATGTCTGCGGACCAACTGTGTACAGCAACGTGCATCTGGGTAATTGCCGGACCTTCATGTCCTTTGACATGATCTTCCGGTACCTGAAGCATCTGGAGTACAAGGTACGCTACGTTCGGAACATCACAGATGCCGGTCACCTGGAAGACGATGCCGGTGAAGGAGAAGACAAGATCGCCAAAAAAGCACGTCTCGAACAGATCGAGCCCATGGAAGTAGTGCAGCGTTATACGGTGGACTTTCACAACATCCTGCAGAAATTCAACCTTTTGCCCCCCAGCATTGAGCCAACTGCCACCGGGCACATCATCGAGCAGATCGAGATCATCAAGGAGATCCTCGACAAGGGTTACGCCTATGAGACCAACGGTTCGGTGTATTTTGACGTGATCAGGTTCAATGCGTCCCACGAATACGGAAAACTCAGCGGACGCAAACTGGAGGACATGATCAGCAATACCCGGGAACTGACTGCCCAGGATGAAAAGCGAAACCCACAGGATTTTGCCCTTTGGAAAAAAGCAGAACCCCAGCATATCATGCGCTGGCCATCCCCCTGGGGAGACGGCTTTCCGGGTTGGCACCTGGAATGTACTGCCATGAGCACCAAGTACCTCGGGGAGACCTTCGATATCCACGGAGGGGGTATGGACCTCAAATTTCCCCACCATGAATGTGAGATCGCCCAATCTGAAGCCTCCCACGGAAGCTCTCCGGTGAATTACTGGCTGCATGCAAACATGCTGACCATGAATGGGAAGAAGATGGCCAAATCTACCGGGAACAACATTCTGCCCAACGAGATCTTCTCGGGAGAGAACAATATCCTGAGTAAACCCTTTGCCCCTGCCGTTGTCCGATTCTTCATGATGCAGGCCCATTACACCAGCATACTCGACCTCAGTGACGAGGCCTTGCTGGCCTCCGAGAAGGGGTACAACCGACTGATGGAAGCCCTGGGGCTGACAGCGAGCCTTAAAGCAGGAAAAAATTCAAGCCTGGATATCGATGCGTGGCGTCAGCGGTGCTATGACGCCATGAATGACGATTTTAACACCCCCGTGTTGATCGCAGTCCTTTTTGAGGGTGTGAAATTCATCAACCAGCTCAAGGAAGGTAAAGAGACCCTGACCGAAGCAGACCTTGTCCTTTTCCTGAAAACGATGCGGGATTTTGTCTTTGATGTCCTTGGCCTGGAATCTGTTGCACATGGCAATGCGATCTCAGACAAACTCAGCGGGGTAGTTTCCCTCCTGATAGAAATGCGGAATGAAGCCAGGGCCAGCAAGGATTTCGCAACCTCGGACAAGATCCGGGACGAGCTAAACGCCCTTGGCATACAGCTTATGGACGGTAAGGAAGGTACAACCTTCAGTATCTCATGAAAAAGGTCCTCATCGCCCCTTTTGTATTTCTCGTACGCGCCTATCAACTCCTCATCTCCCCCTATCTCCCTTCCACCTGCAGATATACGCCAACCTGTTCGCAATACACCCTTGAGGCCCTTAAAAAACACGGCCTGTTCAGAGGCGGGTGGTTGGCCCTGAAACGCATTTTCAGCTGCCATCCCTGGGGAGGCAGCGGATACGATCCTGTACCCTGAAGGCAAGTAGGTAAAGACATGCCTTTTTATTATAGAAGCACTCTCATCCCCTTTTGCACTCTCTGTATTTGTTTATCTTAGTCGCGTAAAATCTTACCTATGTATTTCCTCGGATTTATCTGGAATCCTGCAGACACCCTCTTTAAGATCGGGTTTTTGCAGATCAAGTATTACAACCTGCTGTGGATCATCGCCTTTGCATTGGGATGGTTCATTATGAAACGAAGTTTCCTCAATGAGAAGAAGACCGTCCAGGAGCTCGACTCCCTTTTTATCTATACCGTACTGGCCACCATGCTTGGCGCCCGCCTCGGTCATGTCTTCTTTTATGACTGGGCCTATTATTCGGACCACCTCCTCGAAATCCTACTGCCCATCAGGGAGCGGGCTGGGGGCAACTTGTTCGGGCTTATCAACGGATATGAGTTTACCGGTTTTACAGGGCTGGCTAGCCATGGTGCGGCCATAGGAATCATCATCGGGATGTACCTGTACACTCGAAAACACGAAGGCTTTAAGATGCTGTGGATCCTGGATCGGGTCGTGATCCCGGTTGCCATAGGGGCTTTTTGTGTCCGGTTGGGGAACTTCTTTAATTCGGAGATCAATGGGAAGGTGACAGAGAAATCCTTCATCTTTGCGACAAAATTCGTCAGGGACAGCGATGACATGCCAGCCTCCACCGCAATGAGGGTCACCCAGGAAAAAACGGCTGACGCCGCCTACAAAACCCTGGAAAACAACCCCCAGTTTGCTGAATACCTGGAGGCCATCCCCTACAGACACCCGGCCCAGCTGTACGAGGGCATCAGTTACATTTTCGTATTCCTCATCCTTTATTACCTCTACTGGAAGACGCCCAAAAAAGATCGGCCAGGATATCTTTTTGGCCTGTTCCTGGTCTTGTTGTGGACCATCCGTTTCTTTGTTGAGTTTGTGAAGAAAAGCCAGGGAGGTTTCGAAGAGTCTCTGGGCCTGCTTTCTACAGGACAGTGGTTAAGCCTGCCCTTTATCGTCATCGGATTATATTTTATGTTCAAACCCACCAGGGCATGACCATGGTTTATATCAAACGGTGTATCACCTCAGCCATATCCCTAACACTTGCGCTGTTTCTAGCCACAGGTTGCAAGGATGAGCCCAAACGGACGGTGGAGACCCAGCCGGTGACCTTTACCAAAGAAGGAACTTTGTCCCTGGTGAAGGCAGAAACAGATTCCGTTCTCGTACAACTCGACATTGAGATCGCCGAAGGGGAATATGAGACGCAAACCGGCCTGATGTACAGGGAAAGTATGGAGAAAGGACAGGGAATGTTGTTTGTATTTCCCGAGGAGGCCTACCACAGCTTCTATATGAAGAATACCCGATTTCCGCTCGACATCATTTATGTCGACCGCGACTCCGTGGTGACCAGTATCATCAAAAATGCCCAACCTTTGCAGGAGAGCAGCTTACCCTCTACGCAACCTGTCATGTATGTCCTGGAGGTCAATGCCGGTCTGAGTGAGGCCTGGGGCTTACAGGAAGGGGACAGAATTCGTTTCATCAGGTATTAGGGTGCCGCAAAGGCATAAAAAAAGTCCTGAAGTTTATTCAGGACTTTTTTTATTTCTCATGAGACTTTTTAATTGTCGATAATGTCGGCAGTAGCTTTGATGTTGTCTTTCAAGCTGTCCGCAATATCCTGGTTTCCATCCCCATCATTAGGATAGATCTCGATGAGTCCGTCCTGGTTATTGTCGGTCGCCAGGCTCAGGTCGATTTCATTAAAAGAGCTAAGGAACTGGTCAATATCAAAAGTCACAGTGAAATTGACAACGCCGTCAATAACCTGAACACCTGTACTTCTTCCTACATCCAGATTCTCACTGGTATCATGCCAGAATACGAAAGGTGTTCCGTCTATGGTGCCTTCGATAAAGATGGATTTATCAAAGAGGTCGTCTGTAGCAGGAAGATCCTCATCCTTGTGGAACTTGAATCTCAGTTCCTTGTACAATCCGTCGGGAACCACTGCTGTACCAATAGTCTGCGTAAGGGCGTCAGAGCCATCGAGGAGATCTATCTGGTAAGGACCTCGGAACTGTATCTCATCCGTATCCAGATTGCTGTTGGGGTCGTCATCGTTTTTAAAGACCACATCCCGGATGGAGATCTTAAAATCGGTAAATACGACATTTTCGTTGCCCTTACTGACCGTAGTTGACATTTTACCTGAGGCAGATGAGGAGCGAACTCCCTCGAACCGCAGCTGGACCTTTCCTTCGTCAGATTCTGCCGAGCAACTGGCCAGTCCTATGGCCAGGAGTGATAAGCATACATTTCTAATTGATTTCATAAGTAAAGCATTAATAGGTTATCATTCATTTTTGGGGTGAGGTCTAACGCTTAGACCCCATTTTATATATATAACAATCTCCGACAAGAAATTCCTGAAATAAAAGCGAATTTCTCTGATTTAGAACAAAATAGGGTATTTTATGAACGATCAGATACTGTTGATATTGTCTTATATTTTCCCTTTTTCTGTCAATAGTTTATACAGGAGATAAAAAAGAACTGCCCCTCACGGGGCAGCTCAGATCAGAGAACAATCCTTTCCATAGCAAGGCGATCGCGTTGGGGATCCCGACCACCCTAAGTGGAATTAGTCCTTGACGAAGACCAGGGTATCCGTACTTCCGTCTCCTCCACTGATGTCGATCAGTTCTATGCGCGTGGAAGATCGGGAAACAATATCCCAATCGTCTGTCAGCTCCTCAAAAACAGGAGGGGCAGAGAAAAAGATATTAAAGTCGATATCGTCGGTGCTGTCGTAATCATCATCGTCAGAACTGTCATCTGCAGTTACTGACCAGGTACCGGTCACCGTGGTACTGCCGTTGTCGGCCACGAGACTGCCATCAGCATTAAAGCTGAAGGTATACCCATTGTAATCGCTGGTCTCATCGGTTCCTGAATCAATATAGCTATTGACGACCCAGGTTCCCGAAACTGCTAGGTCTGCAACAGCCTGGGCGACGACTGCAGGGTCCTGCATGGTATCTTCACTGCTGTCTGATGAACACTGGGTGAGGAAAAGGGAAAGGACCGGAATTGCGAAGGTCAAAAGGAGCTTTTTCATGGGTGATAAATTTTTATAGTTAAAAGAAGTGTATTAAAAGAAGAGAGCATCCCGGACCCAAGGGGCTTACATGGACCAGGACACTCCCCGTTAAACGATAGGTTAAGGGTTACAATTGCTTCTGAATTCGAGCTCATCGTCATTGGCCATCCTCAGGTCTACTTCAAATTCATCCTCATATTGCTCCAGTTCATGCAACATCCAGTCGGCATTGAAATCACTGAGATCAGGGATATTGATACTGACGGTGATAGCGTTCCCGGAACCACTGCTTTCCCAGGTACCGGTAAAGGTTTCTGTTCCGGAATCCGCAGTGACATTGCCTTCGGCATCAAAACTGAAGGTGTATCCCACATACTGATCGGTGAGTTCCATATCATTCCTCTCCAGGTCTTTTACATACCATCCATCACAAGAGGTGATAAAATCTGCCAGACCTTCTGTGGTACAGTCATCGCAGTCGTCATCATTGTAGTCGTAATCGTCATCCTCATCACAGTCGTCCTCAGCATCATCGATCACGTCTTCGAGCTGATCCAGGTTAGATACAGAGATCTCCGTCCCATCCGAAAGGACCAGGGTGATGGGGAATTCCACATTGACGATCTTGTCATCGTCCAGGTCTTCTATAAAGAAATAGAGGTCCCTATCGCTGTTGATCGTGATGGTATCGATTAGCTCGTTGTTCGTGTCGAATACGGATACAGTGATCGGATACTGAATATCGATACACTCGATATCGTCATCAAATTCATTTTCTCCCTCACAATCGTCTACATACGTTTCGAACTCATCCAGGGAATTGATGGACACTTCAGTGAAGTCATTCAGTACAATAGTGATGGGGAATTCGATCTCGATGGTATCGTCGTCATCGTCGAATTCGTCCAGGATATCCTCTACAGTATCGAGGTCTTCCTCTGAATTGACGGTAATTTCCGTGCCATTGACCGTAACGGTAAACGGGAATTCCAGGGAAATACAATTGGCCTGATCTACAATGTTGTCATCAGAACCGTCTTTCATAGCTGTTCTCTGCATGAGATTGGCCACTGCAGAATTTGCCTGCAGCACTTGATCCTGCGGACCTTCGATAAACTCAGACTCCTCTTTGCGACAGGAGGTAACTATCAGGGAAGCTACCAGGATCAGGGATAAGAATTTCATAAGATGATTCATAGCATAATAAGATTTAAATTAAACTGTTTACTCTTAAAACAACTGAGTTCTCATTTCTCCTGAAAAAAAATTGAAAAATTTTAATTTTTATCTTTAACGGGCCCATACTGAACTTATTTTGACCAAAGAATTAGAAGAGAACGTCTGCAGAGAAGAGACCTTTAAAAGGCTTCACGAAAAATATGCAGCAGAATTGCACAATTACCTCTATTACAAATACGGGGAGACCTGCAATCCGGACGACAAGACCCAGGACGCTTTTATCACCTTATGGGAGAATTGCAAGAAGGTGGTCTTATCCAAAGCGAGGGCATTCTTATATAAGGTAGCCAATAATAACGTCCTGAACGATATCAAGCACCACAAGGTAGTGCTTCGGTATCGCTCGGAAAAACCGGCGGATATCACACGGGAAGACCCTGAGTTCCTATTGCAGAAGGAGGAGTACTATAAAAAATATCAGAAGACCCTGGCCAAACTCACTGAAGAGCAGCGGGTGGCCTTTTTGCTCAATAAGGTGGAAGGGAAAAAACACGAGGAGATTGCGAAAATACTGGGAGTCACCAGAAAGGTCGTGGAATACCGGATTTATTCGGCTTTTGGCATTCTGAAGGAAGAATTGGAAAATTTTCGCATAAAATAATCAGGAATTCCAAAGACTGAGTTGTTATATAGGTAAGTACGCAAATCATGGACGAGAAAACCTTGTTGGAAAAATGGTTAAAGGACAGCCTCACGGATGCTGAAAAGGAAGCTTTTCAAAAGACGGAGGACTATCCTTTTTACGAGCAGCTTGTCGCGGATGCATCCCGTTTTAAAGCTTCTCACTTCTCAAATCCTTCGGATTTTGAAACCCTGCAAAAGAAGATCCGGGACAGGGACGTACCGGTCAAAAAACTGCATCCAACTACCTGGCTTCTTAGGATCGCCAGTGTTTTTGTGATTGGATTTGCCCTCTTTTACTTCTATTTGTGGCCTTCCGAAGTGCGGATAGAGACCCTGGCCGCTGAAAAAACAACCCTTGAGTTGCCCGATGCCTCCCAGGTAGTTCTCAACGCACAGAGTGAGATCACCTATAACAAAAGAAACTGGAAAGAAGCGAGAACCCTCGAATTGAAAGGGGAAGCTTTCTTCGACGTTGCCAGGGGTTCGCGGTTCGACGTGGTCACACCCCTTGGTACGGTCTCTGTCCTGGGTACTGAATTCAACGTAAAACAACGCGATAGGCTGTTCGAAGTAGTTTGCTATGAGGGGATCGTAAAGGTAGTTTCGGGTCAGCTTGCCGAGGAACTCCGGGCCGGAGACAGGTTGCGGTTCACAAATGGGAAGGCACTGAGGAGCAGAACCCTTTCTGAAGGGCCCGAGTGGACCCACAATGTCAGCGATTTCGCAGGAGCTCCCTTGTCAGAGGTGATCGAAGAGCTCGAAAGGCAATACGGCGTTAATGTAGAACTTATCGGCCTCCAGGGCACTACCCTGTTCACCGGAGGCTTTGTCCACGGCGACCTGCAAAATGCGATCCGCTCCATTGCGGAACCCCTGGGGCTGGATTACCAGATAAATGATAACGAGGTGGTCATCCTGAAAACCCGTGAGCATTAGGCGTACCTTCTTTCTCTGTTTTTCACTCCTTTTGCTGGGGTTACCCCTACACGCCCAGGAAACACAATCACGGGTCCCCCTGGAAAAAGTACTCGCAGAGATCACCCGTACCCTTGGCTATCGCTTCAATTATGCCTCCGCCACAGTAGAGGGTATTGAACTTGTACCTCCTGATGGGGACTGGAGCATTAGCGAGGTCCTCAGCTACCTCACGGATAATACAGGGCTTCAGTTCTCCGAATTGCCGAATAAATTTATCTCCATACAGCCTTACCTCCGCATTCTTTGCGGTACCGTCAGGGATGGAACCACCCGCGATCCCCTGCCCTTTGCCACCGTACAGAGTAGTTCGGGGGCCGTGATTACAGACGAAGCTGGCTTTTTCGAACTGGAGGTCAAAGATGCCAATGATCAGATCTCTGTCCGCTTTATAGGGTACAGGAGCTTCGAAGGCCAGGCAGGTAATTGGGCAGTGGGTGACTGTATAGACATCGTCCTGCGCCCTGATGAAATGAAACTGCCAGAAATCGTTCTCTACGATTATCTCGTCAGGGGTATAGACCAGCTCAACGATGGTTCGTATAGAATCGATTTCGACCGGTTCAGCATCCTGCCCGGACTCATTGAGACCGATGTCCTTCAGGCCGTACAAGCCTTTCCCGGGATTCAAAGTGTGAACGAAACGGTGTCCGATATCAATATCCGGGGAGGTACCAATGATCAGAACCTCCTGCTCTGGGACGGCATTAAAATGTACCAATCCGGGCATTTCTTCGGCCTGATCTCTATGTTCAACCCCATGATCACCCAGAATGTGTCCCTTCGGACGAACGGTTCTCCCGCCTGGCTGACAGACGGGGTGTCCGGCACGATATCCATGGAGACGGACAACCGACTGAACCGGGATTTTTCCGGATCCATCAGCGGCAATTTCATCGATGTCAGCGGGTTTATCGATACTCCCCTGGGGGCCAATTCCTCTATGCAGATCGCCGCGAGAAAAGCGATAGATGATATTGTGGAGAGTCCGACCTATTCCGAATATTTTTCGCGCATATCTCAGGATACGGAAGTGGAGAGCAATGAAGGGAGCGTGGTGAATTCCGATAAAAATTTTGATTTTTACGATACCTCCCTCAGATGGCTGTGGCAGATTTCAGAATCCGATCAGCTACGCCTGAACTTTCTGCTGACCAGTAACGAGCTCATTTTTGATGAAAATGCCCAGGTAGGCAACGATACGGAAACGCGTGAAAGCAGGCTCGAACAGGGGACTTTGGCAGCCGGGCTGAATTACAAACGCCGTTGGAATGACAAGTTGGAAACGGAATTACACCTTTATAATACGGATTACAGGCTGCAGGCAGTAAATGCTAACATCCTGAACGACCAGCGTTTTTTGCAGGAAAACAAAGTGTCTGAGACCGCATCCAGGCTGAACACCCTCTATCGTTTCAACGAACAGATGCAGTGGAGTCTCGGTTACCAGTTTACAGAAACTAAAGTCACAAACCTGGACGATGTGGACGACCCGGTCTTCAGACGGCTCGAAGGGGACGTCCTGAGGGTCCATAGTGCGTTTACTTCCCTGGGTTACGTTTCAGCTAATCGCGGTACCCGAGCCAGACTGGGATTTAGGTACAACTACCTGAATGCATTCCAAAAGCATTTATATGAGCCTCGCCTGAGCTTTAACCAAAGGTTGGGCGCAGGGTTTCAGCTCGAACTCCTGGGAGAGTTCAAGCATCAGTATACCTCACAGGTGATCAACTTTCAGAACGACTTTTTGGGAATTGAAAAACGGAGATGGCAATTATCCGACGAAGATGAGATCCCGGTGATCACAAGCAAACAAGGCTCTGCAGGTGTGAGTTTTAACAGGTCCGGCTGGCTGGTCAAGGTTGTGGGATTCTACAAGGAGGTAGAGGGGATCACGGCACAGAGCCAGGGCTTTCAAAACCAGTATGAATTCACGAATGGCGTTGGGCAGTATTCGACTGAAGGGCTTGATCTCCTGGTGCGAAAACAGATGAACAGATTTACCGCCTGGCTGGGGTATTCTTACCTGGATGCCGACTATCTATTCCCGACCCTCCCGGAGCAAGAGTTTCCGAGCAACTATGACATTACCCATGCGGTTACTTTGGGGATGACATACGAGACGAGTCGGCTCAGGCTGGCGGCTGGATACAACTGGCGCACAGGAAAGCCCACTACCCTCCCTGTCAGTGCACAACCTGTGATAAACAACACCGTGAATTTTCAACCCAGTAATTCAGCGCGCTTCCCCGACTATATGCGGGTTGATGTTTCGGCCCTTTATGCCCTGCTGAACACTCCCGGGGCAAAGGCGCAGATAGGGTTCTCCGTCTGGAATGTCCTCAACCGGGAAAACACGGTCAGCCGGTTTTTCAGGCCCAATGTACTCGGTGAGGCTACTGCTTTCTCACAAAATTCCCTGGGCCTTACCCCCAATGCCGTCTTCCGGCTCGATTTTTAAGCACGCAGAACTGGGTTTCCTGCCTTTCCTTTCTTTTTTATGAAGGCCTATCTTTGCAAACAGCGATCCACTATCCCCATAAAGATCTATGAAACCAATGCACTGGGCCATCTTTACAGAGAATACCACCCCTACCGGGCCTTTGGTGGACCGGCTATTGAATGGTCCCCTTCCCGATGAGTTGGATACCTTATCGGGCAGCAAGGGTGCTTTATTCTCTTCTTCAGAGGTCCTGAGGTGGATGGAAGAGGAGTTGAGACACGACAGGAAAGTGCTTACTCGCGAAAGTTCCCAAAGTCTGCAGTCCATGTCGAGTGGGGAACGAAAAAAAGCCCTTTTCAGGTACCTCCTTTCTCAAAAACCGGCCTACATCATCCTGGACAATGCCTTCGACAACCTAGATCCCTCGGCCAGGCGTGAATTGACGCAGAAACTCACCGAACTTTCCGGGACCACTTCCCTGATACAGATCCTTAGCCGAAAGGCAGACCTTCTACCCTTCATCTCAAGATTTGCGAATTGGCGGGAAGGAATGCTGGACTGGACCGATAAGGAAGAACCGAGCTTAGACGATTCCATGCCCTTCCCGCATGCCCTGCCCCCACCTCCATCGGATTCGGGATTTGACGGAAAGACCCTGGTGGAATTGAGGCAGGTGTGTGTTTCCTTTCGGGATAAGAAAGTGTTGCACCAAATTTCATGGCAAATCTCCCGCGGAGACTTCTGGGAATTGAGGGGTGCCAATGGGAGCGGAAAGACCACCCTGCTATCCCTGATCACAGGAGACAGCCCGAAGGCTTACGGACAGGAGATCTATTTGTTCGGACAAAAAAAGGGGATGGGGGAAAGCGTATGGGACCTGAAACAGCATATAGGGTACATCACCCCTTCACTCACCGACAGGTTTCGGGGCTACCACACCCTCGAACATATGCTGATCTCCGGACTGGTGGATTCCATAGGTCTCTACATCCAGCCCACAGAAAAACAAGTGGAGCTCGCCAGGGCCTGGCTGGAGTTACTCGGCCTTTCAGACAGCAAGGACAGGTATTTTCACGACCTCAGCAAAGGACAGCAAAGACTGGTGATGTGTGCCCGGGCCATGATCAAACACCCCCTCCTGCTCATCCTGGACGAACCCACGGCCGATCTGGATGATCGTGCCGCAGAACTGGTGGTACATCTGGTCAATAAGATGGGGCTGGAAAGCGAGACGGCCATCATCTTTGTCTCCCACAGGAAAGAACCCGGCTTAAAGCCATCCTCCATACTGGAATTGTTCCCAACGGAAGACGGCTCTGTGGGAAATATTTTGACCTGATTCTATAATTTATTAATTTATTCAAAAATTGCTGTTCATGCCTTATACCTTGAATCACAGGGTACTCCCCAATTATCTCGAAGTTCATATCAAGGGTCAGATCGTACCGGGGAAAGAACTGCAGGAAGCCAGGGAGCGATGGTCACGGGTGGCGAATCTTTGCCAGGAGGAAGGTCGGAATTTTATCCTGGCTTTTATTGACCTGCAAGGGCAGCACTCGACAGGTTCCAAATTCAATTTAGTAGACGCCGCGGCCACCTTTGGCTGGAAGCCTGAATACAAACTTGCGGTGGTCGTCAAGAACGAGGACCAGTTACTCCATCTGTCCTTTACCGAAACCGTGATGAATAACCTGGGCTATGAAATGAAACTCTTCCTGAACCGACGAGAAGCCAAAAAATGGCTGCTGGGATAAAAAAAAAACCGCTCAGAGAGCGGTTTCTTTTTTATCTGTTCCTCTTGGATACCTTTTCCTTTAGGGTGTCATACATCACCGGTGTGGCGATGAAGAGAGAGGAGTACGTACCCACCACGATACCGACGATCATGGCGAACATAAAGCCCCTCAGGGTCTCCCCCCCAAAAACAAAGATGGCGAGAAGCACCACAAGGGTGGTGAGGGAGGTATTCAGAGTCCGGCTCAGCGTACTGTTAAGGGCCTCATTGATATTAATCCCGGCATTGAACCCCTTTTCATTGACGATCTCCCGAATCCGGTCAAAGACAACTACCGTGTCGTTCAGGGAATATCCGATCACCGTCAGGATGGCCGCGATAAAGGCCTGGTCGATCTCCATACTGAATGGCATGACGGGACTGAAGAAGGAGAATACGCCTAATACGATCAGGACGTCATGGAAAACGGCGGCTACCGCTCCAAGGGAGAACTGCCATTTGCGGAATCGCAACAGGATATATAAAAAGACCACGGCCAATGAACCCAGTACGGCCCAAACAGCGTTCTTTTTGATGTCATCCGCGATGGTAGGACCTACTTTGCGGTATTTCATTACCCCAATATCCTCATTGGTACCCCCTGGCACAAAATCCTCGTAAGTGGCCCCATCCGGCAAATACTTTTGGAGGGTGGTAAACAGGATTCCGAGGATCTCCTCATCTACCTCAGTGCCCTGAGCATCTACTTTGTATTTGGTGGTAACCATAATCTGGTTAGCGTCCCCGAAAGTCTTCGCGCTGGCACTCCCCAGAGCTGCGGTCAGGTCGTTAGTGATCTCCGATGGGCTCACCGGATCGACAAAACGGATCTGATAGTTGCGTCCTCCGACAAAGTCGACCCCCTGGTCCAGCCCCCTTGTAAAGAGGGAGGCCACCCCGGCGATCACAATGATCCCGGATATGATATAGGAGAATTTCCTCTTGGAGAGAAAATTGATATTGACATTATTGAACAGGTTCTTGGTAATAAATGTGGAGAACGTCAATGACCTTCCCTTCCCTGAAATGTACCAGTCAACCAGCAGCCTGGTGATAAAAATTGCCGTAAAGAGAGATGTGAGGATACCTATGATCAGGGTAGTAGCGAAACCTTTGATCGGTCCGGATCCAAATACCAGAAGGATCAGGGCTGTCAGTCCCGTCGTGATATTGGCATCCAGGATCGACGAAAGAGCGTTATTGAAACCGTCATTGATCGCCTGTCCCTTCCCTTTGCCTTTGAGGACTTCCTCTTTGATACGTTCAAATATCAGAACATTGGCATCAACGGACATCCCTATGGTCAGTACGATACCAGCAATCCCGGGCAGGGTGAGTACGGCCCCGAGACTCGCAAGGACCCCAAAGATCAATACGATATTGAAGACCAGGGCGATGTCGGAAAAGAGTCCGGCTTTGCCGTAGTAAAAGACCATCCAGATCAGGACAAAGATCATGGCGATAATAAATGAGGTAAAACCACTGTCTATCGCTTCCTGCCCCAGGGATGGCCCTACGACAAAGGAATCTATGATCTCAGCCGAGGCAGGCAGTTTACCGGCCCTGAGTACGTTGGCGATGTCTTTGGTCTCGTTTACAGTAAAGGTCCCGGTGATCTCTGAACTACCCCCGGAGATACCGCCAACCTGTGAAACGCCTGGGGCCGTGTAGACCTTATTGTCGAGTACGATGGCAATACCCGTATTGTTCAGGTTGGCCTCGTTGGTTAGTTTTTCCCATTCCTTGGCCCCGCGGACGTTCATATCCATCCCCACGGCGGGACGATTAAACTGGTCGAACTGGTCACGGGCGTCGCTAACCACGTCCCCGCTGATGCGAGGCACGCCTTCCCGATTGGATTTCAGGGCGTAAAGGGCGGCCACTTCAGAATCCTGAGAAGGTCTCTCCCAGAGGAACTTGGTGAACTGCACCTCGGCAGGTAACAACCTCCTGATCTCAGGCATACGCAGCCAGGATCCGATCTCAGCTGTATCTTTGATGGCGGCGATGGCAATAGCATAGCCCGGGCCGTTCAGTTGCAGCTTTTCAAAAAGCGGGTTGCGTTCTGCAGAGAGGTCCAGGGAATCCTGGGCCACGTCAGACAAAAGTGTATCGATCTCAGAGGCTTCTTTCACCTGTTCGGCACCCGGATCTTCCACCAGGGTCTTCAATTTGTCATTGGCCTGGATAAAGAAGTTGATCAGATTCTGGTTGCCCGGCTCGTAAGTCTCCCAGAACTCGAGTTGTGCAGTACTGGAGAGGAGGTCCTGCGCCCTGGCAATATCCCTTGCCCCGGGTAATTCCACAAGGATACGACCGGAGGTTCCCTCCCGCTGTATATTGGGCTGGGTGACCCCGAAACCATCTATACGTTCCCTCAATACTTCAAAGGCTGAAACGATAGACTCATCAATCTTCCTTCTGATGATAGGTTTGACCTGATCATCTGTCATCTGGAAATTGATCTCATCACTCATGCCCTTATTGGCGAAGATATCTGGGGAAGCCAGTTTGGTATCGCCTTTGATATTGTCAAATGCCTCGAAAAAGAGATTGAGATAGGTGTCGTCACTGTTCTTGGAGGCGACGTCAGCATCGGCAAGTGCCTTGTTAAAGACGGGGTTTTTGGTATTGTCCGCGAGCCCTTTAAGGATGTCCTTAACAGAGATCTGAAGCGTCACATTGATCCCTCCTTTAAGGTCGAGACCCTTGTTGAGTTCCTTCTTTTTGGCCTCGTTGTAGGAAGTGTATCCCAGCACGGTGTTGTCTCCGATAGAATCCAGGTACCTGGCTTCCAGAGCCTCGCGCTCAGCGACGTAATTTTCATCGGTGGAAGGGATCTTTGAGGTTGCATAGGCCTCTGCATCATCTTCGAGCCGACTTGTAATGAAGGTGTAAGAGAGTTGGTAGATACTTACTAGCCCGAATAAAAAAGCAAAAAGCTTGATCAGTCCTTTATTCTGCATCTGATTTTTATATTAATTGATGGTATCCGTAAATAGCGTGCAAATATATCATTTCCAAGAGGAACTGACAATTTATTTCCGCGATTTGTAGGCCTCTTCACCCTCCGTGAAAATAGCTGGCCCCATTGGAATTTTGAACAAAAAAAAGCGCCCCCTGGAGGACGCTTTTTGGATTATTTTTAAACAGGTCTATTACGCCTGTAGCAGACCGTTGGTCTTTCTGACTCCGTCTGCACTTTCCTGCATCTTGTCCTTTTCCGCCTGGTCCAATTCGATCTCGACCACCTTTTCAATTCCATTCCTCCCAAGGATGACAGGAACGCCTATGCAAATGTCCTTCAGGTCGTATTCCCCTTCGAGAAGGGTGGAACAGGGAAAGAGTTTTTTCTGATCACAAGCGATGGCTTGCACCAGTGCAGAAACAGCAGCTCCCGGGGCATACCAGGCACTGGTTCCCAGCAATTTGGTAAGGGTGGCCCCACCTACCTTAGTATCTTCCACTACCTGGGCAAGGCGGTCTTTGGTCAGGAATTCTGACACCTTCACACTGTTGCGGGTGGCATGTCGGGCCAGGGGTACCATACCCGTATCGCTGTGTCCACCGATCACCATACCGTCGACATCAGAGATGGGAGCACCCAGGGCTTCGGCAAGCCTGTATTTGAAACGGGCACTATCCAGAGCTCCGCCCATACCGATAATTCGTTCCTTGGGGAGGTCTGTCACCTGGTGTACCAGATAAGTCATGGTATCCATGGGGTTACTGACGACGATCAGGATGACATCCGGAGAATGCGCAATCAGATTAGTAGCTACGTCTTTAACAATACCTGCATTGATCCCGATGAGCTCTTCCCGCGTCATCCCGGGTTTTCTGGGAATACCGGAAGTGATCACCGCAATATCGCTATTGGCCGTTTTGGAGTAATCTCCCGTAGTTCCCGATATGGTTGTATCGAAACCATTGAGAGAAGCGGTTTGCATCAGGTCCATGGCCTTCCCTTCCGCGTATCCTTCCTTGATATCCAGAAGGACAACTTCTGATGCAAAATCCTTGATCGCAATGTACTCTGCACAACTCGCCCCTACGGCTCCTGCACCTACTACTGTAACTTTCATATGAGTGTTTTTTTTACTGGTTTAATACTATCGGCAGGGGTGGTAAATACGATACTCATCCCGCTTTTTAATCTGTGTTTTTCACCGATTTAAATGTGTCCCAAAAATAGCAAATTCTCATGTACTGACCGGACCGCAGGACGGGAATATTTTCCCCAAAATCCTGTGATTCCCGCCAGCACTCAACCGCAAAGCAGGAAGGATCTCAGGTGACGTTCGTCGAATTTTTGGATTCTGAGGGTGTCGTTCGTCGAAAAATGGCAATAGACTGGGAAGCAAAGGCGTTAGAAATCCACGACAGATCCCAAATCTAAAACCTACATCGTGAAAAAGCTCTTTTCTCTCATGGCCATACTCACCATCATCTCGGTGAGCAACTGTACGCGAATCCCTGAAAACAACGATCCAATCATCGGCATCTGGTCGAGGGTGGATTTTTCTGATAATACAGGTACCGAACGAACGGCCAACCGCCAGGAGTGGATCTTCAATGATGTGTATTTGGGACGCTACCATTCCTACGAGGGTAATCAGCTGGAGGTAAAGACTGATTTCAGCTGGACAGAGGACGGAGGAATGTATACGATTTCCTATCCCGGAACCGATATGCCTGACCAAAAGGTAAGCATGAAAAACTCCGATGAGGGAACGGTCCTCGAGGACACCCAGGGAAATGTACTCGCCCTGAGAGAATAAAAAATCCCCTGACTTTTATCTACATATGAAAACAGCCTTCCGAATTGGAAGGCTGTTTTTTTTCAAAAGGATATCAGGTCTTACCTGAATCCAAAATTGACTCCGAAGGAAAAGTTATTGAATTCAGCCAGGGTATAATCTGCATGCAGGCGAAAGAAGCCCAGTTTGAGCTTTGTTCCTATGTTAGCAGTGACCCCGCTGGCATCTGTGTTAATGGTGAAGGGATCCGTATAGCTCTGCTGAAAAGGTCCGGATTGTACGTCATAGGTTCCCAGAATGGCAGTTTCCGATTTACCGCTCAGGTACCCGAGGCTACCGTAAAAATTAATGATTGGCAGCCTTGTGGAAACCACGGCCTGAAACACCCAGGTGTTGATCTTGGCGTCTATGCGCTGATCAGAACCTGAGATGATACTGGTGTCCGTAAAGTCGTAAACCCCGTTGATCCTGGTATAGCCGATAACACCTGAGATAGCCACCGGCAATACCTTGTCTGCCGGCAGGTGCTTGGTGAATTCGTGCTGTATCCCAACACCAAAAAGGCTTACCTCTACATCGTCAGTGTCGATCTTGGGCAGAAAACGGGCCTTTATTTCCGTTCCTTTGATAAGTCCGACACTCGCCTGAATATATCCCGAAGGGATAAAATTGAGGTCTTCTGCAGCCAGACCGGAAGGCAATTCAAACTCTTCTCTGGCCGTGACACCCGGGGCGATCTCATCCTCTACAAAAACGCGCACACCTTCTATATCCCCAAGGGCCGAGGATACGGTTTTTGAAGTACTGCCATCCACAAATTGGAGGTTCTGGTAGTCTGCTGTGTTGAGTACAAAAGTTTTCTTGTCTTCCTTGTTCTTGAAGCCGGTGAGGTTCCCGATCACGGAGATCTCGAATCCCCCCAGAGGCTTTGCATCTGCGGTGTTGAACCAGGACCCTGCAACACTGTAGATAGCACCTTCAGAAACAGGAGCCAGATAATCGTTCATAAATGTCTCTGCGTCCTCAATTCCGGCAGCAAAGAGGTCATTCACATCAGACTGGGCATGGAGGGTCATTACGCCCAGTCCCATCATAGCAAGCAATAGATTTTTCATATCGATTTAATTTTGCCTAAAACTAAAAAACTCGCCCGGGGAAGGCGAGTTTTTGTTGTAAACTTCAGATTATTATGCATCAATGTTGGCATAAACGGCATTTTTCTCTATAAAATCCCTCCTCGGGGGTACTTCATCACCCATCAGCATGGAGAAGATGCGATCGGATTCTGTGGCATTGTCTATGGTGACCTGCCTCAATGTCCGGAACTCGGGATTCATAGTGGTTTCCCAGAGTTGTTCGGCATTCATTTCACCAAGTCCTTTATACCGTTGAATGCTCACGCCCCCCTTATAGCTCTCGGCAATGGCATCTCGTTCCTTGTCAGTCCAGGCATAGTTCTTCTTATTCCCTTTCTTGACGAGATACAGGGGTGGGGTGGCGATATAGACGTGTCCGGCCTCGATCAGCTCCCGCATGTATCGGAAAAAGAAGGTCAGAATAAGCGTCTCAATATGGCTTCCATCCACATCGGCATCACACATGATAATGACCTTGTGGTAGCGGAGTTTATCCAGGTTGAGGGCCTTGCTGTCCTCTTCGGTCCCGATAGTGACCCCCAGGGCCGTGTAGATGTTCTTGATCTCCTCGTTCTCAAAAACCTTGTGCTGCATGGCCTTTTCCACATTCAGAATCTTTCCCCTCAGCGGCAGGATGGCCTGGAAATTCCGGTCCCGCCCTTGTTTGGCCGTACCTCCCGCGGAATCACCCTCTACGAGAAAGACCTCACATTTGGCAGGGTCCTGTTCGGAGCAATCGGAAAGTTTACCGGGCAGTCCCCCACCTGACATGACATTCTTGCGCTGTACGAGTTCACGGGCTTTGGTGGCGGCATGCCTCGCCTGAGCTGCGAGGATCACTTTTTGAACGATGATCTTGGCATCATCAGGGTGTTCCTCCAGGTAATTCGTGAGCATTTCGGATACAGCCTGACTCACGGCAGAGGACACCTCCCTGTTTCCCAATTTGGTCTTGGTCTGACCCTCGAACTGAGGTTCCGCTACCTTCACGGAAACAATGGCCGTAAGCCCTTCACGGAAATCATCCCCCTGTATCTCGAACTTGAGTTTGTCCAGCATTCCGGAAGAGTCCGCGTATTTCTTCAACGTCGTGGTCAATCCCCGCCTGAAACCTGATAGGTGGGTCCCCCCTTCGTGGGTGTTGATATTGTTGACATAGGAATGGAGGTTCTCTGTGTACCCTGTATTGTACACCATGGCGACCTCAACAGGGATATCATTCTTTTCCCCTTCCATGGAGATGATATTCTGAATCAGGGCCTCCCGGTTCCCATCCAGGAAGCGGATAAATTCCTTGAGGCCTTCCTCCGAGTGAAAAACGTCTGAAACGAATTCCCCCTCCTTGTCCTTTTGCCTCCTGTCCGTTATCGTTATGGTGATCCCCTTGTTCAGGTAGGCCAGTTCGCGCATCCTGTTGGAGAGAGTCTCATAACTGAATTCAATGGTCTGGGAAAAGATCTGCTCATCGGGATGAAAGGTTACCTCAGTACCCCTGTCCTTCGTAGTTCCCGTGCTCTTTACGGGATACAGTGCCTTGCCCCTCTCGTATTCCTGCTCCCAGATCTTACCGTCCCTGTATACCGTGGCCTTCAGGGAATTGGACAGGGCGTTCACCACAGAGACCCCAACCCCGTGGAGTCCCCCGGACACCTTGTAGGAATCCTTGTCGAATTTCCCTCCGGCTCCAATCTTGGTCATGACCACTTCCAGGGCGGACACCCCTTCCTTTTTATGCAGGTCGACAGGGATTCCACGTCCGTTATCCCTGACAGAAATAGAATTGTCTTCATTTATAACCACCCCAATGGTATCGCAATGGCCTCCCATGGCCTCGTCAATGGAGTTGTCAACAACCTCGTAAACCAAATGGTGCAATCCCCGGACCCCGACATCACCTATGTACATGGATGGGCGCATTCTGACGTGTTCGATCCCTTCGAGGGCCTGAATACTATCGGCAGAATAGTTGTTTTTCTTTTTCTCTTCGCTCATAAAATCGATTAAGGTTTTACATGCAACGGGGTCCTACTTGCGACCCTGCCTCTCTAAATGCAAAGACAATCCTGAAGGTTCAAAATCCGGTGGATTTATCCGCTTAGAAACCTCGGGGATTGCCTGCGTTTCAACAATCCCACAAATATAACGAATACCCCGTGTATTCTGGGTTTTACGACCTCTTGAAGCCTGGAAGTTATCAACAATTTAACAACAATTACCGCCCTTTTATGGTACCGGCGAATTCTTTTGATATCACCTGAATAATATTCGTTTTTCCTGTCCTGGTGAAGGCTAATTTTACCGCTGAAATTCAAGTTGCGTGTCAAGAGTGACTCCCGGGGTGATGCTCTTGAGTTATTGCCTCATTTTCAAAGGGTCGTGGAT
>CBDTYM010000023.1:0-27718 GCA_965364605.1 uncultured Muriicola sp.
GTGTTGGGGCTAGTTGTGGGGTTGGCAGTGTTCATGTTGATAGAAGTGGGAAAGAAGCTTATAAAACAGAAATAATCCTCTTTTCAGAGCCAGCAAATACAGCCAACAATCCGGATACTTACGGGATTTTACGGCCAATCATCCCTGCAATTTTCAATTACGGAAAGAATTTCCTTACTTTCAATAGACTATAGAAACATATTTCAATCTCAGTAACACATCATTTCTCGCCTAAGTGAGATTACTCATTAGATGACATTCCCAACTTCAAGTATACTCATTTTCTTTGGCTGCCTATCGATGCTTGCACCCCAAAAATCAACAGGGCAGGAATTGTCGGAAAAGGAGTTATTTGAATTGTCGTATGATTCTTTATGGACCCTTGTTGATATCTATTGGAAATCAAATGTCCCGTATGCCACAAAAGCAGCGTTTGTCTATTTAAAAAAGGCAAAGACGGAAAATGACTTGAATGAAATAAAATTGGCATATCGTTCCTGTGCCTGGGCAACAGAAGGAAGAACAAGCCAGGCATTTGCAGATACGGTAATCTCCATGTGTCAAAATGATCGCGATTATAGTGGGGTTTCGGAAGGGCATTTTATAAAAGGAGCGAAATACTATTTGGAAAGTAAACCTAAATCGGCATTAACTAATTTGATCCTCTCCTATAATAATGCTAAAAAGGCTGACAAGCCCTTAAAGATGGCTAATGCATTGGACCTTATCGCTGGAATAAAAAGTGAATACGGGGAACCCTCAGAAGCTTTAGAGCTGCAAAGAAAAGCGTTGAGAATCCTTGAGAAAAATAAAAATCGAATAGATCGTTTTGACATGTACCTGCTTTCAATGACAGACGGGATGGCCCGTAAATTCACGCGTCTTAGAAAACTCGATTCGGCCCGGTATTACAATGAGAAAGCGAGAAATATTCTACCGGTTTCTTCATCTTCTCCTGAAGAAAACAGAAGGGACTATATAAGGTCGCAAGTATTGGACGCGAATATAAATTACTACGACAATAACTTAGTCAAGGCCAGGGATACACTTTTGAAATACAGGTATTCAGAAACAGGATATTCTGAAGCAGATGACCTTTATTATCTGGGGGCCATTGCGGGAAAACTAGAAGGATCTGAAAAGAAGAGATATTATTTTGAGCAGTTGGATTCCGTACTATCAGCTATAGGGTATCCCCTGCTGGATCACATTGAGGAGGTCTATCCATTTATGGTAGAACAGGCTATCGAAAATAATGAAAAAGATAAGGTTGCTATTTATTTGAAAAGACTTAAATACTATGACAGTTTGCGGCTAGCCACTGAACGTTTCACCGAAGAGTTCACGCTCCAGGAATTGGACCTCCCTTTTCAGGAACAGGAAAAAGCAAATTACCAGTTCGAGATTCTGAGAAAGACGAAATGGCTTTATGCCGCCTTGATTTTTTCAGTGCTGGCATTGACAGGCCTGTTGTTTTTTTATCTGAGGTACCGGAGGATCAAAAGCCGTTTTCAACAGATCATGGAAGCTGAGATTGTTCCCATCGTAGAAAGGGAGGAGATCGCCTTCCAGAAAGACCTGAATCTCAAAATTGACCCCGAGGTTATACGGGGGGTATTGACAGGCCTGACCCAATGGGAAAAAGACCTCGGTTTCCTGGATAAAGAGATCGATCAGAATGGACTGGCGAAGGCTCTGGGCACCAACAGCACGTATTTATCTCGCATCATCAACTCCCATAAGAAGCAAAGTTTCTCCAGCTATTTAAAGGATCTCCGGGTGACCTATGCCATTAACTACATCAAGGCGCATCCAGACGAAATAGCTTCAAAATCACTGGTACAATGGGCCGAGGAATTCGGCTTTAATTCCCTGGACGTCTTTGTCAGGGCCTTCAAATCCAAGGCTGAGATCACCCCGGCCGTCTTCTTTCGCCGTTTAAAAAAGGGCAATTTATAAATCATCGGGTCATTTTATAAAATGAGGGAAAATCGATTTGCATTCTTGCGAAAAGGATTACAATTTCATTTTCGGAAGAGGGCGAAAGCAGATACTCCCTGAAGATTTGAATGCTTATTTGAAAGGTTGGTTGCAGTTGACCATAAGGAATTGAAGGAGGTCAATGCCCAGGAAAAGCCCCTTTTTAGCAGTAATTCAGATAATGTCGAGATACATTTTATCGAAAAGTTTGTTTTTGTAGGAAATGTACTTCAATCAGTATCAAACACATAGCTCAAAACCTTATAAATTCTATGGGTTTTATGCTTGATTGAAAAAGCAAAGAGTAAGAAATTCAGTGCTTTTTCTTAATTCGAGAATTAAGAATAACAACTGATCAAGGATGGGAAACCAAAAAAGTCAGGCAGCCGTAAAGCCATTCTGCGCTGTTTGGGTTGATCATAGAATGGCCTAATTAAACACTAATTATTTATGAAAACATTATCTTTAAATCAAATGGAAACGGTAAATGGCGGCTTGGATTCTTGTACTGAGGATCTTATTGGCTTAAGCCTGACCTTCGCAGGTGCTTTCTTTGTAACTGGTCCTATAGGGGCCGCCGTATTTGCTGCATCTTTTATTTACGGCGCTGCGACGTTAGACTGTAATAATAATTAAAATGAATAAGAAATTCAGAAAGTTTGGAGTGATTTCCCTTGTAGCTGCTTTTGGTATTTTGGTAGGTCTAAATATAAAGGACTTAATTGATGCAAACTTTATGATTGAAGACAATTTAAGTCTATTGATCAAGCCTATAATGTATTTTGCACTAATGGCAGTAATGTTTTATGAATGGATTAAAATTCTAAAACAAGAGCGGAATTCAAAATAAATTAAGTGAATTTAATATAAGGGAGGTATAACCATACCTCCCTTTATAAGTTTCCTGCCGTTTGAATAATACTTCCTTTTTATGTTTGGCATTATGTGTGTTGACCATCGTATTAGGGTTCTTGTCTCAAGAAATACTCAAAACTGATCAGTTAGTAATCAATTCTTTAGCCGAAAGATTAACAAATGATCAGATTCAAGATGCTCTTAATTTCAAACAGAAATGGCAATGGATAAATTATGTTCTTTTACCACTTCTGTTATTAATCAAGATTTCCTGTATTGCAGCTATTTTGGATATTGGCTGTTTCCTTTTTAGCCAAGAAATCAAATACAGCCGGTTGTTTACCGCAGTTGTAAAGGCGGAGTTTGTATTTCTTTTGGTTTTTGTGTTAAAGACGGCCTGGTTCTATTTTTTTCAACAACATTATACTCTGGAGGATTTACAGTATTTCTATCCCTTCTCAGCCCTAAGCATAATAGGTTATGAGGACCTCCAGCCCTGGTTTATCTACCCCCTGCAGGTGGCCAACCTCTTTGAAGTAGCTTACTGCTTAATTTTGGCATACCTCATTGGAAGGGAACTGCATGTTACCACGCAAAAAGGATTGAGTATTGTAGCGAGCAGCTACGGCACCGGCCTACTCATCTGGGTAGTGGGCGTGATGTTCTTCACCCTGAACATGAGCTAAGCCATGGGTAAGAAGAAGATCGCAATCCTCGTTTTTATTTCTGTGGCCCTGGCGCTCCTGTATCTGGGATATGGGATCGTCTCCAAGACCAGGGAAATGCAGGCGATCGAAAACCGTTTGCAAACGGTACCCACTTTTGCACTGACGAGTTTGGACAACGGTACTTTTTCTGATGATGACCTCCAACCGGGCCTCAACACAGTCTTTATCTACTTCAATAGCGAGTGCGACTTTTGCCAGCACGAAGCAGAAAGTATTCGTGATAACCTGGACAAATTCAATGATGTCCAGTTTGTTTTCGTTTCCAACGAATCCCTGCAGGCCATTCGGGGATTTGCCCGGCAATACGGTTTGACAGATCAACCCCGGGTCCATTTTTTATATGATCAGGACAGCCGCTTTCTTTTACAAGTGGATGTGCCCTCCATTCCGTACCTCCTTATTTATGACAAACAGGGTGCCCTGATCAAAAGGCATAAGGGCCAACTGAATGCCAAAGGTATTCTAAAGACCCTTAAGCAATAAACCCCCTGCCCTATATGGCTAAATTTCTCAAGATATCCCCTTCGAGTTTGCAAAAAACCTTCGTCCTGCAACAGGACCAATCCGATTGCGGGGTGGCTTGCCTTCTTTCCCTCATAAAATACTACGGCGGGGATACCACTCTTGAAAAACTGCGCGAACTCAGCGGCACCACCAAACAAGGAACTACACTCCTCGGTCTTTACCAGGCTGCTAACCAGAGCGGCTTTACGGCCCAGGGCAACGAAGCAGACCTGGATGCTCTGATAGCTCATAAAGCGCCTGTTATCCTGCACGTTCTAATGGAGGATCGCCTCCAGCACTATGTGGTGTGTTATGGGTATATCGGCGAGGGATTCATCATTGGTGACCCAGCGAAAGGGATAACTGCTATGACCCCTGAAGAACTGGAAAGCATCTGGAAATCCAAGGCCTGTTTAACGCTGTCTCCAAACGAGACCTTTGTCGAGGCAAAAACCAGGTCGGAAAACAAAAAGCAGTGGTTTCTACGCCTATTGAAAGAAGACCGGCGCTTGATCAGCTTTAGTATTTTATTGGGGCTGGGAATCGCCATCCTGGGAATGGCCATGGCGGTCTTTTCACAAAAGCTTATCGACGACATCTTACCCTCAAAAGATCTAACAAAGCTGATTACCGGTATTGCCCTAGTGGCTTTTTTGTTGTTGGTACGGGTGCTCTTTACAGCCCTTAGGGATTACTTTTTGATCCGGCAGACCAAGGACTTCAATAACCGCATCATTGACAATTTTTACAGTGCTTTACTACACCTGCCCAAACCGTTTTTTGACACACGAAAGATCGGGGAGTTGGTAGCGCGATTGAACGACACCCAGCGCGTGCAAAGGGTGATACGCACGGTAGTTGGCAATGTGGTGATCAATGCCCTGGTGACCCTGGTCTCTTTGGGTTTCCTGTATTACTATTCCTGGCAAACTGGGGTGATCGCATCCATAAGCCTGCCCTTCTATTTTCTGCTTATTTACAGCTACAATAAACCTATAATCAAAGCACAAAAAGAGGTGATGCAAGGGTATGCCTTCAGTGAAAGTAATTACATAACCTCCATGCAGGGCATTGCCACGATCAAGAACACTAACCGCCAACCCATTTTTAAGAATCTAAACCAGCTGATCTATGGAAGTTACCAGGACAAGGTGTTTCACCTGGGAAAAATAAACGTACGCCTTTCTGTTTTTTCGGGTGTTTTCAGCGTCCTCTTTCTGATGGGAATTTTAGTCTATACTTGTCTGCAGGTGTATTCAGGGAGCATGCAATTAGGTGAATTGATGGCTGTCCTCGGGATTGCAGGTTCTCTCTTGCCCTCCGTGGCCAGCCTGGCATTGATCACCATCCCCATTAACGAGGCAAAAGTTGCCTTCGACAGGATGTACGAATTTGCTGCTATGGATAAGGAAGGTGTCGGGACGATGGCCATTCAAAGTTTTGAGGCCCTGGAAATCAAAAATCTGTCCTTCCGCTTCGCCGGCCGCAGTCCTTTATTGAAAAATGTAAATCTTGAGGTCGGAAGAAATCAATGTGTTGCCCTCGTAGGAGAAAGCGGCAGCGGAAAAAGCACCCTGGGTCAGATTTTGCAGAAGTTTTATCCTTTTGAGGGCGGACAGATACTGGTAAATAATCGCTTCAGCCTGCCCGAGATCGACACGGAGGACTGGAGGAGGATCATTGGGGTTATTCCGCAGGAGATCACCATTTTCAGAGGCAATGTGATTACCAATATTCTATTGGGGAAAGAAGATGCTCCGGAGAATATTATAAGCTTCTGTCAGGAATATGGTTTTGAGGAATTTGTAAACAGCCTGCCCCAAGGATATGCAACGATTTTGGGAGAAGAAGGGATCAATCTATCAGGGGGTCAGAGACAGATCATCGCCCTTATGCGTGTTCTATATCAAAAGCCGCAGGTCCTTCTCCTGGATGAATTTACGTCAGCCATGGACAGGAGAACAGAACGCTTTGTGCTCGACTTGCTCCGGAAACTAAAGTCAGAAATAACGATCATATTTATATCGCACAGGCTTCATTCCCTACCTAAGATAGCAGACACGATTTACGTCCTGGAAAAGGGTACGATCGCTTTCTCAGGAACTCACGGGCAACTAATGCAAACGGAAAATTTCTACAGCGATTTTTGGAGAGACCTTTATGTTCAGACAAGGACCATTTCTTAAAAGTCCAAAAAAACTAGTATCCATCTCATCTTCTGATTCAATCTTAGCCGATTTCTTTAATAGCTAATGGTGGTATATCATTCATAAAATCTTCTCAAACGTTCATAGCCCAATCCGGGCAAAATAATCCTGACCTTAGCTTACAGGTTATGCAATTCCACTTATTCCCAGAACCTTTGGAAACAATATGCCTTTGTTAGGACATTAAAACCAGTGGTTCGTCCTGTTTATGCGATAAATTCTATTGATTATCAGTAGTTTATTCTACTATCTCCGGATCTGGCGCTATTGCCTTAATCCTAAGGAGATATATAACTAACCACTAAAACCCTCACAAAATGAAAACCAATGCAAAACCCCGCTTAAGGTCTTTGGAAGTACTCTCCATCCTGGCAGTACTTTTCCTGGCCTTTTCCTGCAGCCCGGAACTGAATACGGACAAACTGGATGCGACCCAGGCCCGGTCTCGAAACAAGAATGATAAGAAATCACAAAATGCCGAATTAAAGGTCCTTGTCAAAGGCGCGAAACTTCAGGCAGCCAATGGCCTGGATGTGGGACCTGATGGACATCTGTACGTTGCCAGTGTCAACGGACAGGAGATCGTCGTGATGAACAAGAATAATGGAAAAATATTGAAAAGATTTGGGCCCGTTGACGTCTTGGGTCCTGATGATCTCGTTTTTAATCCGGACGGAAGCGCCCTGTATTGGACAGACATCCTGGTGGGAGAGATCGGCCGAATGGATATGGAAACTGGAGAAGTAAAGAAACAGTTCGTAGCTCCTGGGGTTAACCCCATCCGCTTTACAAAGGATGGTAGCCGGCTTTTCACTGCTTTGGACTTCCTGGGGGATGGACTTTATGAACTGGATCCTGACCTTGATGCACCTCCTCGACAGATCATTTCCTGTCCCGATTTTCCTGAGGATCCTACCGCAGTTTGTTTAGGATTTTTTAATTCTTTTGACACCCGCATGGAGGATGGGCGTTTGTGGTTATATGGACCTCTCTTCGCTGCGAACCTGGTCATTGCCATAGATGTCACGGATGAATTACCAACCGCCACACTGAACTTCCCTGCAGATCTGTTTGGAGGCCCTGTAGGAGGTCCGGCAATTCGTGTGGTCGCAGGTTTGGATGGCTCTTTCGAGAACCCAGCTGCTGCTAAGTTTGGCCCGGATGGGATGCTATATGTCCTAGATCAGGCCGGTGAACTCTGGAAAGTAAATGCCGATGGGACCGATGATAAAACCTTGTTCACTACCCTGCAACCGGGGTTAGACAATATGACCTTTGATGAGGATGGAACGCTCTATATGACCAACAACGACCACGGCTGGGTAGCAGAGATCCTGCCCAGTGGACAGGCCCGGTATATCAGCCCGGGTGGCGTGATCGCACCCATGGGACTCGCGGTTATGTCCGGACCTAATAACCAGGACAAGGTCTTTTTGGCAGACCTCTTTAATTTGAGACAATTCAATGGTACCAGTGGCCAACAGGAGGCTATCTATAAAGGATATCTGGTCCCCATTGTGCCCGAAGTAGGGATCGCCCCGCTGATCTTACCGATGAACATTTCCCTGGACGGGGAGGATCTGGTAGTCAGTTCCTGGTTCAGCGGAGGCGTACAGGTTTGGAATCCTATGAATGGCGTTACAGAGTATTATCCCGATTTTGGATCACCCATGGATGCTGTCCGGTTCCAAAATGACATTATTGTATGTAATGTGGATGTACTGGCTTCCCCCCCTGTAATAGGTCTTTTCTGGGCAAGCACAGGGGATGCCATTGATCTCGGTGGCGCGCTTGCTTTGCCGGGTGGTTTAGCCACTGATGGAGAAACACTTTGGGTAGGCGACTGGGCTACTGGTACGATCTATGAAGTTACTTTTAATGGCAGTGTTCCAGATTCAGTAGAACCTTTGGTCACAGGATTGAAAAACCCCGAAGGCCTCGCATTGGATCAAAACAATGGATTGCTGGTCGTGGAATGGGGCGAGTCCCGATTATCCCGTATTGATCGGGATACAGGAGAACGGTCTACCGTAGTGGACGGATTGAAATTGGGCAAACCCGGTCTAGGCGCACCCCCAATGTGGTCATTTGATGCTGTAGCCGTAGGACCATCCGGAGATATCTATTTGTCCATTTCCGGAGAAAATGCCATCTACAAAGTGAAGAACAAGAAATGATCCGGGAAATATCCGGATTGTGATAACCCCACGCAAAAACCCGCACGATCTTCGTGCGGGTTTTTATTGGGAAAACCTCATCCACGTTTTTTGCATCGGAAAATTCTTTACCTTAAAGAGGTAATAACCAACCTACTGCAATGTTCCGGTTTTTCCGCCAACTCCGCCAAAAACTCCTTTCTGAAAAAAAATTCAGCAAATACCTCTTTTATGTGGTCAGTGAAGTGTTCATTGTCATTATCGGTATCCTTTTAGCCCTTCAGGTAGACAACTGGGACACCCAAAGAGAAAACAGGAAGGAGGCCCAACTCTTTCTTCACCGTTTAAAGAATGAATTCCAGGCCAATAGACAACAGATGGTAGACAAGATACACATGCGGGAAAAGGCGCTTTCCGCTGCAAGGGAGTTGATCCGATTTGTAGATGGCAAGTCACCTTATAGCAATCCTTCGGAAATTGACAGCCTCTTGTCCTATGCCCTTCCGGTATACACGTTTGACCCCTCGCTTGGGGTATTGAACCAACTTACGTCTACAGACAAGCTTACCTTGATCAAAAACGAGGCGATGAATGACAAACTCTCTGTGTGGAATTCCATGATAGAGGACTTCAAGGAAGATGAGAACATGTACAACAATTACAACCACTATTATTTCAGGCCTTTTTTATATAAGAATTATCCCAGCCGCAACATCATCAACAGCAGGATCAGAAACCGGGTTATCAACCCGATATTGATTGCGTCAGGGGAGAAGGTCAACATCGAAATAGGAGACTCAGACTCTTCTGTCGACCCTGAAATGCTCCGTAAATCCATGGAATTTGAGAATTATCTGGCTTTCACTATCAGCTGGCTTTCTCTGATCAATACCCAGTCGGAAGGGGTACTCAACCACATTGACTCCGTCCTGGAGATCATCGATTCAGAGTTGCAGGAAAAATGACAGATATGAAAAGTACTTCTCATGATATTTCCTATTCCCAACTTACGATAGAACTCAGAACGGGATGGATATTCCAGTGTCCAGTTCTCCTAATTCATTCATTAGAAGTAATTCGGTAATACCATGTTCAGATTCTTCCGAAAGATCCGCCACAACCTCCTTGTTGAGAACAAGGTGAGCAGGTACCTGCTATATGCCCTGGGGGAGATCGTCCTGATCGTCATCGGGATCATGATTGCCCTGCAACTGGACAACTATAATGAGGAGCGCAAGAAAGAAGCTGCCATGGTTCTCAACCTTAAAGAATTCAAGTCAGAATTGGAATCAAACCTGAATAACTCTACCGGGATCCTTCGGTTCTATTCCAATCGCGACAGCCTGATCCGCCAGCATTTATGCAGGACCATCTCCAAAGATGATATTAAAAGTATGCGGGATCTGCAGATACAATGGGCTCTTAGCATCAGTTGGTTTACAGCTTCATATGACCGGGTTATATTCGACAAAATACTGACTGATATCGAAAACCTCCCGGATGAACTCCAGGACCTGAAAGAAGAGCTTAGAATTCTGGATGGCCAGTATGAGGAAATGGATGGGAATTACGAAAGGTATGGCAAGATCGCCAGTGGGGAGTATGAATATCGAATTAACAATCTGCCCTGGAGCCGTATGATGTGGCGATGGGACCTGCCGTTTGACCGGGAAAAATATGATCCTGTGCTGGACTACCTATTTGAAGACGTACACTACCAGAATCATCTTTTCCAGTATTGGAATTACGTGTCGAGGGGGATAGTGACTGATATTTTAGATACGAGGAGTTTGACCTTAGATTTACTGGAATCCATAACCGGATATTTGGAATCTTCCGAACCGCCTTTGTATCGGTTTCCTGAAACATTGAGGTATAAACAGATCGATGTCACGGGAACCTACAGGACCTTCAGGAAATACCTGAACGAGGGAGAACGTAATCTGGAACTTGGGGAATATATCTTATTTGAAGAAGATGGGCGGCTGTTCTCCTTCACCCGTTATGACCCCGGGGAAGACAAGAACTATCAATCAGAGGAGAAAGTAGAATGGGTGGTCCTGAACCCCAGATTGGTCATTAGTCCTTCGGGGTGGTTCATGCATCTTGTGGAAGATGATGCCGGCCAGGCCACGTTGGAGTATGCGGCGTGCAACAACAGGAATTTTTATTTGACCAAAGTGAAGTAAGTACGCCTGATTTATAAACTTTTCTCTGGAGTGAAATCAGTACCTTTTACCTATGATCGCTTTTTTTCGAAAGATCCGCCAAAAACTGTTCCCGATAGCTATCGGGACCGAGAATCGGGTCAGTAAGTACTTCTTGTACGCGATAGGGGAGATCCTACTTGTGGTCATCGGGATCCTGATCGCCCTGCAGATCGACAATTACAATGAGGACCTCAAGAACAGGGAGATCTATTTGTCCTATTTGGTTCGCCTGAACGAAGATTTCCTGGAATTGCAGGAAACGGTAAAACAGAAAATGGAATGGGAAGGAAAATTGATCGAGCTGGCAGAATACCAGTTACGGGTCATGACCGGGGAGGAACCCGATCCGGAGTTGCTCAAATTGGCTATGTCTATAGAATATACAGCCTCTGTAAACCGGTATGAGATCATGAGCCCGACTTATATGGAACTCAACAGTACGGGAAGGCTGGAACTCATTGAAAGCGACAGTTTAAAGCTCTACCTGTCCCGATACCACAAGTACCTGCTTAACCGGGAAGACCAAAAAGATGAATGGGATCCCTGGACACACGAGTACAGGTCAAAGGTCCGCAACATTTTGCATCCGGAGGACAGGGGCTTTGTAGATTTTCAGTTTGGCAATGAGACTACGGATCCTGATCACCCGAGTTGGCAGATGTATATCTTGAAATCAGATAGGGACAAGGTCGTTGAGGCTCTGCTGGAGATCCCGGGATTAACTGGACTGCTGCAGGATGTGCTCACTGCGCGCAGGATCACCTATACCTATCTGGATTACGAGTTTAACGTCACCCATGAATTCCTGCGACTCATTCGAAGCGAGATAGATCGCTTGCAAGGAGACGGCCGGGGACCCGTAACAGATCGAGGTTTGGATCGTCTTAATTAAACCATCCCTAATCTCAAAAGCGTATTGTTTTGCAGTGCTAAGTGAACGGAGGATCGGCTTCTTTGGACAACCAAATAGACCAACCATGGAAGTATCCAAACCCAAACCCATCAAACTCGGTAGCTCTTTCGTATTTTTTGCCACCGGGGCATTGCTTTTCTTCCTCATCGAACGGGCAGTGCTGCCATACCTGTCAGGCCTGGGGGTCCACAAGGCCATTCTTTTCTGTGTGATGGCCACGCCCCACATTCTTTTCTTTGCCACAGCGCTGATCGGTTACAGAAGGGAGGGTAATCCGTGGTCATGGAATTCCTTCAAGGAACGATTCCGGTATCATTCCATCCGGGGCAAAATGTGGCTTTGGATGCCTCTGGTGGTCCTGTCTTTTGTTGGATTGTACGTGGCGGCGTACCAGTTTGCCTTCCCTGTTGTGAAAGCGGTGCACGATGCCTTTCCCCCACCTGCCATTGTCTATGAGATCATGGGAGACGAGTCTAACTTCGCCGGATTCCCAACGTCGGGCAACTGGCTCTTGCTCCCGCTGTTTTTCTTCTTTTACTTTTTTAACGTGGTGGGCGAGGAATTCCTTTGGAGGGGGTACCTGTTCCCACGGCAGGAGATAATCCACGGTAAATTCACATGGATCATTCACGGTTTGTTATGGACATTCTTTCACATTTTCGCCCCATACAATGCCCTTATGGTGCTTCCCGGGGCCCTGTTCATGTCTTATGTGGTACAGCGAACCCGGAACAACACCCTCTTTCTGATCGGCCATGCCGTACTCAACGGAATTCCATTGGTCATGTTGATAGGCAAAATCATGAACTAGACGGCTCCGGGCCAACAGTATTTGTGTCTTTTGCGTATCTTAAGGTTATAATCAACCCGCCAAAGTGTTACGCTTTTTTCGCAAGATACGCCAAGGCCTGCTTAACGAGAGCAAGGTCACCCGATATTTGCTCTATGCTATCGGGGAGATCCTGCTTGTGGTCATCGGGATCCTGATCGCCCTGCAGGTGAACAACTGGCAGACCCAAAGGGATAATCAGGAGCTCGAAAGAAATCTGTTGACAGGGATCAAAGAAGACCTGGAAGAAGACCGGCGGCAGATAGAGCAACGGTTCAGGCATTCCAACAGGGATTTCAATAAGAATATTCGGATGTTCGATTCGCTGCGCGGGATAGCGGACGGCGCTTTGGAGATCACCTATGTGGATTCTATCTTCCAGCGTTGTATCCGCCAGCGCAATACCTTCTTCCCTGTAACAGGTACCTACAAGACAGTTATCAACAATGGGCTATCGGATGTCATCGAGAATAAGGAGCTCTTTAAAATTATCCAAAATTTATACGAGGCCCAATATGAATCCCTTGTGAAATCAGGTGACCGTGCGGACCAACTATCTGACAAAATCCGCTATGAACTCCGAAATCTTACAGCCCTGTCTGAGTTAGACAGGATGTCCTATTACAAGAGCATGACTTCCCGTAATGATGTTGAGATCTATCGTCTGCACCTGGATCATTTTGCAAGGATTCTCAATGGAACAGATGACGATCTTATCGACATTATTGATCGTATAGACGCGGAATTAGAATAACATAAGACACAAACTATAACACAAAATGTTCCGATTCCTTAGCAAGATCCGTCGAAATTTGTTCCCGATAGCTATCGGGACTGAGAACAGGGTCACCCGATATTTGTTTTATGCCATTGGGGAAATCGTTCTGGTGGTCATCGGTATCTTGCTGGCCCTGCAGATCAACAACTGGAACGAGGAGGAACAGATGAAGAATACTATCCAAGCGGCCCTGGATGAAGTTCGGGAAGATCTGGTTATGGATACCCTTCAACTGCAGGAGCAAATTGCATTGAGAAATGCAGATTTGGCTTCTCAGGGCAGGGTAATACAAGTTTTGACGGACAGAGAGCTATTTACAGACCAGACCTATGCCGATTTGGGCAGGGTGATGCTTCAAAGGCCTACCACCTTGCTGACAAATGGATACGACCTGATACGGGAACTCGGCATGAGCAACCTAAATAACAGAGAATTGCGTAACTCCCTGGTGGAATACTACGAGACCAGGCAAAGAGAGATCGAGAAAGAACTCGTAGATGATACCATGGAATTTGAAACCGCGTGGCTCCCCTATGTACGCCAACACTTTGCGGAATGGCAATTTGGGGAAAGGGCCATTCCCCATGACGATCAGCAGATCGCGGAAGACGCTTACTTCCTGATGACCCTCAAGATGAATTACAATAACCTGTCCGCTACCTTGGTAGCGCATCAGATTGCCTTGCAAAAGGCCAGGGATCTGATTGGGATGATCGATAACCTCAATGCCTCTTAATTTGAAGCGGAAACACACCAGCACTTAAAGATAATTCCGACAAAAGGAGTATCTTGGAGAGATGGATAGACTACGGCATGGACTGTTCTTGTTGATCCTGTGGATTTTGGGCTTCTCACCCCAATCTGCCAGTTACTCCCAAACCTTTCGCATCGGCAATATGAACAGCTTAAAAGCTACAGCTTTTGATAAAGAAAGCGGGAATATCTACGCCGTTTGGGATGACAGTGTACGCGTGTTTTACGCTCCGGTATACAAGAGGTCAAAGTTGATCCCGATAGTTCCGCCACAGAAGAATTTCATTGGGGCCTATCAACCCATCGTTTTGAATTCAGAATTGCATTTTGTTCGTTCGTCGGGAGGGATGGTCTACCAATTGAAAGGAGATAGCCTCAGGCGGATCGACAGGTCTTTCGATCACAAGATGCAGATCAACTCCCCTCTTTTTACGTACAAGGATACCCTGATGCGATACGGGGGTTACGGATTCTGGTCTCAGCGCAATTTCTTCACCTATTTCAGTCGGGAAACCCAAGAATGGGAGATCGTGGTCCCCAGGGGCAGCGAGGTACTCCCTGAAGGCACACAAGATTCTTACCAGGTACAATCAGGGGATGATATTTATATTTTTTCGGGCCTTTCTACCGACCCTTTCGACCCCTTAAAACTCAATGAGTTCAATGAGGTCTGGATGTTTAATATGAGGGACAAACGGTGGGAAAAGCAAGGTGACCTCAAAAAGGATCTGAACGAACACGGAATCGTAGCACATATGGGAGACCGTATCCTGATGGATGTGCCCAAAGAGTACGGATTGGTCCTGACCGACCCCATAAATAACACCCTTTCTTATTACGAGGTAAAGGGGAAAATGAGAAAGCTGTTCCTGCATCATTCTGATTCCCAGATCCACAATTTCTACCGTGAAGGCAGGTTTTATGTGGTAGGCCTTGCAGACCCTAGCCGACCTGAAAACGGAGAACTGGTCTATACCGTACTTAATGAAAATGAAGTTCTGACCTCTCCTCTAGAGGAAGAACCTATGTATGCCACCCAGGGCGTTTCCCTTGAGGTTGCAGGAGGAGTGGTGGCTACCTTGGGGATCTTTTTGTTCTTGTTTTTTGGAGTGAGGCGATATCATGCGCGAAACAAGATAAGTGTCTACCCAGAAGAGGTCAGGTTCGGGGGTAAGAATATCGCCATGGATGATACGTCTGTTCAGGTTCTCAACCTCCTGTTGCGATCCGAACGGGAGGTGCAGTCCCAGACTGTGATGGACCTCGTTGAAAACCCGGCGCAAAGTCACGCCCACAACATTCGGGTTAAGAACCAGGTGATCGACAACCTGAACTTCCAGCTCAAGACCCTTTTGGCCCTGGACCGGGATCTCATCGAACCCGGGAAGTCGGGAGAGGATAAACGGATCAAGACCTATCGCATAGATCGGCGCCACTTCCTGGTCAAATAGTCTTCAGAGCCTTTTGTGACCCTTATCGTGAATTGACTGCAATACGATGCAGGTTTATTTCTTTGGTCATCAGCTGCAGGCGAGGTATTTTCCTATTCCTTTTATAGCGGGCAAGGATGAAACCATTTTTTGAAAAGTATTCCTTTATTGGGTTTGCCCTAATCTGCCTTTCATTGCCACTGCTGGCTTTCGGGATCATATACCAACAAACGTCCGATCTGGCCTACAGTCTTGTAGCCTCTCTGTTGCTAGCGGCTATGCCTCCACTCATACGGTACATCTACGTGCTGAATTCGGATAAGAAAGAATAATTAGCCCCACTCTGCCCCGTTGTCAAATCCTTGCTTCGGGGCAGAAAGCTATTTCCGGGATTCGTGTTTTACCCAGTCTACTTCCATCACCCATTCTCCCTCCATGGGATTATCGGTGATCTTGGCGAAGTTGAGGATGGCAAACATGGGTTCCGGATAATTGTCACCTTCCCCTTCGTTCCGATAGACCTCTTCTCCGTCTAATCGATAGACCAGGTCACTGCCTTCCCATTCCACGGAGTACTCGTGGTAGTCATCCAGGGTGGCCGGAAAGTCCTTTCGGAAACTCCACCAGTCGCCCTTGTCGCATTCACCCTGACTCTTGATGGCACCGGTAGTGAAGTGGTCTTTTTTTGCGTCCCCATGGTGCTCAAAAATGTCGATCTCCCCGGAACCGGTCAGGGGCCAGCAGACATTCTCATCGGCTTCCTGAACGGGAGGTTCGTTATTGCGGGCGCCGAGGAGCCACCAGGCCGGGAACATGCTGGGCTGGCCATTGCCGTGGAGACGCAGCCGGGCTGTCCATTTCCCTTTTACAAATTCCTTGCGGTTTTTGGAACAGATCCGCCCAGCCATATAAGGGGTATCCGGATGTTGTTTTCCGTGTTTATCGAGGTTATCGCAGGGGAGATCTTCCCCCACATTGACCACCTTGAGTTTCAGGGTGCCTTCACTGACCTCCCGGGTGCCGTATTCCCCGTCGGGAACATAGCACTGCAGTTCATTGTTTACCCATATCCGCTGGTCCTGCCAGTTATCGGGGTTAAACGTGTCAAAATCGTCCCGGAAGTCGGTCTCCCAAATCTCGACAACGGTCGTTTGGGCAGTATCTTCTTTTTTTTCTCCGGTTTTACAGCCCAGGGCAAATAAGACCAGAAAGGCGAGGGTAGTTCGTATCATAATCATCTGTCAGGGTTTAAAAATCAGAGAATCAAGATAATAAACTAAGTCCATAAATGAGGGATCATCAGAATCAAAATGACCCACTCTTGCAAACTACAGGTCGACGAGTCTTTTACCAAACCCCTCTACTTTGTTCCAGTCCGTGTATTCTTTGACAGTTGTGGGATCCGTGGGGCCTTTGGTCATCCACATGATGAGTCGGATCATGGTACGGTCGAACCAGGAGTAACGGGGATAATCCAGCATACCGGCAAAGCATTCTGACATATCAGGACGCCACGAGATCTTCTTAAAGAATTTGATGACGTAAGGGTTGGTCTCGGGGCTGCTTTTTTCCGGTTTTCGGGCCACCAGGTTGACCGAAAAGAAGGCGGTTTTTTTGGCTTCGAGTTCCTGTTGCCGGTTATTGATCAGTTCAATGATCTTTTTGTCGTGCACCCCGTACCTGATGCTGGCTCCCAGCACAATGCGATCAAAACGGTTTAGGTCTCCGTCGAAATCCTCGATATTGATGACCTCCACGGGCTGCTGGTGCTGAGAGAGTACCTGTTCTAATTTTTGACAGATCTTGAGGGTATGCCCATCGACGGTAGCGTAGATAAGGGCGGTTTTCTTTGTCATAGCGGTTGGTATTCTGTCTTTTGCTGTGAAAGTTCAGGCTTTAGATGATCTAAACTACTACATTTTGACCTTTTTCTAAAAGTGTAGGAGCAGTTCTGATATCAATTTTCCCTTAATTTTGTCCGGTTCCCGGTATTGCAGTATCCTAAAATAAGTAGTAATATTGCAGTCCCTCAAAAAGGGTCCTTCCCAAAGCAGAGCTTTACCTGCCTGCGGTAGACGGGCACGCTTCTGGATAAGGATGATAAGAATAAAGTTCTTTATTTGATGATTTAGAATGGTCCTATAGCTCAGCTGGTTAGAGCACCTGACTCATAATCAGGGGGTCCCTGGTTCGAGCCCAGGTGGGACCACATCAAGCAGAAAACCCGCGCCGAAAGGCGTGGGTTTAGTTTTTTCTGGAGGAAGCCAAACTTGTTTAAGCTTCCGGAAGGAAAAGCGAAACCTCGATTCGCGTAAGCGAAGCGGAGGGTTTCTATTTGCAGAAGCGGTCATTCTCTGGTCGCTTCCGACGCAGGAGGAAGCAACCCAGGTCGGTCAATCATTCCTTAAGTTTTTATAGAGAAAATAATTGGAAGATTCGCACCAGCGAAGCGTTGTTTCCTATCCTGCCTTCTGCGGGGACAGATTTGTGGAATCAGCCCTTCTCTGCTCCATTCCTGCAAGGAATAAACCCAGGTAGGACTATAAACCAGAACTATTTCATTGTATTGAAGTTGTTTCTTTTAAAAAGCATGATATTTTTGGCTTAATCAGAATTACAATTCGTGAAATTAGGCTTTGGAAGTGTCCATTGAGGCGTATTTAGACTGAATTCCTCACAAGTAATGACATTGTCTACGTTCCATCCGCTGAGGTCTTGATTAAACGAAGTAGAGAACAAGAACATTCGACTCATGTCGGTAACCTGGTTCACATCCCATTCATCTATGGGCTGATTGAAGTTGGAAAAGACAAACATATTGTTCATGGTAATAACGCTGCTTACATCCCAGTTTCCTATGGGTTTGTCAAAGCTGGAATAGGAGAACATAAAACTCATATCCATGACGTTACCGACATCCCAAAGGCCAATATCCTGATTGAATGGATGCCTGAAACCACTCATGATATCACCAACAAACATCCGACTCATGTCCGTAACATTACTCACATCCCAGGAACCAATATCTTGGTTAAAGGTGGGATCTAAGAAAAACATTCGACTCATATCTGTCACCTTCGAAGTACATACCCGTGTCACATCCGCATTGTTGTTGACCATGTCCCTTAACATGTTTTCGTCAACGATGGTATAGACCACCCCATCAATTGATCCTGTCTGGCCGGGCAGACCCCATTCATAAGCCTTAACGGTAACTCCATTTTCATCCAAATAAACTGGAGGGGTAATTGAACATCCCTGTTCATTTACATCTTCTCCTTCGGGAGTACCTGGACAAACATCTAAATCATCTGTTATCCCATCTCCATCAGTGTCTTTTTGAGAATCGGAACATCCGTTTTCGTCCACCTCTTCTCCACTCAGAGTATCAATACACAGGTCAATAGCGTCAGACACTCCATCTCCATCCGTATCGATTTGTGAAGAAGAACATCCGTTTTCATCCACTTCTTCTCCTTTAGGGGTATTCAGGCAGCCATCCACATCGTCAGCTACCCCATCTTCATCGGTATCCGCCTTGGTGAAAACAAGGGTGATATTCATATCGTTATCCATGGAGGCAGATACGGGGTTTTGGGTACTTTGTAGGTCTCCCCTCCATTCTCTGAAAACGTATCCTTCAGAAGGCGTGGCCGTCAGGGTGAGGGAAGTTCCATCCTCAAATGTACCCCCGTCCGGGGAGACACTTCCTCCCTCTTCAGGAGTGATGGTTACCGACAGGAGGAACAGTTCAGGATCCTCCTCTTTGGCGCAGGTAAGCACCATAAATAAAACGGGAAGGAAGAGTAAAATTCTCTTTGGGAGTCTCATGGCTATGTTGTTTTTGAATTACCTATTTGGGTTAGATAAAAGTATTCTTCTGGCAAAGGAGGCACAATGACCCCAATCAGTTAGGGGAGGATTTATTGAGGGAGTGAGAACATCTTCAGGAAAGCCAAGAGGGGGTTATATCCCGCGTTCTTATTGAACATATCGATAAGTATATGCCTTCTCCTTCAACAAAGGGGAGCAATTATAGCCTGCGATTGATCAAAATCATTGCCCAACATGCCCCCTTTCATTAAAATACACTGCTCTTTACAGGCTCAGACCCTGCAGCGCCTGAATGTGAAAAATTTCTAATTAATAAAAGCCGAATCATGAAAAAATTACTCTTGCTGGGGCTATTTGGGTTATTCCTCATGGCCCCGCCACCTGTTGAAGGACAGGTACTGAAGAAGATCGCCAAAAAAGCAAAAAAGAAAGTCGAGAAGGAAATTGAAAAGGAAGTAGACAAGGGCCTGGAGGGACCAGAAAGTACTAAAAAGGATACCATTACCACGGAAAAAAAGGGGGGCATGGAAGGACAGACCGAAGAACAGGGTAAGGGCGATAAGGTATTAAGGCCCTGGTCAAAGTTTGACTTCGTACCCGGAGAAACTGTTATTTTTGCGGATAATCTGGAAGGGGAGAAGAACGGGGAGTTCCCATCTCAGTGGGATCTCATAGACGGATATGTCGAAAACGCCCTGTTCTCAGGTGAGAATGTGATTCGGTTTCCCGTTGAAAACACAGGAGCTACCATCAAACCCCTGATGAAAAAGGAGGGAGATTATCTTCCTGAAAAGTTCACCGTCGAATTTGATATGTACCTCTCCAGCAGGACAAGCAGATACACAGTTTATCTCTGGGATGTAGGCAAATCAAACAGGCGGCCGGAGGGGCTGAGCTACATCGACGTGGGTTATGAACAGGGGGCCTCCTACGAGGGAGGGAAGATGCAGCGCAAACTGCCGGCAGAAGCTCAGAAAGAATATCCGCACTGGCGTCATGTAGCCATTTCATTTAATACGAGAGCCCTTAAAATTTACATTGACCAGGACCGGCTGATCATGATCCCCAATGTCAAGGGAAACCCGACGGCAATCAGTATGAAGGCGAGTACCTATGATTTTGGTCAATCCGGAGATTACCCCACCATGATCAAGAACATTCGCATAGCCGAAGGTGCTGTAGAACTTTACGACCGGTTCATGACCGATGGCAAAATAGTTGCCAATGGAATCAAATTTGATTCTGGGAAAGCAACTTTAAAACCCGAGTCGATGGGGGTGATCAATGAGATCTATAAATTGATGAAGGAACATCCTGAGATCAACTTCAGCGTGGAAGGGCATACGGATAGTGACGGAGATGCTGAGATGAACATAAAGTTATCCCAAGCGCGGGCGGAAACCGTCAAAAATACCCTGGTCGATTTGGGAATCATTCCGGAGCGATTGACCACCAAGGGCTTTGGCGAAGATGTCCCTGTAGCGGATAATGCCTCACCCGAAGGAAAAGCCAATAATCGAAGGGTGGAATTTGTAAAGGATTTGAAGCATGCGGGTACACCGTAGGTCGATTCAGGTAATCTCATAAAACATAAGAACCCGGCCGTTATAGCCGGGTTTTCAATTTTGCCTTTTATTCGGAACTGTATTACGGAAGTGAGTACTTTCTGGTTCATTCTTGCAATAAATGAATCCAAGTTCCTAAGAGGAAAATAAACAAATCAGTAATACTCATATTGAGTGTGACGGATTATAAAACTGCTAAATTCCAATGATCAAATTTGCAATTCGTTTAAATCACTCTTGGAATCACGTTCGCTGAAATGCAGAAGTGAAATTTCAATACTCGAGATATCCTTCCCCCGCATTGGCATAAGTGCCCCTTGGAGGTTCACCAGGTCCGTTTGTGAATGTAGTAGGTTCTGTATCTGACAAAGTAAATAAACCCCCTGCTTGATTGAAGCGACCGGTTCCGTTGTCGACCCGATAAGTAATAGAACCGTCTTCATTAAAAGTTTCAGCGTAAAAGAGGATTGTATCCCCGTTCGCTGCCGTTAGGATGCCTGTAATACTCGGGGTATTGCCAAAGCACCATTCGAGTTCAACCTGATAGTTCCCAACATGAGAAGCTTCACCTCCACCTGTGATTTTTAGAGGGGTCAATCCTTCTCCACAAGATACAGAAGGATCAAATTCAAAAGTTCCTGCGCTTCTAATTTTCCATGGGCGCTTAACCTTTTTACCATTGTTCGCGGAGGCCTTGATCGCTTCGAGGTTTTCGGAAGCATACATATCTGATTCCTGACTACAGGAAAAAGAAAACAGAAAGACGGCCGAGATAACTAACCCAATTAGGGTTCTTGAAAATGGTTGTTTGATTGGTTTCATATGCAAACAGTTTAATTGGTTACGCGTTATGTGATCTTGTCTCTTCATCAAAACAGATCTTTTTATAACAGAAAGTACAGGAATAAGAGTAAGGTGGATTGCGGGGAGTCTTATCAAGATAGTCATAATACTTTGATAATCAATTTTTTTCACCAAACTTTTTACTCGTTTCCCGGGTTAAACCTTGTTTCTGTATCCCCTAAAACTTTGCGGGAATGAGTATCTTCAACACCATCGAATAGCAGAAATGACAAAAACTACCAATTCCCGATCCTGGATAGACGTTTTGCGCGAACTGGTGGACCTCTACTTTAAAAGCGCCCACCGAAGCAAACACGGCCGGACCTGGCACCAGCATGTGGTGCCCTATGAGAATGGTTGGGCCGTAAGGCGGGAAGGCAACAAGCGCATCACCTCCAGGCACAGGCTACAGGAAACAGCCATCCGGAAGGCAAAACGCCTGGCCCGGAAATACAAAGCCGACGTGATCATCCACCGGGCGGATGGAGGCATCCGGGATCGTATTAATTACGACTAGGACTAAATACACAAAGAGCCTAACATACTATTGTAAAAAAGCCGGGGGTTTTATATAAATGCCCCCGGCTTTTCAGCTTATTTAACCCAGTATTTTACTTTGCTCCTTCCGCGTTCTTTTGTTTAAGGACATTTTGATGGTTCTCTCCCAGGAATTCGTATTGTTTTTCAAGGAATTGCAGATAGGACTGCCCCCATACAAAATCAGGATTATCGCCGAAGAGTACCAGTATACCTTCCAGAGGCTCATCGTATGGATTGTAGATGATATGTTTTACATAGGGCCCGATAAAGACGCTCATACCCGGTTCGATATCCATTTCTTCTTCCCCGAACTGTCCTCTCCCTTTTCCTTTGGTAAAGATCAGCAGGTTGGGCACCTGTCCCTTATCCAGGTTCTTTTCGGTATTAGCAGCCTCGTCCTTACCAAGGCTGAACCAGCTGATACGCTTATCTTTCATGGTATAAAGGGAAACTATTGCCGCTCCGTGGCTGGGCAGGGACTGATCCCTGGTGAATCGGGTTATTTCAACGGCGTCCTTTTTCCAGAAATGTTCCATGACCTGGTAGGCAATACCTTCGTCTTTTGCTGAGAAGTTATATCCTTCCATAGGCCTTATATTAAGACCTACTTTATCTTCAGCTGTAGATTTCGCAGCGGCAGTACTGGCGCTCCAATACCCTGAGTACACATTTTCCAGTACATTGAGATTCGCAAAATCAAAGTACCAGGTAAGGCTTTCAGGTTTTCCTTTGCGTAGGATTACTTCATGTGGCCCGAAATTGTGAAACGTGTATTGTTTCTTCTTTCCGACCTTGTACCCTTCTTCTTTTCTTAAGGTAGTGACATGCCACCATTCATCGTTTACTGTTACCCCAAAGGTCCCGTTTAAGGCCATAGGGTCTGTTTTGTAGCTTTCCACGAAGGATTCGAGCATTTCCTGAATTCTGTTTCCCTGAGCAATCAGCCCACTTGAGGATCCAAGGAATAACAGGCAAGCGAGGGCAAGCATAAAGAGTTGTCGAGTTGTTTTCATTTGTGTTTTCATGATCATAAGATTTATTGATTGATGTTGGCACGAATGTATAAGTGACAAGGAAATGAACCCAATTTTCGAAGGGGTTTGGGGTAAAATCGGATTATTTGTGGTGAATGGGTCGCTACTGGAAGCGCTTGTATTCCCTTAAGCGGTCTATGGTAGAAGTTACATAGGTGCGCGAAACAGGAATAATAACATCAGAATAGGCCATGTTTATCTTAAGATCATTGCGGTTTCCCTTGATGGATTTAACATTGTACAGGTTGATCAGGAAAGACCGGTGGCACCGCACGAGAAAGCCGTGTTGGAGCTGGTTTTCCAGTGCAGAAAGGGATGAACGGATCAGGTATTTAGAGAAGATATTGTTTTTCAGGTAATGAATTTCTATATAATTGTCCTGGGATTGCGCGAATACAAAATCAGACACGGCTATTGAAATTTTGTCTTTGGCCCCTTCTCCTTCAAAATAGATCATCAGCTTTTCGTCTATACCTCCTCCAAAATTTGTCAGTACAGCATCGTAGTTTTGCTTCAGTTTCCTGAACCGAAAATAGAAGAATACACCCGCAGCTGGAAATATCAGGACGGTGGACGTATTTAGTACAAAACCGGGGAAACTGCTCCACCGCCAGTCATGCCAGCCTCCCAGATAATTATAGGTAATGAATATTGCCGTTCCCAGCAAAATGAAGCTCCAAAGCGTCCAGACAAATACAAACGGGTAGCCCTTATATTTCTTAAAGATAACTTTGATGCCCAATTCGTTTAGGAGGCATACAAGGATTATGACTGGAATAAAGACGCTTAATTCCAGCAGGAAATTTACTGTGTATTCGTGTTGCGGGTTATAATTGTCTACTCCAAACGGGAGGAATGCCACCAGGAAGAGGAATAAAAAGATCCCATACGCCAGGCTGAGCACCCATTTATACCGGAAGGAGTGTATGAAATTGAAGACTGCGTCCATCGCCGTTAAAGATAACCCGAAACGGATTAAAAACATGGGATTTCGATAACGGGAGTGCCGCCATCCTTTACTGTTTTAGAAGAAAAGGATCCCATGTCCTGACGTGTGTTCAAATCGCTTTTGGCAGTAAGTCATAGGTGCATTAATTCCCTATCGATATCAAGGGTGATACCGCGCGAGAGCCCTCTTTGGCCATGCTGAAAAGAATTTGCATTAGGGTGAAGGTATTCTTGGATCGTACGTCCCGGTCATCAATATAGTACCAGTGATCCCTGTATTGAATACTGAGGTAAGCGTTATCAGGTTTAGTCTGGCTGTAAAGGATTCGGATCAGATCGGCGTTTTCCGGGTTGAAGGTAGGCAGCGTTCGCCCTTCATCCACATGTATTTCCGGCACATCGATATACCAGGAGATGTTGGACATCATTTCCAGGATGGAATGCGTCTGCACCACGATCTGATCGTTCCTCTCGAGGATCACTCCGTATTCGATATCGAAAACATGTATTTCCTGATCCAGTTGCAATAATTCCTTGAATTTGCGAATGGTTTGCGCCACGGAGTCTGTTCTGGCTTTTTCTGGGAGGATTACCTCTACATTTACTTTAGGCCAGTCACCCCTGAAATGCATGCCCAGTGCCCCCGCTCGCTGCAGCTGGTGAAGCACGTCAAGCAGTTCTTTGAATTCATCATCGGCCTGTCTTTGTTCCCCCGGAGTGCCTATTTCATTATGCAAACCATTGATCGCGGAATTTGTAAGCCTCATCAGGCGTTCGGCAGACCATCCGGATTGTATCAGGAAAAAGATCACGGAAGGTGGGAGAGGGGTAAGTAGGCTTTGAGAAAAGGCCTGCCCGGTCATGGGAGTATAGGTAATGGTGGGGCGGTCTGACCAGTTTGCGGATACATTACCCCCGAGGGATTTTCCCAGAAAGTTGGTGCCGCCGTTTACCCCTGCAGCTCCCCCTCGGGTATATGAATTGATAACGGAAGAGACATTGAGAAATCGAGGCATCTCCAGATATCGCAGTCGGACGATATTGAGCAACATTTGTTCGTTCTCATGGTTGGCAACCCGCTGATTGTAATTAAAACCATCCTGAGGGACGGTCTTGGGCCCCATGGAACTGCATGAAGAAAAGCCCATAGATAAAACCAGCATTGAGATCGCAATTATCCTTACTGGGAGATATTTATGATCCTTCCGGACCGAGGTCGAGATCAGGCATATCATGGCTTCATAAATTGGTTAGGTTATCGTTAAATATAAGCCAAAGAAAACAGACTACAACCAAAGTGTGTTGGAATCACGGGTAAAAGAACTGAAATTCAACCCATTCCTGATGCATTTTGCCGAACTCACGGCCACCTTGGCCGAATCTTCTTCAGGACAAGAAGACGAAAACGAAGGATTCACTATGATTGAAGATGAAAAAATGCTTTTTCATCTTCTTTCTGTTTGGCATTACCACATTTGCGCAATCCGAGGATAAAGTCCTGCACTTCGGTGCCGGTGTGGCCTCGGGAGTGGTTGGGGCATTCATCGCCCACGAGATCTCAGGGGGTGACAAATGGTGGAGCATCGCAGGAGCCATAGGTGGCAGCCTGATCGCCGGAGCGGGCAAAGAACTCATAGACAACAATAAAAACGGAAGCTGGGATAACGGGGACCTGGCCGCCACAGTGGCTGGCGGGGTCACCGTAGGGATCGCCATTGAAATTTTCAGCGGCCGAAAAAAACGCAGGACTGCGAAACGCCTTGCAAGGAAATACAAGGCCAACGTGATCATCCACAGAGAAGACGGGAGCATCCGGGACCGCATCAATATCGATTGAGGTGTATACTAACGGAAATCGGAGGTCATTTTCTTCATTTTCCTAAGTATATAAGATCATCATTTACCATATCCCCTACAGAATTAAAAACTCCCCGTATCAGGGGAGTTTTATTAATTGTTTCTTTTAAAATAACCTGGATTCCTATACTTCACTTTTTGAGTTTAACCACCTCAAACTCCACATCCGGCGCAGGAGGTCCGCCTGGCGCTGCTTTATCAAAATGTGCATTGACCGCATATAAATATCCACCAGATTCATCAATCGTGGAAGGAATCCCTAAGTTAGGATCCGTTATATAATCGACGACCAAACCTGTACGCATATCATCCGCAAGGGTAACCACAGCAATCCGATTGAAAAAGTTCTGAGTCACGTAGAGCGTTTTTCCATCCAATAGTATTCCATCGGCATAAAACAAACGCTCTTCACCCAGGTCTATTAATTCGGATTCTCCCGTCATTGGATTCACCACATAAAGCTCTCCACGGTTCAAGTTGCCCAAAATGAGCATTTTGCCGTCAGGGGTTGCATCAATCCCATTGCCAAAAACAGGAAATGGAAATCCGTCATCCCAAAATGGATCTATAGAGAATCCTGACAAGGGAACAGCCATAAGCATGTCAGTTTCTGGCAACTGTCCATTCTTAGATAAGGCTATTTTGTATAGTACCGGCCCCACAGAATCTGTAAAATATACTGCGTCCCGAGAAACGATCACATCGTTGATAAAGAGGGGAAAATCTGAATCATAGGTAAACGTACGTACTAATGCACCTGTCCTGTAATTATAAACATAAATTATCCCTACAAACGGGGGTTCAAGGTCAAACCCTCCTGCTGCATAGAGATAACCACTTCTTTTATCCAATGCCAACCCAACTACTGGACCTGGCATTAGACCAAAATCCTCTGGATCGATAAACACATCTCCATCCCCTGTTCTCAAATCTCCCCTGTAGATCTTTCCATCGAGCAGAGAGCCCACAAAAAATTCATTTTGTGACCCAATTACAATCCCTTCGGGCTGAAAACCATTAGGTAATGGTAATACGTTTGGAAATGTCAAATCAGCCTTTAGAGCAACATCACTCTTGAGTGTTTCAGGTAAAACCAATTCTTCCTTTGAACAACCCAACATCAAAAAAACCAAGACAATTGATAATAAGTATTTCATGATATTTAAATAATTTGTTCAACTCGCCAACCTACTCCTTAAATTGATAAAGTGCAATGATTTGGGTCATGCCTGAAAATGAATTACAAGTCGGATAACTACTTCTAAGTCCGTCGGGATAGAACCGATCTGAGGATAAGAAACGTGATATATAACGGGGGAAAGATCTTGTGATTTTTTATGGTAAATGCAAAATCAAAAGTGCTGACGCTCTTTCTTTTTACCCAGAGGTGAAAATTTCCTCATGACGCTATTGTTTTCGGATGAGTATTCTCTAGCTTATATGGTCTCAAACCACTATCAACGGATTCAATTCTTGTCATTCCATGCCCGTACCAGACTTCACTTTGTCGTGTATATGGTCATCTTGGCCAATTCTACCACCTCACGGCATACTATCAGAAAATGATTCATTATGTTTGAATATGAAGAAATTCCTCCTTCTCTTCTTTCTATTTGGGGTTACCACATTCGCCCAATCTGAGGATAAAGTCCTGCACTTCGGTGCCGGTGTGGCCTCGGGAGTGGTTGGGGCATTCATCGCCCACGAGATCTCAGGGGGTGACAAATGGTGGAGCATCGCAGGAGCCATAGGTG
>CBDTYM010000024.1:0-27124 GCA_965364605.1 uncultured Muriicola sp.
CTTTGTGGCAACTGCCATGGAGGGGGGAAGGATCAATGTATCCCCCAAGGGTATTGACACCTTCAGGGTGGTAGATGAAAACCGGGTTGTCTGGCTCAACCTTACGGGCAGCGGGAATGAAACGGCTGCTCACGTCCTGCATTCAGACAGGATGACCATCATGTTCTGTGCGTTTGAAGGCCCTCCCAACATCCTCCGGCTTTACGGCAAGACTACCACCTACCATCCGGGAGATCCCGGGTATGAAGAGAGGATCGGGCTATTTCCCGAAATACCGGGGACCAGGCAGCTCTTTGAGGTGGAAGTGGATCTGGTGCAGACCTCCTGTGGTATGGGAGTGCCACTAATGGATTTCCGGGGTCACCGTAAGGAATTGATTCAGTGGGCCAGGGACAAAGGGGAAGACGGTCTGAAGGATTATATGCAGAAAAAGAATACCACCAGTCTTGATGGACACCCTACCGGAATCCGATAAGCAAAAAATCCCGGTGAACTCACCGGGATCTTGCCAGGCCCTGAAAAGGACGAAAAACCAACCCTAATCCTTCGGTCCGATGGGCCTGTTCGACAATTTTACAGGATACCACCTCCGCCATCTTTCGTATTGTCATCCCTGTTCTTCCGTCTCGAGGCTTTGAACTTGTCGCTGCCAAATCTATAAGAGATACCGGCGAAGATGGTCTGACTTTCCCAATTGAACTCTCCCGTCTGCAGGAAGGGCCTCTCCCCATCAAAGGCAAAGCGCATCGTATTGAAGACATCGTTGAAATTGAGGCTGAATGTTCCTTTATTCTGGGCAAAATTGTAGCGCATTCCAAGATTTATGAAATACATGGGTTTTGCCGTGAACTGTATAGTCCGATTCTGGCCCCGGTAAAATCCGAAAAGCTGTAATGTGAGGTCCTTGGTCAGGGTGAAACTGTTGTTCATTCTCAGGTTCCAGGCCGTATTCTGTACCTCCACTTCTTCAATGGTGATATCCTCGATAGTGGCTTCGGAATTAGATTCCTGAAGACTTTCTGTAATCCCTCTTTGGGTTTGGGAATACAGGTCAAAACTACCGTTTATGTTCCACCATTTAACCGGCTTGTAATTGGCGGTCACCTCCATGCCATATGCCGAAGTGTTGTCAAAATTGTCAAAGGTCAGTATGAGCTTGTTAAGGTCCAGTCGGTCTACGTAAACCGCCCTGTTGATCTCGTCTTTGATGGTTCTGTAAAACACGCCGGAAGTGATACTTCCCTTTTCTAACCGCCTGGTGTAATTCAGCTCAAAAGAGGTGGTAAACTGAGGCTCAAGACTGGGATTCCCGAAAGAAGATATCAGTGGTGTGGCCCATTCCCGGATCGGATTCACCTGCGTGAGACCGGGACGGTCTACCCTTCTGCTGCTACTCAGCTGAAACTGGTTCTTCTCGCTGGGCGTGTAGGTGATAAATGCAGACGGGTAGATCTGTGTGTACTTGTCATCAAATGCCCGTACTGCATTGGTATCTGCCTTAACGGTAACGTCTTCTATCCTTGCGCCGACCTGATAGGACCATTTCTCATAATTCTGTCCGAAGGTGGCATAGGCAGAATAGATGTCCATACCGTAGACAAAGGCGGTTGATGGCGTAGGCCTCAGGTTCCCGCTTGCGTCAAAGGAAAGTCCTGTGGAACGATAGTCCACTTCGGTTTCAAAGGTTCGGGATTCCAATCCCGCTTCAATTTTGGATATAGAGTCCAGGGGATTCACGTAGTCCAGGTTGACAAAGGTCTGCGTCCGATCTGTCACCACAAAGTCCCGGTAATCGGGAAATAGGGAATTGCCGCGGATACGGAAAGTGGATTCCTCATCGTCCTCAAACCGGTTGTGGTCGATCTCGAGCTCCAGGTTGTGTCCTTCTTTCGCAAAATCGAGTTTGTAATCAAAATTGTACTGTCCACTCCGGTTAGCATTGACGGGATTAAAGGTCTGGCTGTTGTTCAGGCCGGGATCATCGTAATAGACCACGTCTGTGTTGCCCAGTCCCTCGCCTTCAAAGATATTCTGGTTGGTAAAAAACGACAGTGTATTCTTGTCATTCAGATAGTAATCGAACCCGACCTTGTACAGATACGATTTGTTGTTGTTCAGAAATTCAAAGAATTGCTGGGAATTCTCTACCACCCTGAAGATATTCCCATCGTTCACGTATTTGCCTATGTTGGTCCCGACATTTCCGTAGAGGTTCACTTTGCCGTTGCGGTAATTCAGGTCCAGAGAAGAGTTGAATTTTGCTTCCAGGCCAACAGTCAGCCCCGTATTTATATTTCCGTTAAACCCAATATTGGCATTCTTGTGTAAAATGATATTGATGATTCCGCTCATACCTTCCGGATTGTATTTGGCAGACGGATTGGTGATGAGTTCTATGGATTTAATCGAGGAAGAAGGTATTTGCCGCAACAACTGGGCGACAGGTACGTTGGAGAGTTTGCCGTCGACCATGACCCTCACATTCGAGTTGCCCCTGAGGGTGAGATCTCCGGTCTGCTGGTCAATATTCACAGACGGGATGTTGTTCATGATATCCGACGCAGTGGCTCCCGCAGTGGTAAGGTCCTTGCCAACGTTGACTACTTTTCGTCGATGCGCTGCTCTATGGTTGTTCGCTCAGCAACCAACTCAACTTCAGAAAGGGCTTCGGCTTCTTCAGATATCGAAATGGTACCCAGCTCCAGCTTTCTGTGACCCCTGTTTACCGTAAATTTCTGGCTATGCGTTTTGTATCCGATATACTGTACTTCCAGAATGAATTCTCCGTCCGGAAGTTTCTCGATCACAAAAGAACCATCTTCCAGGGTGATCCCTCCCGTGATGGTGACGTTGTCCATGGATTTGACGACGACAGAGGCGTATGCGACAGGCGCATTCAGGCCTTCATCGATGACCTTTCCTTCTATGCTTCCGTCCCTTGGCTCAGGATCTTCGGGATCGGTGTTGGCAAAAACCATGTTCAGGGCCAGCAAGGCCCATAGCAAGCTTACTATTTTCATGACTGAGTTGTTTGATGATTGATTGATTGATTGATTGATGATGTTACTTAAAAGACGCTGCTGGCGGGAAATTGTAACGGGAAAATGCGGATTTAACGATTTAAGCCTTAGATTTATGCCAATGCGGTTAATCGGACCAGAAACACAAAACCCCGGTCCTGAGACCGGGGTTTCTGTCGTTGTTAAGCCGCACTAAACACTAACCATTAACTTTAAAAATACAGCGTCCCAACGACGTAGATTATTATAAAAGACGACTTCCATAGCCATACGTTACACTACTTAACACACTTTAACAGCCCCTAAGCATGTTGAAAAACACCCTTGTATTCGGAGCTTCCTTAAAACCTTATCGCTACAGTTATATCGCCATCAAACGGCTGGTAGAGGCGGGGGAGGAGGTACTGGCTTTCGGCCTCAGGGAAGGCCGGGTGGCGGGGGTAAAAATTGAGACCTCCTGTGATTCTTTCACCGAGGTCGATACGGTTACCCTCTATATGAACCCCAAAAGACAACGGGTGTTCTACGATACTATAATCGACCTTAGGCCCAGGCGAATCATCTTCAATCCGGGAACGGAAAACCCAGAATTCTACGACCTGCTTGCGGAAGCCGATATTGAGGTGGAGGTAGCCTGTACCCTGGTGCTTTTGTCCATAGGGCAGTACAGGGAATAGGACGTCAGGTCCGCTTTCGGATAAGCCACAATCCGAGGAAGGTGAGGAGCCCGTTGAAAGGGAGGAGTTCATACCCGATTTGGTACCCTCCTATGGTATCGGCAGGAAGATATGACAAGCCCATGACTATCAGGACACAGGAGAGGGCCACAATCCAGACGAGTCGGTCGTCTATCTCGTATCTCGTCGTGATGCCAAAGGCAAAGAGTCCCAGCAAAGGCCCGTAGGTAAAGGTGGCCACAGTCAGTAGTCCGTCGATGACATTTCGGTCCAGCAGGTATTTAAAACTGATGACCACCAGGACCAGCAACAGGCTCATCCCTATGTGGACCTTTTTGCGGAGCGACTTTTGCTGAGTGGCCTCCCGCTTTTCGATTCCCAGGAAATCCACACAAAAAGATGTGGTCAGGGAGGTGAGGGCGCTGTCTGCACTGCTGTAGGCAGCGGCGATCAGCCCGAGGATAAAGGTAGTGGCCACTAGGCTGCCGAGGCCGCTATTGAGCGCGATCTCCGGAAACAGCAGGTCGGATTTCGGTTCCCCGTCCATAAGCGGAAGCGCCACCTCCATTTGGGCAGCGTAAATAAATAGCAGGGCGCCTAAGAGGAGGAAGACCAGGTTGACGAAGACCAGAATTACACTGAAAGAGACCATGTTTTTCTGGGCATCGCCCAGGGTCTTGCAGGTGAGATTCTTTTGCATCATATCCTGGTCCAGGCCTGTCATGCAGATCGTGATAAACATTCCCCCCAGGAAGGATTTGAGGAAATGGTTCTTTTGGTAGAAGTCGTCCGTAAAAAATACAGTGCTGTACTCCTTTAACTCTTCCGAACGGATAAACTCCGAGAAACTCCACCCGATCTTCTCATTGATAAAGTAAATGGAAAGACCTACGGAAAGGAGCATGAAAAGGGTCTGAAGCGTATCGGTCCACACGATCGTCCGGATCCCTCCCCGGAAGGTATAGATCCAGATGAGCAGGATGGATAGCACCACGGTGAGTTCAAACGGAACTCCCCAGGCGTCAAAGACAAACTGCTGTAAGACGATAGCGACCAAGAACAGGCGAAAGGAAGCCCCCAAAACCCTGGATACAAAGAAAGAAATTGCCCCGACTTTGTAACTCACGGTCCCGAATCTCCCCTGCAGGTACTCGTAAATGGAAGTGACATTCAGCCTGTAGTAAATGGGTAGCAGGACGAAGGCGATGACAAAGTAGCCCACCAGATAGCCCAGGACCACCTGCATATAGCTGAATTCAGAGGCTTCTACCCAGCCGGGTACGGAGATAAACGTGACCCCGGAAAGTGAGGCGCCTATCATTCCGAAAGCGACGACGAACCAGGGTGACTTGTTTCCCGCCCTGAAGAAATCGGCGTTGGAATCATTGCGTCCGGTGAGGTAAGAAATGACGATCAGCACCAGAAAATACGCGCCGATCAGAAACAGAATACGGGAGGCATCCATTCAAATTAATTTCCCGTGCAAAGTACAAAAAGTAAAAATAGTACGTAATTTTGCCCATATGGAATTTGCCTCGAAACTCCTTGAAAATGCGGTCTACGAGATGTCCCAATTGCCCGGTGTGGGCAAGAGGACGGCTCTGAGGTTGGTGCTGCACCTGCTCAAGCAACCCCCGGCACAGACGGGCCGTCTTGCAGAGGCACTTAAGAACCTGAGGGAAGACATCAAGTTCTGCCAAAACTGTCACAACATCTCTGATTCGAACCTATGCGAGATATGCGCAAATCCAAAAAGGGATGAAGCGTTGATCTGTGTAGTGGAGGACATTCGGGATGTGATGGCGATCGAGAACACCAGCCAGTACAATGGACTCTATCACGTCCTGGGAGGAAAGATTTCCCCGATGGAGGGAATCGGCCCCCAGGATCTGACCATTGCCCCTCTGGTGGAAAAGGTAAAAAAGGGACAGGTACGGGAATTGATCTTTGCCATGAGCTCCACCATGGAGGGAGATACGACCAACTTTTACATTTACAGGCAGATACAGGATCTTTCGGTCAGGACGTCTACCATCGCCCGGGGTATTGCTGTAGGTGATGAACTGGAGTACGCTGACGAGATCACCCTGGGCAGGAGCATCCTGCACAGGATCCCCTTTGAGACCTCTCTGAAGGCAGAAGGTGACCGATAGGAAAAATTTAATGATCCGATCGAAAAAATCGTATTTTTGCAAAAAATAAGATCCCAACAAGTCCATTACTAAGAATATGTCAAAATTCGAATTAAAACTCCCTCAGATGGGAGAAAGCGTAGCAGAAGCCACCCTTACCTCCTGGCTCAAGGAAATAGGGGATACGATAGAGATGGATGAGGCAATATTCGAGATCGCGACGGATAAGGTAGATTCTGAGGTTCCCAGCGAAGTGGAAGGAGTACTTGTTGAGAAGAGATTCGAGGTGGACGACGTGATCAAGGTAGGGGAGGTCGTCGCAGTCATCGAGACAGAAGGGGAAGCTTCCCCCGTCACAGAACCTGAAGTCAGCGTTCGGGAAGAAGAAGAGGCAGTGCCGGAAGAAGTAGCCGAGGCCCTGGACAAACAGGTAGCCCATGCCCGGGAAACGGTGACAGCAGCTCCACCTGTTCAATCCAGTTCGGAGCGCTTCTATTCTCCCCTGGTGAGGAACATTGCCAGGCAGGAATCCGTAACCCAGGAAGAACTGGATGCGATCGCAGGGACTGGACTCGAGGGCAGAGTCACCAAAAACGACATCCTTGCCTATCTGGAAAGTCGAGGTAACGGGGAGGGCAGGAAACCCGACACGACACCTCAGGAAGCCCCGGTGAAACCGGCCGATACCAAAAAACCCGCAGAACAACAGATGACCCCTCACAAAGTGACCACCACCCAGGTCTCCGGGGGAGATGAGGTCATCCCGATGACGCGCATGGGCAAACTCATTGCCCAGCATATGGCCGAAAGCGTGGCCACTGCTGCCCACGTTCAGAGTTTTATCGAGGTCGATGTCACCAACGTGGTCAAATGGCGCAATAAGGTCAAGGAAACCTTTGAAAAAAGGGAAGGGGAGAAACTTACATTTACGCCCATCTTCATGGAGGCTGTGGCCGTTGCCCTTAAGAAATTCCCCATGGTCAATATCTCCGTAGACGGGGATACGGTCATCAAGAAAAAGAACATCAATATAGGCATGGCAGCCGCCCTGCCCGATGGGAACCTCATCGTCCCGGTGATCAAGAACGCAGACCAGCTCAATCTGGTGGGCATGGCCAAGGTAGTGAACGACCTGGCCAACAGGGCTCGAAACAATGCCCTAAAACCCGACGAAATCAAGGAGGGCACCTATACGGTCACCAATGTAGGTACCTTTGGCAGTGTCTTTGGCACGCCTATCATCAACCAACCCCAGGTGGGAATACTGGCCCTTGGAGCTATCCGTAAAGTGCCTTCGGTCATTGAGACCTCTGAAGGGGATTTTATAGGGATCCGCAGTAAGATGTTCCTTTCACACAGCTATGACCACAGGGTTGTCAACGGGGCTTTGGGAGGTATGTTTGTGAAGGCCGTAGCCGATTACCTGGAGAATTGGGATACGGACCGGGAGATTTGAAAAGTTGATCTCATACATCCCAAACCTGCTAATCAATAGGACATGAAACTGAACCTGAACAAACCCATTTGCTTTTTTGACCTGGAAACCACGGGGACCAATGTTGCCAAAGACAGGATCGTCGAGATCTCTATCCTAAAAGTAAAGCCGGATGGCAGCAGGGAACAGCGGACCTGGCTCGTCAATCCCGAATGTGAGATACCTGAAGCCGTGGTGGCTATTCATGGGATCTCTAACGAAATGGTGGCCAATGCGCCTACCTTTAGCGATCTGGCCAAGGAGATTTACCAGATGATCAGGGATAGCGACCTGGGAGGGTTTAATTCAGATCGTTTTGATATCCCTCTACTGGCCGAGGAGATGCTGAGAGCTGGCGTGGATTTCGATATGAAGAACATGGTCTCTGTAGACGTGCAGACCATCTTTCACAAGATGGAACAGCGCACCCTGTCTGCAGCCTACAAATTCTATTGCGACAAGGACCTGGTGGGTGCCCACGGTGCCAAGGCCGATACGGAGGCGACATACGAAGTGCTCCTGGCACAGCTGGAACGATATCCTGAATTGGAGAACAACGTCAAAAAACTGGCAGACTTTTCCACTTTCAGACAGAGTGCAGATTTTGCAGGCTTCCTGGGCTATGATGAGGATGAGGAGGAGATCTTCACTTTTGGGAAGCACAAGGGGAAGAAGGTGGCTGAGGTACTGGAGGAAGAACCCGGATATTTCGGCTGGATACTCAATGCCGACTTTCCCCTGTATACCAAAAAAGTGCTTACCCAGATTAAGTTGCGCAAACTCAACAACAAGCTCAATTAAGGAAAGAAGGGAAGGTGTATGAAACTTATCTGCATCGGGCGGAACTACGCTGAACATATCAAGGAATTGTCGAACGAGAGGCCGGCAGACCCGGTGGTTTTTATCAAACCCGACTCGGCTATACTGCCCAAGGAGCAGGACTTCTATATTCCTGACTTCACCCAGGATGTGCACTACGAGGTAGAGGTCCTTGTGAAGATCAAAAAAGTCGGCAAACATATAGACCCGCGCTTTGCCCATAAGTATTACGACGAGGTAGGGCTGGGCATTGATTTTACGGCCCGCGACCTGCAGGCCCGACTCAAGGAAAAAGGGTTGCCCTGGGAAAAGGCCAAGGGTTTTGACGGGGCTGCAGTGATCGGCAAATGGGCACCTAAAAGTCGGTTTGAGGACGCAAATAACCTGGATTTTGAGCTGTACCTGAACGGGGAGGTGGTACAAAAGGGGAATACCTCGGATATGCTCTGGGGCATTGACGATCTGATCAGCTATACTTCGCGCTTCTTTACCCTTAAAAAGGGAGATATAATTTTTACCGGTACCCCGGCAGGGGTTGGCAAAGTAAGCCCAAATGATTACCTTTCAGGAAGATTGGAAGGGATAGAAATGTTTCGACTAAAAATTAAGTAAATGATCTACAGTCTGGATAAATTGAATGAGATGGCCGATGGGGATGACGATTTTATCCTTTCTGTCGTTACCGTATTCCTCGAGGAGGTCCCCCAAGACCTGGAGGACCTGGAAAGTGCCATAGAAGGTGCCGATTACGAAAATGTCTACAAACTCGCCCACAAGATCAAACCCAATGTGGATATCCTGGGAATGGAGCAAACCCGGGCCATTGCTCTGGAAATAGAGACCCTCGGAAAGCACGAGGACAACATGGAGCAAATCAAGGCCAAATTCCCCACCCTTAAAAAGGACATCCACCAGGTTATTGGTGAGTTGCGCAAAGACTTTGACGTATAATGCTCGCCGAGATCATTACGATCGGCGATGAGATCCTGATCGGGCAGATCGTCGATTCCAATTCTGCGTTTATAGCTTCCGAACTCAACAAGATTGGGATATCTGTATTCCAGATCACCTCAGTGCAGGACGACAAGGAACATATCCTGACCGCCCTTGATGAAGCATCCTCAAGGGCCCAGCTCATCATCATGACCGGAGGTCTGGGGCCTACCAAAGATGACATCACCAAACTCACTCTTTGCGAGTATTTCGGGGATACCCTTGTCCCCAATGCCGCAGTATTGGAACACATAGAACATCTGTTTAAAACCTATATCTCCACCCCGATCTCCGAGGTCAACCGCAGGCAGGCACACCTGCCCTCCCGTGCACGTGTTCTTCACAATGCCTATGGTACCGCTTCCGGTATGTGGTTCGAACATGAGGAGCGGGTCTACGTATCCCTTCCCGGTGTTCCCTTTGAGATGAAGGCCCTGATGACCGGGCACGTGCTTCCCGGGATCATCTCCCGTTTCAGGCGGCCCTATATTTTGCACAAAACCCTGATGACCTATGGACTTGGGGAAAGTGCCATTGCCGAGCGAATATCGGCCATAGAAGATTCCCTTCCGGAAGGGATCAAACTCGCTTACTTGCCCAACCTGGGGAAGGTCAGGTTGAGACTGACAGCCAAGGGTACAGACAAGGCCGTACTCGAAGCCGGCATAAGGGAGGTCTCGGATAGGTTGTACGAAACTATAGGCGATATCATTTCGGGGGAGGAAGAAGAAGGTACCCTGGAAGCCGTCGTGGGTCAGATGCTGACCTCCAGGGAGCTGACCCTGGCCACTGCCGAAAGTTTTACGGGTGGGAAGATCGCAGAACAGATCACTACAGTACCCGGGGCCTCTAGTTATTTTGTGGGCGGAATGGTAACCTATGCTACGCGGACCAAGGTGGATCAGCTAGGCATTCCGAATGCCTTGATAGAAAAGCATTCTGTCGTGAGTGCTGAGGTGGCCTCCGCCATGGCAGAAAATGTCCGGAAGATCATGAAAACCGATTTTGGGCTGGCCACTACCGGAAATGCCGGGCCTACCAAAGGGGATTCTGATGCTCCCATAGGGACGGTTTACATCGCAGTCTCCAGTGAAAAGGGTACAGTGGCCCAATCCTTTTCCATGGGAAACCACCGGGTTAGGATCGTGCAGAAAGGGGTACATAAGGCCCTGGAAATGTTGAAAGAAGAAATTTCAAAATTCTGAGAAAGATTTTTGCGCTTCCGTGAAAATGACGTAAATTTGCCACCTGATTTAAACAAAGTAAAGAAGAGCAGCATGTCTAAAGTATGTGAAATCACCGGGAAGAAGGCCATGTTCGGAAATAACGTATCCTTTTCGATCAACAAGACCAGAAGGAGATTTGATGTAAACCTTTCCAAAAAAAGGTTCTATATCCCGGAAGAAGACCGTTGGGTGACCCTGAAGGTCTCGGCAAGGGCTCTGAAAAGTATCAACAAAAAAGGAATTTCTGCCGTACTTAAGGAAGCACGTCAGAATGGTATTATAAAATAAGCCTAATAATCAGGGTACTATGGCAAAGAAAGGAAATAGGGTACAGGTGATCCTGGAATGTACTGAGCACAAGGAGTCTGGTATGCCAGGCACTTCGAGGTACATTACCACCAAGAATAAAAAGAACACTCCGGACCGCCTGGAGATCAAGAAGTACAATCCCATTCTGAAAAGAGTGACCGTTCACAAAGAAATAAAGTAAGAAGACATGGCAAAGAAGACCGTAGCGACCCTGCAAGGGGGATCAAAAAGACTGACAAAGGCCATCAAAATGGTGAAATCGCCAAAGAGTGGCGCCTATACCTTTGTGGAATCCGTTATGCCTCCTGAAATGGTAAATGACTGGCTGGCCAAAAAATAGCCTGTCTGACGATATCAATAAAGCCGCTGCCTTCAGGTAGCGGCTTTTTTTATTTCTTATCTTTGAGGCTTTCCAAGGAACAACCATCCCATGAGCATTTTTAAGAAAATATTCTCTTCCGAAAAGAAAGAAAGCCTTGACAAGGGACTGGAAAAGACCAAGACCAGTTTTTTTTCCAAACTGGGCAAGGCGGTGGCCGGCAAGTCGAAGGTAGATGATGATGTACTCGATAACCTGGAAGAGGTCCTTGTGACTTCCGATGTTGGAGTAGAGACGACTCTCAAAATCATCGATCGAATTGAAAATCGCGTGGCAGCCGATAAATATTTAGGCACAGATGAACTCAATCTTATCCTGAGGGAGGAGATCGCGGGTCTGCTGTCCGAGACCCACACCGGGGAGGCAACCGATTTTGAACTTCCCAAAGAGAAGAAGCCCTATGTGATTATGGTAGTTGGTGTAAATGGTGTCGGGAAGACCACCACCATTGGAAAGCTCGCCCATCAGTTCAAGAACAAAGGATTCTCAGTAGTACTGGGTGCGGCCGATACATTTCGCGCAGCGGCTATTGACCAGTTGCAGGTATGGGCAGACCGGGTAGAAGTTCCAATCGTCAAACAAAAAATGGGCAGTGACCCCGCATCAGTAGCTTTCGACACCCTGAATGCGGCCCAGGCCAAGGGAGCGGATGTGGTACTGATCGACACGGCCGGCAGGCTCCACAACAAGGTCAACCTGATGAACGAATTGAGCAAGGTCAAGCGGGTCATGCAAAAAGTGGTCCCCGATGCACCCCATGAAGTACTTCTCGTCCTCGACGGATCTACGGGCCAGAATGCTTTTGAACAGGCGAAACAATTTACCAAGGCCACGGAGGTGACCGCCCTGGCAGTGACCAAGCTCGACGGCACCGCCAAAGGTGGAGTGGTTATCGGGATTTCAGACCAATTCCAGATCCCTGTCAAATACATAGGGGTAGGGGAAAGGGTGGAAGACTTGCAGGTTTTCAATAAGTACGAATTTGTAGACTCCTTCTTCGGTTGAAAGCCTCCTGCTGCATAGGGTTTCTTGCTGTATTGTTCCTCTCCTTTCAGGGCAGAGCCCAGATCGAACATCCCCGGGCAAGTCCTTATTCAGAAGTAGTACAGGACATCGGTTTATCACGGATCCGTATAGCCTACTCACGTCCGGCAGCCCGTAATCGGGAATTATTTGGCAGCCTGGTTCCCTTTGGTAGGATATGGAGGGTGGGGGCCAATGAATCCACCAAATTTACTACAGATACTGAAGTGAATATCCTGGGTAATAATCTGCAGCCAGGGACCTACGCCCTATATGCATTTCCTGGGGAAGAGACCTGGGAGGTGGTCTTCCATCGGAACACAGGTCACTGGGGGGATGGCAGGACCGAATACGATCCCTCGGAAGATGCCTTCAGGGTTTTGGTGAAGCCCGGACAGGAAACCGACTGGCAGGAAAATTTCGGAATCAGTTTCGATTCCCTTACCCACAATGGAGCCGTTATGAAATGGAAATGGGGATATACGGTCATTTCCATTCCCCTTGAGGTCGATACTCGCCGGGTTATGATGGAAAAGATAAGTCAGAGCCTGGAAGGCCAACCCTCAGCCCAGACATATTACGAGGCTGCCCGCTATTTTCAGGAAGAGAATCTCGATCCCCAAAGAGCGCTAGCCTATGCAAAGAAGGCTATCGAACTGGGTGGGGATACCTATTATTTTTACCGGGTGAAGTCGCTCCTTGAAGCGAGCCTGGGCGACTTCCCTGCTGCCATAGACTCGGCGGAGCGCTCCCGTGAACTTGCGGATTCTGAGGGGAAGGACGAATTTGTACGAATGAATCAGGAAAACATAAAAACATGGAAAAAACAGCTGGAAAAAGAACGGGATCGGCAATAATACTTCTATTGGCAGGCATACTGGCACTGACTGGGTGCAAAGAACAAAAAGCAAGCGATCAGGAACTCGTCATTTGGACTTCCTACAACGATTCTTCAGAGGTAGCTGCCAACCAGGAACACGAAAACCCGAGGATGCGATACAAACTCATACAGTCCAAGGTCCTGGATAAAAATGATATTTTCTTACCCCTGTACAAAGAGGTCAGTGCCTTTTCGGAAGAGCGATATGAAAGTATGAAACCCCTGGTACTGGAGAAGGACATTCCGAGTCTTCAGCAGTCTGTAGCCGAAGGCAAATTTACCTACGAGGAACTCACCCTCTTCTATCTCAAGAGGATCTACGACTACGAGCTCGATAATGAGACTACTCTGCATACGGTCATTGCTCTGAATGAAAATGTTCTGGAAGAAGCCAGGGAAAAGGACCGTCAGAGAAAGGCCGGACAACACCCCATCTTCGGGATGCCTGTACTTCTTAAGGACAATATAGATACCGAAGGGATGAAGACGACTGCCGGAGCCCTGGCCTTTAAGGACAATATGACCTCTGATGCATTTATCGTTCAGCGATTGAAGGCAAACGGTGCCCTGATCCTGGGAAAGGTCAACCTGAGCGAATGGGCCTATTACCTGTGTGACGGATGCCCGGTGGGCTACAGTGCCTACGGAGGTCAGACCCTGAATCCCTATGGGAGAAAGATCTTTGAGACTGGCGGGTCCAGTTCGGGCAGTGGCACTTCCATGGCAGCAAATTATGCTGTGGCGGCCGTGGGTACAGAAACCTCAGGATCGATCCTGTCTCCCTCCAGTCAGAATTCCGTGGTGGGCCTGAAACCGACGATCGGACTACTCAGCAGGTCGGGTATTGTCCCTATCTCCAGTACCCTGGATACACCCGGACCCATGACCCGGAATGTCACAGACAATGCCATCCTGCTGGATGCAATGCTCGGCAAGGATCCCGGTGATCCCAGTTCTGTGGAGGGAGAACTCGGAACAGACCTCTATAAAGACTTGCCTTCCCAAACCCTTAAAGGTAAGCGTTTCGGGGCTTTTTCGAACCTGATGGAAAGGGATAGCATCTATGTGGAAACACTGGAACTCATAAGGGCAGCCGGTGCAGAAGTGGTGGAACTGGATCCACCGGGAATTCCCCTCGATGGCTTCCTGAGCATCCTGAACCTGGATATGAAAACCGATCTTCCTGCCTATATCGGGAAAAACGTAAGGAACACCCAGGCTGTGACCGTCAGAAACGTCAGGGATATCATGGACTTTAACCTGCAGGACACCCTGATCAGGATCCCCTACGGCCAGGGCAGACTGGAAGCCGTGGTTACCGACAGCACTTCAGCAGAAGAATTGACAGCGATCAAGGTGGAACTGGAGAGGAGCAGCCGCAACTTTTTTGACAATGCTTTGGATACCCACGAACTGGACGCCATCCTCTCGATCAACAATTACCACGCAGCCTATGCAGCGGTGGCAAAATATCCCGCCCTGACGGTTCCCATGGGCTACAAGGCAGACGGGGAGCCTATCAGCCTGACCTTTATCGCCAAATCCTTTGAAGAGCGGAAACTACTTCGCCTGGGAGCCGCGTATGAAAAGGCTAGTAAGGCCAGGATAATACCGGAGGAATATCAATAATTCTCGATCTTACCTGTGGAGGATGCTGTTCTAAATCGTATTTTTGCACCTCATTTTCAGCCATGCGTACAAAAACCCGTAAAAAGAACAGGATCAATGTAGTGACCCTGGGATGCTCCAAGAACGTCTACGATTCTGAGGTCCTCATGGGACAGTTGCGGGCTAATGACAAGGAAGTGGTACATGAGGAAGAAGGCAATATCGTGGTGATCAATACCTGCGGATTTATCGCCAACGCCAAGGAAGAGAGCGTGAACACCATCCTGGATTTTGTACGTCAGAAGGAGGAAGGAAAGGTGGAAAAGGTCTTTGTGACCGGCTGCCTGAGCGAGCGGTACAAGCCTGACCTCCAGAAGGAAATACCCGATGTGGACGCTTATTTCGGGACAACCGACCTGCCGAATCTTCTCAAGGCACTGGGGGCTGATTACAAACACGAGCTTTTAGGGGAGCGACTTACCACCACGCCCAAGAATTACGCCTATCTAAAGATCGCCGAAGGCTGTGACCGACCCTGCTCCTTCTGTGCCATCCCATTAATGAGGGGCAAACACCGGAGCACGCCTATAGAGGTCCTGGTGAAGGAAGCTGGGAACCTGGCTGCCAAAGGGGTAAAGGAGCTGATCCTTATTGCCCAGGACCTGACCTACTACGGACTCGATCTCTATAAAAAGCGAAACCTCGCCGAGCTACTCAGGGCTTTGGCCAAGGTCGAAGGGATTGAATGGATCCGCCTGCACTATGCCTTTCCTACCGGATTTCCCATGGATGTGCTACAAGTGATGCGGGAAGAGCCCAAGATCTGCAACTATATAGATATTCCCCTCCAGCACATTTCGGATGCTATCCTGAAGAGCATGAGACGAGGGACTACGCAGGTAAAGACGACACGGTTGTTACGGGATTTCCGGGAAGCGGTACCCGATATGGCCATCCGGACCACACTGATCGTTGGATACCCCGGGGAGACCGAAGCCGATTTTCAGACCCTGAAAGATTGGGTCAGGGAAATGCGCTTTGAAAGGTTGGGTTGTTTCACCTACAGCCATGAGGAGAATACTCATGCGTACAACCTGAAAGACGATGTCCCGGAAGAGGTCAAACAGCAAAGGGCGAATGAGATCATGGAACTCCAGGCCCAGATCTCCTGGGAACTCAACCAGGAGAAGATCGGCAAGACCTTCAGGTGTATTATTGATCGAAAGGAAGGGAATTACTTTGTGGGCCGGACCGAGTTCGATTCGCCGGACGTAGACAACGAGGTGCTGATCGATGCAACAACGCACTTTTTAAGGGTGGGCCACTTTGCGGATATTCGTATCACAGATGCGGCCGACTTCGACCTCTACGGTATTCCATCAGAGTAGCCAAAATGTTCAGGAACAAAAAAAGCGCTGTGTCACTCACAGCGCTTTCCTTATTATTGCTAATTCAATTAGTTTCCTTCACTCAGGGAAAAGCTGCCATCTCCAGAGAAGTCGGTCACTTCAATGGTCACGGTCCAGATACCGGATGTTCCGGCTGAGGTTACTCCTCCAATGGTATCAGGCTCTGTACCACCTTGAATAGAGCGATCAAGGACTACTACACCTTCTGAATCCTCCACGATCATCCGGAAACTTCCGTCAGCGTTTGCAGTGATATCTGCGTTGTAGTCGGCCGTACTTAGGTTGTTGTTCCAGCTGAACACTCTTATGGCCGTACCACCATTCCCGGTAAAACTCGCGTCGATGTCCCCGTTGAAATCCGAACGATCCCCGACGACAAAGTCTGAGGGACTCGTATTCAACTGTGTACCGTTGACGGTTACCCTGGCAAAGGCGTCATCGTCCTTGCTGCAGGAAGTGAAAAACAACAGAGCCGGTAAGGCTAAGAACAGGGTCAATTTTTTAACTAAACTCATTTGGGTTGAAATTGTTAAGTTCATAGAAATGATTTTTTTGGGATTTCCAGGGTTATAACAACTCAAACGACAGGATTCCTGAAATATTTTCTATTTTTTTTTTTGGTGACAATTGGACAGGAGGATTCTTAAGAATTCATGAAACCAAGTCAGGAAATTCGGGTATTTACAGGTAGACATTGGTGATTAAACGCTCTACCGTAGGGTGATCACTGCCCCCTTTGGGTTCGATGGTGATATTCAGGGATTCTGCCTGGTCGATATAGGTCATGGCTACCAGGTCCTGATCAGTGGGTACAAGGCCCATATTGATCATTTCCCCGTCTACGTCTGCCCACATCTGATAGGTTTCCTCTGCACCTAATGCTGGCAGGGCTCTGGGGTTGACGATCACTGAACGGTTCTGGTGGTTGACATAGGCAACCGCCCTCGCCTCAGGAGCCAGGCTGTTTCCTTTCATAAGGAATGGGATGGTGTTCCGGTCGCTGAGTTTGGCATTTACCTCCTGCACCACCTGCAACTCCGAAGCGAGCGTCTCCAGGGTCATGCGGAGTTCCTTTTGCTCTTGCTGTACCAGCCTGAGGCTTTCTTCTGCATCCTGCCAGCGGGAATACAGCCAAAAGGAGGTCAGCGCGAACAAGGCAGCCAAAGAAGCAGCCACCATCAGGCGAACGGGTTGGTATGCGCTATTCGGACGTATGGATTTAACCCCGGACTTCGCATGTTGTTCTTTACCTTCCAGGGATTGTATCAGGGCATTTTTTACCGAAGCAGGAGGATCTATCGCATTTTTCATCGCGATATCCTCAAGGCCGGCCTCCAGTTTGCTCAATTCCTGACGGAGGTTCTTATCTTCACTCAGGACTTTTTCGACCCGTAGTTTTTCCTCCCCGCTCAGTTCGTCCAGCAGGTATCCAAGTAAAAGGCCTTTTTCTAAAATCGTTTTCCTATCCATGATCCATCACATCTAAACACAAGATCAAGAGGGCGAGCGACATGGGGTAATTCTCCCTAAGCCGATTCAGGGCCTGTCTTACATAGGATTTGAAGGTGCCGAGGGGCACATCCATTTCCTTGTGGGCTTCCCGATGCGTCAGGCCTTTGAAATAGACCAGTTCAATCACTTTCTTGTGGTGGTCCTCGAGCTTGTCGATCTCCATATACAATGCGTCAAAATCCTGTACCTCAACCTTCGCCTCTCTATCCTTATATACACCCAGATCCTCCTTTTGGATGAGGGGATCTGATTTTCTGAGTGCATTCAGGGTTTTATTTCTGGCGATCCGATAGGCCCAGGTGTAGAATTTGCCTTTTTCCGGATCGTATTGCCCTATCTTCTCCCAGATCGTAAGGAAAATTTCCTGTAGTAGGTCCTCGGCCAGTTCCCTGTCCCGGCACATCCTGAGCACTACTCCATAGAGAGCTCCCGAGTACTTGTCGTATGAGGAATAGAGGGCATTCTTATCTCCGTTTTTGAGCCGATCTATCTGGAGTTCTTCATTCATAGCTTGTGTTAAAGATATGATAAAAATCCGCTCAGCTCATCCATGGAAAACCTTCTTGTGTAAATAATAGTAGAGTGCACCGTAAAATTAAAATTCACTTTAACTAAAAAACAAATCATGAAAAAAGTAATCTTTATTCTTTCCACAGTGGCCCTATTATTTGGTACCAGCCAGGTAAAGGCCCAAAACAACTCCCAGAGCATTGTAGACATCGCGGTATCCGTAGATGATTTCTCAACCCTGGTGACAGCCCTGAAAGCTGCTGACCTCGTAGGTGCCTTGCAGGGGGATGGTCCTTTTACGGTTTTTGCTCCCGTGAACTCCGGCTTTGCAAAGATCGATGAGAACACCCTCAACGCCCTGTTGCAACCTGAAAACAAAGAAAAGTTAAGTGCTATCCTTACCTACCATGTCGTATCAGGGAACATCACTGCCTCTGACGTGGCCAGTGCCCTGAAAAAAGGATATGGAAAAGCAGAACTTACCACACTTAATGGCGGAACACTGACTGCTGTGCAAAAAGATGGAGGGATCTTCCTGATGGATGCCAATGGCAATTACAGCAAGATCTCCAAAACAGACGTAATGGCTTCTAATGGGGTAATTCACATCATTGAGGATGTGGTTATGCCCAAGTAGTTGGTTGGTTGGTTGTTTAGAAAGAGCATCGCTTTTAGCGGTGCTTTTTCGTTTTAGGCCCATTCCTTTATAGAGATTACAAAGGCCAGAAGGTCACCAGGATCGCCTGCATGATTAAATAGAAGAGAAATGGGATCACCAAAAAACCCATGACATCTCTTGCCTGGATCTTAATACCCGCTCCGAGGATGGGAATGATTACCAGAAGGAAGAAAGGCTGCATGAGATTGGTGAGGCTTTCCCCATAGGCTACGGCCATCGCCGCCCTGGATATCAGTGCGTTCAACTCTTCGGGAGGAAGGGAAGCGCCGATCTCCTGCACGGCCTTAATGATCGTGGGCCCGATGACCGCAAATTCTCCTCCTGCGGAAGGGATCGCAAAATTGACGACGGCACCCGAGAGAAAGGCAAAAAATGGCACACTGTCCAAACTCGCCACGGAGGCCATCCAGTAGGCCAGTTCTTCCCCCAGCCCCGTGTAGATCATGATGCCCATGATGCCGGCGTAAAACGGAAACTGGAAAACGATTCCCGAAATATTGCCACTGGCTCTTTTCATTGCGATCACATAGCGCATGGGAGTGCCGTGAAGAAAAAGTCCGAGGACCAGAAAGGTAAAGATCATGATATTTAAATTCAGGTCCAGGCCGCGTGTATAGAAGTGCTTCACCAGGTAAACCGAGCCTGAAAGTGCGATGATGTATTGCAGCACAACGCTATTGTTCAAAAGGTCAGACAAGGCTTTGTTTGGTAATTTCAGCAAACGGGCCTCTTCGCGAATGGGTGTCGATTTTTGCTCCGCCTCAGGCCCCAGCATTTTTTGAAGGGTGGCTTCATCTCCGGATTTCGGGGCTAGGAAGCGCATCAAAAGGGGTCCTGATAGTAACGTAATGGCGATCATGACCAGGTTGAGCGGGGCTCCCAGGGTCTCCCCGGTGGAGATCGTATCGTTGAGGATTCCGGCCTCGATTACAAAATTACCTGGAGTATTCAGCAAGAGGGGTATGGAACTCGACAGACCGCACACCCAGATCAGGTTTGAAAAATAAACACAGGCGATGAGATAGGGATAGTGAATCCCTTTGATCCTCAGGGCGAGTTCCCTTCCCAGGACGGCTGTGATCACCATCCAGCCCCAGCTGATCAGGCAAAATAAGGTGCCCAGGAATACCACCAGGAAATAGACCTGCCTCGGGGTTTTGATCCTGCTTGCCAGGGCATCGATCCCCTTGTTCACAAGTGGGGAAAGAGCTATGGAGTACCCCGTTACCACGAGCAGGACCATTTGCATGCCGAATTCCAGCAAAAGCCAAAAGCCGTCATACCAGGATGTGATCACCTCCACCGGGCTAGCCTTAACCCGGGACATCGCCAGTGCGGCCGTGATCAGGGTGAGTAACAGGGCGAATACGAAGGCATCCGGCATAAACCGCTGAAAGATATCTGTAAACCTTCTTCCTAATTTTTGTATCATCCTCTTTCCTTAAAGCATCGCAATTATATCCCTCGAACTGACGACCGTGGCAAACTCCCGGTGCAGGGCGGCCAGGCAAATCCGGTGAACCATATCTGCTTCGTACTTTATCCCATCTGGGCCTAAGGTATCAAATGTGGCGGTTGCATCCGAAATTACATAGGTGTCATACCCTAAATTGCCGGCCATCCGTGCCGTGGAGGAAACACAGTGGGCTGTGGTAAGGCCGACGATCACCAGGGTGGTGATCCCTGAAGCCTGTAACTCTTCGTGCAATGCAGTACCCATAAAGGCACTATTGGTCTCTTTTTCCAGGACAGATTCCCTAACCCGAGGTTGCACAGCGTCCTTAAAGTCGTTGCCCGGTGTACCCGGGCTCAGAGGGGAAGGGGGGGTACCCTTGTGCCTGATGTGGTAAATGGGGAACCCGCGCTCCCTCCAGAGCGAAAGGAGTCGGGCTGCACATGCCTCGGCCTCCGTATTATTCCTCCCGCCCCCGTAATAGTCAACCTCATCCAGGCCTTTTTGGATGTCGATCAGGATCAGGGCGGGCGGAATCTCAAATTTCATTAGGCGATGGATTGTGGTGTTCAGTTTTTTTGACCCTGTAAATGACGGGATTAAAAGCCTTGGAGGCCACTACTACTTGCGCGCCTGGGAGCAGTCCTTCTATTTCTGAGGGATGGACCACCACCTTGACGATGTTGTTCCCTATAAGTACACTGGCTACAAAGATGACATCCTGGGGCTCCAGGCTGAGCAGGGTCCCCGTAAATTGAAATTTCCCGCTCAGTTTTTTTTCCATAAACAGTTCTGAGGGCGGACCTTTCCTTGTCATCCTTCCTTTTTCCAGGACTGCCGTCATGTCTGAAAGTCTTATGATCTCCGGCAGATCGTGGCTTACCATAATGGTGGTACCCCCGTATTTTTTATGCGAGGCCAGGATATAGTCCTGCATATTCATCCTCATTGGAGCATCGAGGGCGGCAAGGGGCTCGTCCAAAAGGAGGATCTCAGGTTTCTGAGCAAGGGCCCGGGCCAGGGACACCCGTTGTTTTTGTCCTCCGGAAAGGGAATCGGGATACCGGTCCCGTAGACCCTGCAGGTCCATGACCTCGAGCAATTCGTCCAAGTCTGACCGGGGGTCGTTTTTTTTCTGGGCGAATCTCATGTTTTCAAGGACGGTCATGTTGGGAAACAGGGCGTCGTCCTGGAAGACGAAGCCCACGTCCCTCTTCTGTGGTTTGAGTGCAGTGCGGGTGCTGGAATCAAACCAAATTTTATTTCCCACCGCAATTCGGCCCCGGTCCGGGGTCATCAAACCGGCCAGACACCTCAGCAAGGAGGTCTTTCCGGAGCCTGAGGGACCGTAAAGGGTAAGCAGGGTGCCCTGTGGTATCTCGAGATCCACCTCCAGTGTAAATTCATCTCCCGGGGTCCGAAGTACCTTATGTAATCCGATCTCGATCATCTCCAGAAGCGTTTTAGGTAGCCCCCGTTGAGCAGGTATACCAGCAGCAATAAGGCAAAGGTCAGGGCGAAGAGAATAAGGGAATAGGTATTCGCGGAGGCATAATTCATAGCTTCCACCTCGTCGTAAATTGCAATCGAGGCCACCCGGGTCTTCCCTGGGATATTTCCACCTATCATCAGGACCACTCCGAATTCCCCCACGGTATGGGCGAAGGCCAGGACGATCCCTGTCAAAAGGGACTTCCTGATATTGGGCAGGAGTACTTTTAGGAGCTGGGTGCGACCCGATTTCCCCATGGTCGCCGCCGCCTCTGAGAGTGAGGGTGGTAGGGAGGACAGCCCTGCCTGAATAGGTTGTACCATAAAGGGCAGGCTGTAGATCACCGAGGCCAGGACAAGGCCGCCAAAAGAAAAAACAAGTCGGATTCCCAGCCATTCGTCCAGCCAGGAACCAAAAGCATTGTTGGGGCTGAAGGCTAACAGGAAATAGAAGCCCAGTACCGTCGGGGGCAGGACCAGGGGCATGCTCACAAGGGTCTCCAGGAAAGGTTTTAACCGGGATGTGGTTTTGCTGAGCCAGTAGGCAAGGGGAATGGATATAGCCAGAAGCACAATTGTAGTGGTGAGCGCCAGCTCAAAGGTCAATATCAGAGGTTCCCAATTCATTGTGGCAGGAGCATGAGTTCGTTCAGTTTGATCATGGCCCAGACTTTCTTCCCGGAGGCCAGCCTCAAGGTCTTGGCAGATTTAGTACTGATGATAGAGTGTATTTTCCCTGTCGGGCCCTTTAGGTCAAGGCTGGTCAGTAATTTTCCCGATTTCACGGACAGGATTTCACAAGGTATTTTGTTGCTTAGGCTTACATTACTAACCGGGTCGAGGCCGATAACCACCTCTGTTTCTTTAAACAGCACCTCTACTTTATGGTCTGGGGCCAGATAGGGCGCCGATTCCGGGGTGTCGATCAGGATACAGTTCAACAGGAGGTTATTTTCCACTTCCACGGTAACCAGAGACAGGGCCCCGTCTGTTTCCACCCCTCGTATATGTCCGCTGAATCTATTCACGAATCGAATATCCAAAATTTTTAAGGACGTTCTTTCCTTCCGGGGAAAAAAGATAGCGATAAAATACCCGGGCCCGGGATAGGTTGCCGCCTTTGTTCCTGAGCAGGACGACCCCATGAGGCAATGGGTTGTAAGCCGAGCTATCCACCGGGATCCAGGAAGCCCGTTGGCGAAACTCCGGGCTTTGTACAATCGCCATGGAAGTAAATCCGATTTGCGCAGAGCCGGATAAGAGGAACTGATCCGCCTGGGCAACGCTTTCCCCGTAAACCAGTTTGTCCCTGAGCTCTTCCTCCAGCCCGTAAAATTGAATAGCGTCCATAGCCGCCCTTCCAAAAGGGGCTGTTTTTGGATTAGCCACGGATATGTGCCGGATGCCCTCATTTTTCAGGCTCTCCAGGGATGGTGTGATCTCCGGGTCCACGGACCAAAGCACCAGGGTGCCGTAGGCAAAAACCTCGGGCCTTTCAGCTGTCAGATCTGCTTTTTGAAGCGATTCCGCGTAGACCATATCTGCCGACAGGAAAAGGTCGAACGGTGCCCCTTCTTTGATCTGGGCGAAAAGTTTGCCGGAAGACCCCGATATGACCTCACAGGGAATATCTGTACGCAGTGTAAAGTCGGTCGCCAGGGAATCCACGGCAAAACGGAGGTTGGAGGCTATGGCGATGCGCAAAGGCTTCTCCTTTTCTTTTACGCAACTTGTGAACGTGAGCACTGTGGCCAATACCGGGATGAGTCTCAGAAAATGTCTCTTCATAAAGAGGGATTTGAATGTTTACTCCCAGTACCGGGAGCAGGCCCAATCACATAAACAAAACTACATGTTCACAAACTGAAAGCCGGACAAAGGGATATCCCTGAGATCCTTCCGGGTTTCGTGGAGCAGGATCCCGTGTTCGAGGTAGGCTTTGAGGTTTGCCAGCCAGAAGGTCCACCCGTTGCTGCACCCCACGTGAATATTCATCTTACTCTCCTCATCCGTGGGGATATTGCTTTGCTCCAGGGTGAGTAAAACGTCTTCTCCCTCCTCCTTAAGGTGCACAGTGACCGTACAAAAATCTGCAAAGGAAAAGGTCAGCCTGGTTTTCCCGTCCGCTTCCAGGATTTCCCCGGATTCCTCTCCGTCCCAGTTAAACCATCGCCAGGTGTATTTGTCACCCACCTGAATTTTTTCATCGGGCTCTCTGCGCTTCCCGTCCTGGGTTTGGTAGACCGCCTCCCTCAGGAACCATGAACAAATCCCCTCCGATGTAGCCCAGCACCAGTAGAGTTTCTGCAGGGGAGCCCTGATATAGATCTTTTTGATAAAACTCTCAAAACTCAGCGGAGGCATGATCTTATGGATTTCTGTTTCGTTCGATCTGATATAGTTCTTCTCCCAGCGCAGCGAGAAAGGGGATCCCGACCTCGTCATAGGCGTAATCATTGTCGTTGAATATGCCATTGGGATTCACCAGGATGGTGGCTGTGACCATGAATTCCACCCCATTTTCCACATCCTTTATATAAGCGCAATCCGTCAGGGTCCCATAGGCATAACCCACCTTGTTGTAGATGCTGATATTTGAAGGCATGGGATCTTTGTTATCCCCGAAGAGCAGGAATTTTCCGTAACTGTCGTAATACTCTTCGGCATCGTAACCGGCTTCTCTGGGCAGGATCTTCATCGCATTGAGGAGGAAGGCTCGCTGTCCCTCGCTCAGATCGAATCTTTCCCCTTCCGGAAAAGCTTCAGGAAAGATAATCCTCTTCAGGACTCCGTGCTGGGTTTCCACAGGATAGTAATTTTTCAGGCTGAAGTCGAAGGCTTCGTTTATGAGGGAATCCCCTGCGTAATAGCCTGTGCCTTTTTTGATCCCTTCCAGCTGCAGAGCTTTGGGCGGGGTATTGACGCTGCCTTGCAGGAGGGTAGTCGTGCTGTCATTCAGGTAAATGACCAGGGGTCTGGTGGTAACTTCATCCGCCTCGGGTACTGACAGTCGGTGTGAGAACCTCGCGGGGCCTATGCTTTTTGACCTGAATTCCTCGTTGATGGCGTCCTGTCCCAGGAATTCCAGCAGGCGGTTGTTGGCGGCATTGTCACTGACGGCGAAGATCTTGACGATCTCCCTCCCGAAGGTGGTCTCCAGCGTGTCCCCCTCAACATAGAACCTGGTGTTGAGGTGTAGGGAGTCTGTGCGGTTCAGTTTTTCAGCAGCCATCACTGCAATGGGAAACTTTACGGTGCTGGCGGGATAAAAGTACCGGTCTTTATCTACCTGGAAATCAAAATCGGTGAAGCTGAGGGAATCCCCTTCTCTGTTGATCCTGGTAAATCGGATCTGTACTTCATAGGGATCCGGATTGTCCATGACCTGCCGGATCCTGGGATCCGTTGAGGAAAGGGCCTGTTCCAGGGGATCGCCTCCTGAGGCGTTTTCCTTGCATCCGAGCAGACAAAAAAGCAGGGACAACAGCAGGAGTCCGGATGAAAAAGTAAAGATTCCCCGTATTTTCATGACCTGTCGTTTTGTTCTTGGGTCTGTGTGTCTCCTTCTGTATAGATCTCGCCACGATGGGGCAGGAGGGCGTCCCTGATCTGTATCATCCTGGATTCTTCGACCACCATATAGGCTATGGAATGCAGCTCGCTAAGGTCTTGGTGTCCGCTGATATTTATGCTGAGTTTTTCTTTTTTGATGAAATCGGACAGGTGTACGGCGTGGTGTTTGGCGATCTCCCGGGCATCGGGGCCGCGAAAATCCCAAAGTAATTTAATCTTTCTGCTCAAGCCTCAGTCTTTTGGTTAGATGTATGGCCTTCAGCAAAAGACTTGAAATCTTTCATAAACTTCAGGGACTGCTTCTTGAAGGCACCTGGCATTAGAAGAGCCATCATCTTCATGAAAAAACCATTGAACTGGAACTCAGATTCTGAGATCCATTTGGTAGTGTTTTCTGTTTCAGCTTTAAAATAATTCTTCTGTACGTTATGGACGCCTTTGGCATCGTAGGTCGCGTGGAACTCGTGAGGCAGGTTGCGTTTCAGGATGGTCTCCACCATGAGGATCTCCCTTTTTCCCATTTTGTATTTGAGTTCCATCTGTGCGCCTTCCTTGCCCTGCATCCCACTGAGCAACCTGTAGGAAAGCAGGTCTTTCTGCCAGAGTTTCATGTTATCCGGGTTATCGAATTTCCGAATGAATTCTGACAGGGGCACATCAACCGTAATCTCTGTGAAATATTTCATGGCCAAGGATCCTGGTAGCTCTAAGGTAGTAAATCTTGGGCAGTGGGAAATAAAAATCTGTTAATGAAAGGGCTCGGCCTTGTTCAGGACCTTCGAATTCTTAATTTTGCGGAATGCATTACGGAATCAATAACCGTGTGGTACCGGGCTTTGTAATTTGCCTTCTTTTTTTCCTGCTGTCCCTGACCTCCTGTGAAGGGCTCTTTAAAAAAGAACCGGATGACGCCCCTTTGGCCAGGGTAGGTGATGCCTATCTCTACAAGGAGGATATACAGGCTTTGCTGAATTCAACGAGAAATGACCAGGACAGCGCTTCCCTCGTCACCAACTATATCAACAACTGGGCCGTGAAGCAATTGCTCTTCTCCAAGGCTCAGATTAACCTTACCGAAGAGCAGATCGAGGAATTCGAAAGGCTGGTGTCCAATTATAAGGTAGATCTGTTCACCCGGGCCTACAAAGAGGCACTGGTACTCAGAGGGGAGGACACCACCGTCACTGACACCCAGCTCAGGCAATTCTATGAAAAGGAAAAAGAGAATTTCCTACTCAAGGAGAAGATCGTCCAGCTGCGGTTCGTTCAGTTGCCCAAACAATTCCTCAACAAGGATGAGGTCAGGGCTCGCCTGGATAGGTTCTCAGATGAGGACAAGATCTTTCTGGACTCCATAGGGGTGCAGTTTAAAAAGCTCAATTTTAACGATTCCCTTTGGGTTCCTCTGACCAGGGTCATCCAGGAGATCCCTCCTCTGAGTTACGAGAACGAGGAGAGATACCTAAAAAAATCACAATTTTTTGAAATAGAGGATTCACTAGGGGTATATTTGGGTAAGACGGGTGATGTGTTACCGATCAATGAAATTGCCCCGATTAGCTATATAGAACCGACCTTGAGACAGGTCCTGCTCAATCGCAGGAAACTCAATTTCCTACGACGTCTGGAAACCGAACTCCTGGATGAAGCTGTAAAACAAAATGAATTTGAAATATATGAACAAGGAAAGAAATAAGTTCTTTGCCCTGCTTTTGGCCCTGAGCCCTTTTTTAGGGATGGCCCAGGAAGAGAACATCGCGACCGAAGATGATATACCCCAGGCCGCTTCTGAGGAGGTGACCGCAGAACGGGACACTACCAATAATTTTAAAAAGGTAAAGCTCGACGGCATCGCTGCCGTTGTCGGGGATTATGTGATCCTCGATTCGGATATCGAAAAGACCCTGATCGATCTCAGGAGTCGGGGTGCTTCCACTGAAGATATCACCCATTGCAG
>CBDTYM010000025.1:0-26998 GCA_965364605.1 uncultured Muriicola sp.
TGCAGGTCGTCGAACTGATCGAAATTCTGCTGTTCCACACAGGACCACAGGATCAATGAGAGTAACGAGAACAGGTATTGTAATTTCCTCATCTTTAGCATTCCCGGAAATTCACATCACCCAAAAGACGGAATTCCCTTTTCCTATACCCTATATAACATCATAAATACAATTTTATTTCACTCAGATCGTGAATGATGTCGCCGTGAGGGTGATGGGGGTCTTTGTGGACATTGAGGTGCAGGGTGTGCATCCCGAGTGCCCGTGCTCCGAGGATATCCGCCTCCAGGTTGTCACCCACCATGACAGCATTCCCGGGTAATGCCCCTGTGCGTTCAAGGGCAAGTCTGAAGATGAGGGGGTCAGGCTTCTTTACGCCGGCCATCTCAGAATTGATGACCTGGTCAAAATAATCTGCGATCCCCGAATTAGTCATTTTCTTAGTCTGGATCTCCTCAAATCCGTTCGTGATGATGTGCAGGCGGTACCTGGGTTGAAGGTAGTCCAGAATCTCCCGGGTGTTGGGTACCAGGTGTTGATGGGTTGAGAGATGTTCGATATAGGCATCCGAAAGGCTGAATATCACCTCGTCGGCTACAGGATAACGCACAGCATCAAAGACAGTGCGCAAACGCCGGAATCGAAGTACCTCTTTTTCAATCTTTCCCTCCCGGTACAATTTCCAGAAGGCGAGGTTGGCAGGAATGTATTCGGCCAGGAAGATATCGAGTTCCAGATCTATTGCATGGTCCCTGAAGATCTTCTGAAAGGTCAGGGCCGAATTCCGCTCAAAATCCCATAGGGTATGGTCCAGATCAAAGAAGACGTCGGTGACAATATCCCTAAGCATAGTACCTCTCTATGATTTTGGCGTATAACTGCAGCCAGTCGATCTTACCTTCCGTACCCAACAATTCGTTTGAAAAGACCGTAATAAAGTGGCCGTTTACTTTTTTGACTATGTCGTACAGACGATCGAGTTCCTCGAAGATCTCGTCCTCGGTTGTATATTTCAGCAGGGCGTAGTCATGTACTGCGAAGGGGTGGATCTTTACAGGTTGTTGTACTTCCTGAGGGATGTCGTAAAAATAAAAGGAGGTACAGGTCCCTGCTTTAAAACCTATCTCATGGGTGTAGCCCATGGAGTAGTCGTCCGTGAATTCTGCTGAGACCAGATTGCGATACGTCTCCGGGACATCGACACGGTTGTATCGAAGCCTAACATAATTGACCGGCCTGTTGATCACCTTGGCAAGGTCTTCCTTTTCTACCTTCAGCAGTTCTATATCTGTAAAGGAACTGAAGGAGGCTGCCAGGGCTACCGTGTCATAATCGGCTACGGATTTTATCAGATGCAGAAAGGCATTGTTCTCCGTGGAAATATTCTTGTCATACCGGGAATACTGTGCGAACTGGAAGAAGAAAACGGCAGGAAGCCTGTATTGCTTATGGATACTGATCAGCTCTGTAAAATTGTCATAGGGATCAGGTCTTAGGTTCATCAGGACGGTCATTCGCTGTGCGACCCTTTTAAGCTTAAGGGAGAATAGGTCGTACAGCAGCCCAAACGTACTTCTGAATAAACCACGGTTTGCAAAACTGTGGGATATAGGCACATCGATCACCGAGGTATGCCTGACGGCCTTCGGACTGACCTCCAGGGAAGGAAAGCGTTCTTTGAGTAGAGACAGAAGCTTCTGTGCCCATAGATCCACCACAGGGAGTTTCAGAAAATGCTGTTCATGGGCAAGGCTCTCTTTTAATGGGAACCTGCCAAACAGATCCTTGACGTGGGGATAGTATTCCTCGTACCGGGAGAGGAGGAAAAAGCTGGCGGCAAAAATATCGAATGGCACATTGCTCCTGTCCCCGGCTGGAAAGAAACAGGGTAGTTCGTCCCATTTCCCGAAATTCAGCTCCACATTCCTGATCCCCTGTTCGTAAAGCAGGGCATGGCTCCTTACAAAGAACTCATTTTGAAGAGGTTGTTTTGTATAGGTGATCTTAGGACCCGTATGCTTGATAAAATCCTCCACACGGGTGGTAAATCCCACTTCGATCTGCAGCATACGGCTAAAGATCTGCTTCATGATATAGGTAAAGCGCGGTGTGATTTTATGGGTGTAGATCAGCAGCATATCATATCAGGTGTTGGTCGGCAAAACTGAAAAAAGTCCTCTCTGCGACAATCAGGTGATCCAAAACCCTGATATCCAATATTCCGGCGGCCTTTTTAAGTTTGGCGGTGATTGCCTTATCTGCCTCACTGGGCTTCAGAGCCCCTGAAGGATGATTATGAGCCAGGATAATGGCGACCGCCCCAATCTCCAGGGCCTCCTTTAGGACCAACCTCACGTCTACAAGAGTGCCCGTAATGCCCCCTTTGCTGAGTTGGGCTTTTCGGATTACCCTGTTGGCATTATTGAGATACAGGATCCAGAATTCTTCGTGTTCCAATTCAGACAGATCAGGCTCCAGAACAGCAAAGGCGTCAGCACTCCCAGAGATGCTTTTTAGGGAATCCGTGACCCCATCTCTCCTCCGGTTACCTATTTCCATAGCCGCAGCTATGGTCACCGCCTTGGCTGCTCCGATTCCCTTGAATTTCATGAGTTTTGTCGTGGATAGTCTACCCAGCTGAACCAGGCTGCCACCGGCGCTCCTCAGGATCTTACGGGCCAGGCTTAGAGCTGAATCTTCCCGACTGCCGGAGCCTATGATAATGGCGAGGAGTTCAGCATCCGTAAGAGCTCCCCGGCCTCTCAGCATTAGTTTTTCCCTGGGTTTATCATCGTCAGCCCAAGCTTTTATGGAGAAAGATTCAGGCATTTTTTCCATGGTTAAAGATAATCAACTAATATTGTTAAAGTACATTTCAATCTGCAATTAAAAAGCATCGGATGAAATCACTATTCGACCAGGATGCCTACGAGGAAATTGAGAGAAGGGTAGGCGAACTAAAATCCACCGACAAAGGCCAATGGGGCAAGATGGACGTGGGTCAGATGGTCTGGCATTGCCAGATACCTCTCAAATTGGCCATTAAGAACGAACCCAACAACAAAAAAGGCAATCTGCTGGTACGCCTGCTTTTCAAGAAGTCTCTCTACAACGATAAACCCTGGCGCAAAAACCTGCCCACTTCCCCATTTGCCAAAGCAAATGAGCCCAAGGATTTCACGGTGGAACGCTACAAATTACTCGACCTTATTGCCCAGTTCCACGATCTCAAAAGTCGGGCAACGTGGAACCCCCACCCTATCTTCGGCAAGCTCACGCACGAGCAATGGGGTAAACTGAACTACAAGCATCTGGACCACCACCTGAGGCAATTCGGAGTCTGATAATTCACTTTCTTAAGAGGAGAGATGTCCGAGAAATGCCTTGAGGTCCAACCCCCCGTAATTCCCTGAACTCATAAAGAGGAAAACGCTTTCTTCCCTTTCGTTCTGATATAGAAAGTCCCTGAATTTTTCCGGGTCTGTAAAGACTTCCAGCCCATCCTTGCTAAAGGCCTCCTTGATCTGTGAAGTCCCTAAAGGCGCCAACTTCTTAATAGCTACCGCTTCGGGTGAATAAAAAACGACTGCTTTATCAGCGGGATCAAGACTTCCCCGGTAATGAGAGAGAAAGGCCTCATTGAGACTGCTATAGGTATGGAGTTCCATACAGGCAAGGAGCCTTTTTTTCGGGAACTGTTCCCTAACCGCCCTGGTTGTGGCAGCTACCTTACTAGGGGAATGCGCAAAATCCTTATAAACCACAGAACTTTGGGTCTCCCCTATTTTTTCAAGCCGTTTGGAGGCTCCCTTAAAGGAAGATATGGCCTGGTAAAAGTCGTTCTCATCCACCCCCATTTGCTGGCAGATCCACTTGGCACCTGCTATATTACTGAGGTTGTGCTTCCCAAAAACGTTCACGGGAAGAGGGCCTTCCTCTGTCTCCAGGAAAGTCTGTCCATCTTCTATACGATATGCAGGGGTGCGGTAAGGAAATTTTCGGATGGCGTTCTGGGTTTGCTCTACTACCTCAACTACCCATTTGTCCTCCTCGTTGTAAGTGATACTTCCTCCCTGCACGATACCGTCCACAAAGGTCTGGAATTGGGAAAGGTAGTTTTCAAAAGTGGGAAAAACATTCATATGGTCCCATGCGATCCCGCTCAGCAGGGCGATATTGGGTTGATACAAATGAAATTTAGGTCGGCGGTCAATGGGGGAAGAAAGATATTCATCTCCTTCCAGGACGATAAAATCGTTCTCTTCCGTAAGGTGTACCATGCGATCAAAGCCTTCGAGCTGTGCCCCCACCATAAAATCCACTTCCTTGTCGCAGTAATTCAACACGTGAAGGATCATGGATGTAATGGTCGTCTTACCGTGGCTGCCCCCGATCACCACACGGGTCTTTTCCCTGGATTGTTCATACAGAAACTCCGGGTAAGAGTAGATCTTCAGACCCAGTTCCCGGGCCTTGATCAACTCGGGGTTGTCCTCCCTGGCATGCATTCCAAGGATTACCACGTCCAGAGTATGGTCTATCTTTTCCGGAAACCATCCAAAGGTCTCCGGTAACAAACCCTGCTTCTCCAGGCGGGAACGGGAGGGTTCGTAAATCACATCGTCACTCCCGCTTACCAGTTCGCCCTTATCGTGCAGGGCCAGGGCCAGGTTGTGCATGGCACTGCCGCCAATGGCTATGAAATGAATCCGCATGGTCCAGAATATTTAGAGGCAAAGATAGCCTTTGAAAAGTGCCTGCCAAACCCCTTTGACGTCCTAATTCTGCTTATCTTAGATACTCCCGGGAAGAAGTACTTTGCAACCTAAAATCAACATACACGAAACCGCCTTTGTAACGGCCTCATTCAGGGCCGGGCAGAAGGAGCTGAGCAAGGACGGCTTTGCACACCTCTGGGCCGGAGAGGCGACAGACCAGCACGCAAGCAGATATCTCAATGCGGTTTCCATCCACGAGGGAACAGCGCATTGTCTCAGGAACCGGTATTTCCTTGATTTCCTGAAGTTGTGCATAGAACGGAGAGAAATAGATACTCTGGTCAATTTTGGATGTGGGTTTAGCATGTATCCCTTTCTTCTGGACCCCTCTCTGCTGTATGTTGAGATAGATACTACCAACGTGATCCTTCATAAAGAAGAAATGCTTTCCCAGTGGAAACGCGAAGGGGTCCTTCCAGCGAGGGACATCCGATTTATAAGCGCTAATTTCAATGATCCCAGTTTGGATGACCTTTACAGCGCCCTACGACCCTTGGTCGGTGGAAGGAAATGCTTTTTCCTCCTCGAAGGCGTGCTCTTCTTCCTCGGGCATCAGGATACCCTCAACTTGTTCGACCTGTTCCGACGTTTACAGGGAAGTGAAGATATGGTGGGTAGTGTTTCCTTTACCCCCGCTCTGGAGGAGAAAGGGGTCTTTCATAAATTGATCGAATTCGTAGAAGGGAACCTCGAAAAAAACCAGCAATTCCAGTACCAGACCCTGACTGACGATTTTTACCGTAATTTGCCATCCTACACCCTGGTCGATCACCAAAATACGCTGACATTGGCTCAGAGGTATTTGCCGGGTGTATGCCTTCCGGAGGAGGAGGTACTCAACGAGCAGATGTATCTGCTGAGAAAAATGTAATGAAATCCTATGAAAATAAGACTGAATAACCTGGCTCCTGAAGAGGTCATGCCCGGATACCGAGGCAGGATGATACACGGAAAAAACATGACCCTGGTCTACTGGGAAGTAGATAAGGATGCCGAGGTCCCGGAGCACGCTCACGTAAATGAACAGATCATGCACGTCCTGGAGGGGAGGTTTGAATTCACTGTTGGCGGCAACACCCAGGTATTTGAAGCAGGGGAACTCGTCGTGATCCCTTCAGATATGCCTCACAAGGGCAAAGCCCTTACTCCCTGCCGACTCATGGATGTCTTTAGTCCGGTCAGGACCTACTAAATTCTCGTCCCATGCAAATACATCTGAAAGGAAAAAAAGCCCTTGTTGGGGGTAGCAGTAGAGGAATTGGCCTGGCCATAGCCCGGCAACTGGCCGACAGCGGCGCCAGTGTAACCGTTATGGCCCGGAGTGAAGATAAACTCAAAGAGATCACAGCGTCCCTGAGCACTGAACTACCCTCTCAAAAGCACCGCTATCTCGTCATCGACTACACAGATCTGGAAGGATATAAAAAAATCATCGAAAGCTATTTTGCAGAGCAAACGGCAGACATCCTGATCAACAATACACAAGGACCCAGGGCTGGTACCCCCCTTGAAAAAGAAGTTGCGGACTACCAGGACGCCTTTGACGTCCTTTTCAAGGCAGTGGTGCACACCACGCATCTGGCCCTACCGCACATGCAGGCACAAGGATGGGGACGCATTATCAATGTCACTTCCGTTTCCGTGAAGGAACCCCTTTCTTACCTGGTCCTTTCCAATACCATACGCGCAGCAGTGGTGGCCTGGGCCAAAAGCCTGGCCGCGGAAGTGGGACCAGATCAGGTCACCGTCAATAATATCCTCACCGGATATTTCGACACGGAACGGCTCACAGAGCTCAATCAAAAAAAAGCCGAGCAGTTGAAAATCCAACCAGAAGAGGTAAGAAAACACATGGTCTCCAACGTTCCGTTAGGAAGGTTAGGCAGGCCTGAAGAATACGGTTTTTTGGCTGCCTTTCTCGCTTCAGACAAGGCTGCTTATATCACGGGTGCGAATATCCCGATCGACGGGGGTTTGCTTCGCTCTCTCTGACCATTCTTCAGAATACTTATTACGCCTCCTATTTACGCGGCGGATATTTTGACAGTACCTTGATGGCAATTGCCCGCATCTGTTTTTCCCTCTCAAAAGGGGTAGCATTTTCCCTGTAATCACTGGTAAGAATGCCCTGCCAGAACAAGAAATCGCGCTGGCTGTCGATAAAGTCGAACAGTATTTCACGTTCGAGGTCGGCCTGACCTATGGGTATCCCGATAGAGACACCCCCTCCGACATTCCGACCTCCGCCCCCAAGGCCTACGCCCACTGAACTGTTTCGCGGGGTCCTGAATTCCCGGGACTCGATATTGATAAAAAAATCGGGTTCCTCAGAAGCTTTGAATCCCTTGGACAACAGGACAGAATCCAGGGCCGTCAGGAGGCGACGGGTATCGAGCTCACTGAGCCCGGTCTGCATGTCAGGGTAGTAACTATAAGTTTGATAGCTGGAAAAATCCGTGTTAGAATCGTAGTCGTAATCCACCCTTAAGCCCGAACAGCTCAGCAACAGGAAAGAGAGTAACCACAGCCAGTTCTTCATTTCTTTAGTTTTGGGGTGAGAATAAGTTCGCAGAACAGTATTAAATACCGTAGCGCAACCCTAATTTACGGAAATTTGATTTGTCTGAATGTGGGTGGGGTGATTATTCGTTAAGAAGCCGCCAGAGCATATCCTTTAGCTCCTGAAGGCCATACTGGGAAACCGAAGAGATAAAGATAAAGGGCACATCCTGGAAATCCTTTTTTACTTCACGTCTCATTTCTTCCAGCAGCTCCTCATCCAGCATATCTGCCTTGGATATGGCCACGATCCGCTGTTTATCCAGGAGTTCGGGGTTGTAATTCCGCAATTCGTTCAGCAAGATCTCATACTCCCTGGAAATATCGATGCTGTCTGCCGGGATCAGGAGCAGCAATACGGCATTGCGTTCTATATGACGCAAAAAATAATGGCCCAGGCCTTTTCCTTCAGCGGCCCCCTCAATGATGCCTGGAATATCGGCCATGACGAAACTCTTGAATTCGCGGTATTCCACGATGCCGAGGTTCGGTTTAAGCGTGGTAAATGGATAATCAGCAATCTTGGGTTTGGCCGAGGTCATCACAGACAACAAAGTGGATTTACCGGCATTGGGAAAGCCAACCAGGCCGACATCAGCCAGGACTTTTAACTCAAGGGTCAGGTCTCGCTCTGATCCGGGGATACCCGGCTGTGCGTATCTCGGGGTCTGATTGGTGGCACTTTTAAAATGCCAGTTTCCCCGTCCTCCCAGTCCGCCTTCGAGTACGACCTCTTCCTGGCCGTTCTCTGTGATCTCCACAACGGTTTTCCCTGTGTTGGTATCTTTGACCACAGTGCCCAAAGGAACCTCCAGAAACACGTCTGCCCCGTCTGCTCCCGTACTTCTATTCTTACTTCCGTGTTCTCCGTGACCTGCTTTAAAATGACGCTGGAATTTGTAATGCAGGAGGGTCCAAAGACTGTCATTGCCACGGATAATGACATGGCCTCCCCGGCCACCATCCCCCCCGTCGGGGCCGCCTTTGGGTATATATTTCTCCCGACGTAGATGCGCAGAGCCTTTGCCCCCGTTGCCGGAGGATACATGCACCTTTACATAATCTACAAAATTGCCTTCGGTCATAAGGTGTTGTTACAGGTTCTGAATACGCGATCCGCGGAGATCACACTCCTCAGAAAAAAGGAAATATGTCAAACGAGGGTTTCGATCACAGATGAGAGCCGGGCTGTGATCTCCTCAATCTCGCCAATACCATTGACGCTGTGAAATTTGCCCTGTGCCTGGTAGTACTCTTTTAGAGGGGCTGTTTTCTGGTTGTATTCCTCGAACCGATTGCGGATCTTGTCCTCGTCCTGATCGTCTGTCCTGCCGCTTACCTTTCCCCTTTGCAGGAGTCGTTCGATCAATATTTCGTCATCCGCTTCCAGGGCTATGGTAGCATCGATCTTCATGTCCCTGGAATCCATAAAATTATCCAGGGCCTCTGCCTGTGCCGTAGTACGGGGAAAACCGTCAAATATAAAGCCGCTGGCTTCGGGATTCTTTTCCACTTCCTCCTTCAGCATGTCTATAGTGACCTCATCCGGGACCAATTCTCCCTTGTCCATAAAGGATTTGGCCAGTTGTCCCAATGGTGTATTGTTCTTGATGTTGTATCGGAAAACATCTCCTGTGGAAATGTGCCTGAGGTTGTACTTTTCTTTCAGGAAACCAGCTTGCGTTCCCTTGCCGGCGCCCGGTTTTCCAAATAATACTAGGTTGATCATATGCGCTTGGTTAATTTGATAAACTTCCCTGAGGTTGCGTCCCTGTTCACGGTAGTCTAGTCCATAGCCGACAATAAAGCGGTCCGGGATCTTCATTCCGACGTAATCTATGGTGTATTCCCCATTGTAGACGTCCGACTTAAAGAAAAGGCTGCCGATCCTGAAGTTTTTGACATTGGTATTGGAAAACATATGCACCAGTTGCTGCAGCGTCCTTCCTGTGTCGATGATGTCTTCCAGGATGATCACACTCCTGCCTTCTATATTTTCGGGTACATCCAGGAGGGTTTCGACGATACCGGTTGATGTCAACCCACTATAGGAGCTCAATTTGACAAAGGATACTTCGCAGGGATATGGGTAAAACTTAAGGAAGTCCGAAACAAACATAAAGGACCCGTTGAGCACCCCTACAAAGATCGGTACTTCGTCCTTGTAATCGGCCGCGATCTTGTCGGCGATGCGCTTAACCGCCCCGAGAATCTCTTTTTCAGTCAGAAAAAGCTCAAAATTTTTGTCGTGGATCTTGATCACTATGTTCAGATTCCTGCTAAGGGGCCAAATATAACACTTTGAAATCTCTTTTTCAGAGCACTTCGTACGCTTTCTAAGATTAAGATGTATTTTTGTCAAAACCTCATTAACCTCGATGTCTGACAGTAAAAGAACCTCATTTTTCTCATCGGATTTTACCCTGGGTATTCTCGGTGGCGGGCAATTGGGTAAGATGTTGCTCTACGAAACCCGAAAATGGGACATCGCCACTAAGGTGATGGACCCTTCCAAGGATGCCCCCTGCAGGCTGGCGTGTAACGAATTTGTGCAGGGCGACCTGATGGATTTCCAGGCCGTGGTTGAATTCGGCAAGGACGTCGACGTACTTACTATCGAGATCGAAAATGTCAATATAGAGGCCCTGGAAGCCCTCGAAAAAAAGGGAGTTCAGGTATATCCTACCCCCAGGGAGCTTAGGTTGATACAGAACAAGATTACCCAGAAACTCTTCTATGTGGATCACGGCATACCCACTGCTCCGTTTTCAAGGTACGCCTATACCAGTGAGATTAGAGATAGTCTTAATCACGGGGGTATTGAGCTGCCCTTTGTCTGGAAGAGCGCTCAGTTCGGGTATGACGGGCAAGGTGTTAAAATCGTCCGCGAATTGTCAGACCTCAATTCCCTGCCCAATGTAGAATGTCTCACCGAAAGTTTGATTCCCTTCAAGACCGAACTGGCTGTTATCGTAGCGAGAAGTCGAAACGGAAATCTGGTAAACTACCCCGTGGTGGAGATGGAATTCCATCCGGAAGCGAACCAGGTAGAGTACGTGCTCTGTCCGGCCCGCATTTCACAAGAGGTAGCCCGGAAGGCGATCAGCACCGCCCTTAAGGTATCGGAATCCCTGCAGCATGTTGGCCTGCTTGCTGTGGAAATGTTTCAGACACAGGAAGACGAGGTCCTCGTCAATGAAGTGGCTCCCAGGCCTCACAACAGCGGTCATTACAGCATAGAAGCCAGCTTTACGAACCAGTTCGAGCAACACCTGCGATGTATCTTGGGATTACCTCTCGGTAATACGGACAGCAAGGTCGCCGGGGTAATGGTAAACCTGGTTGGGGCCGAAGGACACGAAGGGGAGGTCCTTTACGAAAATATTGAGGAGATCCTGGGCCTCAGGGGAGTAACCCCCCATATATACGGGAAGGCCGTCACCCGTCCCTTTCGGAAAATGGGTCACGTGACCATAGTCAACGAGGACATGGAACAAGCCCGGAAAATTGCCGGGGAAGTAAAGCAAACGATCAAAGTAATCAGTAATAACAAAACATGAGTAAGGTAGCCATAGTCATGGGGAGTACCAGCGATCTTCCCGTTATGCAGGAGGCAGTAGATATCCTCAAAGGTTTCGACATCGAGGTAATGGTCGACATTGTCTCGGCCCACAGGACACCGGAAAAGCTATTCGAATTCGGGAGATCCGCTCACCGGGAAGGATACAAGGTCATCATTGCCGGGGCAGGCGGAGCAGCCCATTTGCCCGGTATGCTGGCTTCACTCTCACCCCTGCCGGTCATCGGCGTACCTATCAAAAGCAGTAATTCCATAGATGGATGGGATTCCATCCTCTCCATTTTACAGATGCCAGGAGGCGTACCCGTCGCCACTGTAGCCCTCAATGGCGCTAAGAATGCTGGTATTCTGGCAGCTCAGATCATCGGGAGTCAGGATTCCTGTGTGCTGGACAAGGTAGTCCTTTACAAAGAAGGCCTCAAAGATAAAGTGATCAAGGGGGCCGAGGAATTAAAAAATCGATCCTGAGATCGCAGAATATCCCAAAAAAGCAAATTTCACAACAGCATGAAAAACGTATTGCTGGAGCCATTTGACCTGGCTCCGTTTCGTTCTATAAAAAACACAGATTTCAAACCGGCCTTTGAAAAGGCCCTGGAGGAGGCACGGGCGGAGATCGACCAGATCGTTGCCTCAGACCAGCCGCCTACTTTCGAAAATACCATAGAGGCCCTCGAATTCGCCGGCGCCCACCTCGACAGGTTAAGCAGCCTTTTCTTCAACCTTAATTCTGCCGAGACCAACGAAGAAATCCAGGCCCTGGCCCAGGAAATTTCCCCTATGCTTACAGAGTTCAGCAATGACATCGCCCTGAACCAGGCCCTTTTCAATCGGGTATCAAAGGTGTTTGAGGTGAAGGATTCCCTCAGCCTTGATCCCGAGCAACAGATGCTTCTGGAAAAGAAGTACCTGTATTTCAGTCGCAATGGCGCCAACCTGCCAGAAGAAAAGAAAAGTCGCCTTCGCGAGATCGACAAGGAACTGGCCAAACTCAAACTGACCTTCGGAGAGCATGTTCTGGCTGAGACCAACAAATACGAGATGCACCTCACAAAAGAAGAGGAAGTGAAAGGCCTGCCTGAGGGAGCCCTGGAAGCCGCCTCACAACTCGCTGCCTCTAAGGGAAAGGAAGGATGGATCATCACCCTGGACTATCCCAGCTATATCCCGTTTATGACCTATGCCGAGAACAGGGAACTCCGGAAAAAACTATCTATTGCCTTCGGCAGCAAGGGGTTCCACAATGACGAACTGGACAATCAGGCATTGATCCTGAAGATCGCAGCCCTGCGTTACGAGAGGGCCAGATTACTGGGGTATGAATCTCACGCTCATTTTGTATTGGAGGAACGCATGGCAGAAACACCTGAAAAAGTTTTATCGTTCCTGGAAGAGCTCAAAGAGAAAGCCAGGCCGGCAGCCCTTCGTGAATTTGAGATGCTGAGGTCTTTCGCCTCGGAAAAAGACGGTATCGATTCCCTGCAAAAATGGGATGGCAGCTATTACAAGGAAAAGCTGAAACAAAAACTGTTCGACATCGATGACGAAAAACTGAAGCCCTATTTCAAACTGGAAAACGTCATCAGCGGGGTATTCAGGATCGCTGGTGAACTCTACGGCCTCCACTTTGAGCAAACAAATGATATTGAAACCTACAACGATGAGGTCAGGACCTACCGGGTAAAAGATGACAAAGGGCAGCTCATCGCTGTTTTCTATGCCGATTTCCATCCGAGACCCGGAAAGAGGGGGGGAGCCTGGATGACCTCATACAAACCCCAATACAAGAAGGACGGTCGCAATGAAAGGCCCCATATTTCTATTGTTTGCAACTTTACCAAACCGACAAGATCCAAACCTTCCCTGCTTACCTTCAACGAGGTGACCACACTCTTCCACGAGTTCGGTCATGCCCTGCACGGGATGCTGGCTGATACCTCCTACCCCAGCCTGTCCGGCACCTCCGTGTACTGGGATTTCGTGGAGCTCCCAAGTCAGATCATGGAAAACTGGTGTTTTGAGAAAGAGGCCCTGGAATACTTTGCCCACCATTATGAGACCGGGGAATTACTGCCCATGGAACTCATCCAGAGGATCAAAGATTCTTCCAACTTCATGGAGGGGATGGCTACCCTCCGCCAACTCAGTTTCGGCTTCCTGGACATGGCCTGGCATGCTCATGACCCCTCAGGAGTAAAAAATGTTAAGGCCTTCGAGATCGAAGCTTTCGGAGATACCCAATTATATGAAGATATTGCGGAAACCTGTATGAGCACCGCCTTTGCCCACATTTTCCAGGGCGGGTATTCTGCCGGGTATTACAGTTACAAATGGGCCGAGGTCCTGGATGCCGACGCCTTTGCTTATTTCAAGGAAAAAGGCATCTTTGACAGAGAAGTGGCGGATAAATTCAGGAAATACATCCTCAGCAAGGGAGGTACAGAAAAACCCATGGACCTCTATACCCGTTTCAGGGGTAGTGAACCCAAGTTGGACGCCCTGCTGGAACGCGCCGGCCTGCTTGAGAAAACCGGCTAGTCCTCGGGGTCTTCCGCAAGCGCCCCATATCCCTCGGTGAGGTCCACCGCCCTGTACCCCAGATTTTGAAGGACAGCTACCGCCTTGGCGCTTCTGCCGCCTTTCTGACAGTAGACGTAAATGGTATGTCCTTTCGGAAGGGCGGAGACCTGCTGCTCAAAATCTGGATCATACCAGTTGATATTGAGCGCGTTTTCGAGATGCCCGGCAGCAAATTCCTCAGGGGTCCGCACATCCACCAGGGAATAGTTTTCCAGGCCGTTCTGATCGAATTCGGTTATTGGCAACTTATCGTTTTGCCTGCAGCCCGCAAGGACAGAAAAAAGGAAGAGAATGATCAATGAATTTTTCACAGTGATATCGTTTCCTTCAAAGTTATCCTATTTCTCCAAAATCACGTACTTTTGGCAGGTATAAAATCGCTATGCCATCCCGAAAATTATCTCCGGATTCCTGGGTAGATGACCACGCAGACTACCTCTTCAACTATGCTATTTCACGGGTTGGAGATGAAGAAATAGCCAAAGACCTCATTCAAGAGACATTTATTGCCGGTCTGGGATCTGCTGAAAATTTTAAAGGCGAGGCTTCTGAGCGAACCTGGCTGGTTGCCATCCTGAAACGCAAGATCATCGACCATTACCGGAGGATCAATTCCAAAAAAGGAAAAGCCGAGGTTAGACGTACCTATAAATCCTCGGAAGACAGCGGAAAGGACTGGCTGGAAGAACAGGTGGCCGATCCTTCCAGTTTGCGGGAGAACGACTTCATGGAGAACGAGGAATTGGGTCTGGCCCTGCAGGCATGTATCGAGGCATTACCTGAAAAGCAAAGAAAAGTGTTTGTGATGAAAACGATCCGGGGACTTTCTACGGAAGATATTTGTAAAGAACTCGAAATTAATCCGTCTAACCTTTGGGTGATGATCCACAGGGCCAGGACCGCTCTGATGAGTTGCCTCAACAAAAATTGGTTTACGTCATGATCTCATGTGATGAAGCCGCCTTGATTTGCAGTAAATCGCAATACCACGAGGCCAGTTTTACGGAAAAATTGAAGCTCAGGCTGCATATGCTTTTCTGCAATACCTGCAGTACTTTTTCGAAACGGAACAGACAACTGTCTGAACTTTTCGGAAAGGCGAGATTACACGTGTTAAGCGACACGGCCAAACAAGAACTCAGGCAACAGATTCAGAAAAGGCGCTAAGCCCATCGTGTTGCAATCCAAAGGACGAGTGCCCAGCATATCGGCAAGGCCTCTACCCAAAAGGACGCGAAATACGCACCCTGCTTTTTGGGTAACAGGATCAGCAGGGTTGCCAGGCTGAGAAGCATGAGCCCTTCTGCGAACAATTCAATCCCCGTCAGATTTTCCTCCAGATAATTCAGAGAGAAGCAAATCGCACAAAGCAGCAGTCCGATCTTCCTTGTCCTCCCGATCCCGATTCGCTGAGGAATGGTCCTCATGTCTAAAGGATCTATACCCAGATCCCGGATCTCAAAAGGGACCATCAGGACGAGGATCATAAAGAACCGCTGCACGAATTCCAGCCAGACGTCCCCGGAAAAGGGATATCCCGAATCCAGTACCGGCAAAAAAACAGCAGTCCCGGCCCAGACGCATCCGATGATCAGGATCTTGACGATACCCAGGTGACGTAGATTCTTCCTTTTGGGCAGGATGGGTAAGGTATACAGTGCTGTCAGCAGTGCCAAAGCGAGGATTCCAACCCAGGTGATAGGGTCCAGGCCGGCGAGAAAATACAGGGCAAAGCCTGACGAGATCACACTGAGAAAAAGGATGGATCGGGACATAGGAAGGAGTCCAAAAAAACGATTTTGAACCTGGACCGAATGCTTGATGATATTGTAGGTGGGTATTGTGCTAAAAAAAACAAAAAAATACAGAGGCCGGGAGACAAAAATGTTTAAGAAGTGTGCCGAGATATACATGATGGACGATACCGCCAAAGCCACATGAACACTGCCTTTGACATAAATATCGAATATCCTTCCCACCCACTGCATTAAACAAAAATAGACAAACGGATCCTTTCCACTTTCCCCGGTTAAAAACTTTGTCCTTTCACGGGTTTCAACAGGCTGTTTTACGGGAATAATTGCCTAATTTTGTGCTCGTTTTAGCGTATCAATCTTAGGTCCCGTTTATGAATACAGATTCTTTTGCTTCACGTCACATAGGTATCAGGGAAGAAGACCTGTCAACCATGTTGAAGACTATCGGAGTAGATAGCGTGGATGAACTCATGTTCCAGACCATCCCCCAGGATATTCGCCTCAAAGAAGATCTCCGTCTGGCTGAACCCATGAGTGAACAGGAATTCCTCAACCACATCCATGAATTATCACGGCTGAATGAAGTGTTCAAATCCTACATCGGACTTGGGTACCACGAAAGCATCACTCCTTCAGTCATCAAACGCAACATCCTGGAAAACCCGGGATGGTACACGGCTTACACACCTTACCAGGCAGAAATCGCCCAGGGCCGGCTGGAGGCCTTACTGAATTTTCAGACCATGGTATGCGACCTTACGGGAATGGAACTGGCCAATGCTTCCCTCCTCGACGAAAGCACGGCTGCCGCCGAGGCGATGACCATGCTCTTTGACGTCAGGACTAGGGAGCAGAAAAAGAACGAGGTTGTTAAGTTCTTCGCTTCAGAAGAAGTACTTCCACAAACGCTCTCCCTTCTGGAGACCAGGGCCAAACCCCTGGGAATAGAATTGGTAGTGGGAGACCACCAGACAGTGGAATTGGACCAGGGGTATTTCGGTGCCCTTCTTCAATATCCCGGGAAGTACGGACAGGTTTATAACTACTCTGGTTTTGTTACAACAGCAAAAGGCAAGGACATCAAGGTAGCTGTCGCAGCGGACATCCTGAGTCTGGTACTGCTGACACCTCCAGGTGAATTCGGTGCGGATGTTGTAGTGGGCACAACACAGCGCTTTGGAATCCCCCTGGGATATGGAGGGCCTCATGCTGCCTTTTTTGCCACCCGGGAGGAATTCAAGAGAAACATCCCGGGAAGGATCATCGGGGTCACCCGGGACACGGACGGCAACCGGGCCCTAAGGATGGCCTTACAGACCAGGGAACAACATATTAAAAGGGACAAGGCCACTTCCAATATTTGCACCGCCCAGGTATTACTGGCCGTCATGGCAGGGGCTTACGCCGTTTACCACGGACCCAAAGGTCTGCGCTATATCGCTGAAAAAGTCCACGCCCATACCCTCTCTCTGGCCGACGGCCTGGAACAAATGGGGGTTTACCAGATGAACTCCGCCTATTTTGACACCTTACTGGTCAAGGCAGATGCTGAAAAGGTCAAGGCGATCGCGGAAAGAAGAAGGGTTAACTTCTTTTATGTGGACCAGGAAACCATATCTATCGCCCTAAATGAGGCCACTACCAGGGCACGTGTGTCGGAGATCCTGGAAATATTCTCTGAAGCTCTGGGCAAAGAATGCCCGGGTATCACCGTGGACAAAAAAGCAAAGGCGGTACCCGATGCCTTGCGCAGGACCTCCGAATTTATGACCCATGAGGTATTTAATTCCTACCATTCCGAAACCCAACTGATGAGATACCTCAAAAGGCTGGAGCGTAAGGACCTCGCTTTGAACCATTCCATGATCTCCCTTGGATCATGCACCATGAAACTCAATGCAGCCACGGAAATGCTTCCCTTGAGTATGCCGGAATGGGGAAACATCCACCCCTTTGTCCCTATCGAACAGGCCGAAGGCTATCACAAGGTGCTCAAGGATCTGTCTGAAGACCTCAGCCATATCACCGGGTTTGCAGCTACTTCCCTTCAGCCCAATTCCGGGGCCCAGGGGGAATATGCAGGACTGATGACTATTCGCGCCTATCACGAATCCAGGGGAGACAACCACCGCAACGTTTGCATCATCCCCGCTTCAGCTCATGGCACCAATCCCGCTTCGGCTGTTATGGCTGGGATGCAGGTAGTGGTCACGAAAACGGATGAAAAAGGCAATATTGACCTTGTAGACCTGGAAGAAAAAGTGCTGAAACACTCTGAAAACCTGGCAGCACTAATGGTCACATATCCATCCACCCATGGTGTTTTTGAATCTTCTATCCGGCAGATTACCCGATTGATCCACGATCACGGGGGACAGGTGTATATGGACGGTGCCAACATGAATGCCCAGGTAGGACTCACCAACCCTGCCATCATCGGCGCAGATGTGTGCCACCTCAATTTACACAAGACTTTCGCGATCCCACATGGGGGAGGCGGTCCGGGCGTGGGCCCTATATGTGTGGCCAAACAGCTGGCCCCATTCCTTCCCGGCAATCCCGTGGTCCACACAGGAGGGGAGAAAGCTATTACTGCCATCAGTGCAGCCCCCTGGGGAAGTGCATTGGCCTGCCTGATCTCCTACGGCTACATTCGTATGCTTGGAGGAGCAGGATTAAAAAGGGCAACGGAGATCGCCATTCTCAATGCGAACTATATCAAGGAGAGGCTTCAGGGAAAATATGAAGTGCTCTACACGGGGGAAATGGGAAGAGCAGCGCACGAAATGATCATAGATTGCAGGCCATTCAAGAAGAAAGAGATCGAGGTCACTGATATTGCCAAACGGCTTATGGATTACGGTTTTCACGCCCCGACAGTTTCCTTTCCCGTTGCCGGCACCATGATGATCGAGCCGACAGAGAGTGAAGGCCTGGCGGAACTGGACAGGTTCTGCGATGCCATGATCTCCATCAGACAGGAGATCGATGAGGTTAAGGAAGGGGAAGGACAGAATGTACTGAAGAACGCCCCTCACACTCTGGAAATGGTGACTTCGGATACATGGAGCTTCCCGTATACCAGACAAAAGGCAGCCTATCCCTTGTCATACGTACAGGAAAGCAAATTCTGGCCCAGCATCAGACGGGTAGACGAAGCCTATGGAGATCGTAATCTCATCTGTACCTGTGCCCCTATTGAGGCCTACGCAGATACAGAGTAAGTAGTTAATCTTCAATTGGTTAATTCCCTGAAGGTGCAGGAATGGCAAGTTTACTTTCTTGATTCGACCTCTGAACGTCGTATTTCGCATGTAGAGGATTTTTGTTTCGATAACGTTTTAGTTACATTTCACGTATTAAACATCTGATATATTATGAGTGTTGCCATCACCGGTACGGGTTGCTATATCCCGGAAGTCCTGGTACCCAATGAAGCCTTTGAAGACAAGCATTTTCTCAATAGCGACGGTTCTTCATTTCCTCAGTCTAATACTGTGATCATAGAAAAATTCAAGGCCATCACAGGGATACGGGAGAGGCGTTACGCAAAAACTGAGTTCAACGCCTCAGACCTAGCCCATCTGGCATCCAGGAACGCACTTGAAGACGCCGGTATCAGTGGTGAGGACCTGGACTACATCATCTTCGCCCACAACTTTGGAGACGTACCTCACGGATCTTCTCAGGGGAATACACTTCCCAGCCTGGCCACACGAGTCAAGAATGACCTGCAGATTAAGAATCCCAAATGCGTAGCATACGACCTGCTCTTTGGCTGCCCGGGATGGGTAGAAGGAATGATCCAGGCCTATGCCTTTATAAAAAGTGGTATGGCCAAGCGTTGTCTGGTCATCGGAGCAGAGACCCTTTCGCGGGTGGTTGACCCACACGACCGGGATTCCATGATCTATTCGGACGGTGCAGGGGCTTGTATCATAGAGGAAAAAGAGGGGCAGGGAGAGATCCTCGCTCACAATTCGGCCACCTACGCCAATGAAGAAGCCTATTATCTCTTTCACGGTTCTTCCTATCACCAGGAAATCCCGGACGACCGCAAATACATCAAAATGTATGGTCGAAAGATCTATGAATTCGCGATCAGTTATGTGCCCGGTGCCATGAAAGAATGCCTGGACAAAAGCGGAGTTGGGATCGATGAGGTCAAAAAGATATTTATTCATCAGGCCAATGAAAAAATGGATGAAGCCATCGTGAAACGCTTTTATCAACTCTATGACAGGGAAATGCCTCCCGGGGTCATGCCCATGAACATCCACGAGTTGGGGAATAGTTCCGTTGCCACCATCCCCACCCTTTTCGACATGGTACGCAAGGGAAAAATGGCCGATCAGCAGGTTAGCAAAGGCGATGTCATTATCTTTGCCAGTGTTGGCGCAGGTATGAATATCAACGCCGTGGTCTATAGATGCTAAGATGTACGAAGCCCATTTTCCAAAGAAACGATACCGCAACACCCTCTCCTTTCTGCAAAAACACATCCCGACTTCCCTGACCATCCTTGACCTTGGGGTTGAAAACCCTTTTACCGATATCATGAGGGAGAACGGATATTCGGTGACCAATACCGGGGGAGAGGACCTCGATGTCGACCTAAGTACGATCACCACCTCAACAGCTGATGTGGTCACCGCCTTTGAAATCTTCGAACATTTGCTGGCTCCCTTTAATGCCCTCAGGGAAATTCAGGCCGAAAAACTGGTGGCCAGTGTGCCCCTGAAACTCTGGTTCTCTCCAGCTTATCGCAGCAAGACGGATGAATGGGACCGCCACTTCCACGAATTTGAAGCCTGGCAATTCGATTGGTTGTTAGAGAAGGCAGGATGGCAGATACTGGACTCGAAAAAATGGGCCCACCCAGTTAGAAAAATCGGGATAAGACCCCTTCTCAGGTTCTTCACCCCCAGGTATTACATCGTCTATGCGGAACGAAAAAATGCTTAACTACATATTCTGATGGCAACCCCCGGCCCTTCTTACTACGTCGTTATTCCCGCCCACAATGAAGAGCAGTTCCTCAGTGATACCCTGGAGAGCTTGGTCGGCCAGACTCTTTTGCCGGACAGAGTCGTGGTGGTCAATGACCATTCTACAGATGGCACCCAAAAGATCATAGAAGCCTACAAAAAAAAGTATCCATTTATTTCGGGGATCGAAAAGGTGTCCTCAGAGGAACACCTGCCGGGAAGCAAGGTGGTAGCTGCCTTCAATACAGGCCTTGAATTGCTGGATGAGAATTACGACTTCATCGTTAAACTGGATGCAGACACGGTTCTCCCTGAAGACTATTTCCAGAGCATCGCGTACCAATTCAAATCGTCCCCCAGCACCGGGATAGCAGGCGGATTTGCTTACGAACTCAATGAAGAGGGGAATTGGGTCCTGAACCACCCTATGGACCGAGACCATGTCCGTGGGGCGTTTAAGGCATATTCCAAATCGTGTTTCAATGCCATGGGCGGACTACGGGAAGCCATGGGTTGGGACACGGTGGATGAACTCCTGGCGCGTTTTCACGGATTTCAGGTGGTCACATTAGAACAACTCAAAGTAAAGCATCAAAGACCCATCGGAGCCGCTTACAACGCCAAAGCGAGGCGATCCCAGGGCAAGGCGATGTATTTGATGCGCTACGGTCTGATGATTACCGCCATAGCTTCTCTTAAGATGGCCTGGAAGAATCGAAGGCTCAGGGTCCTGCGTGATAACCTGGGCGGATATCTGGAAGCGATGAAGGCCAAAAAACCCTACATCGTCTCCTCTGAGGAAGGCAAATTCATCAGGTCACTCCGTTGGCAGAGGATCCTGGGCAAACTACTCTAAGACATCCTCTATAGGCCTACCCGTTGTGCCGTTGGGGAAGGCAATACCCATCAGGGAAGAAATGGTAGGAGCGATATCAGGGATCTCCGTCCGTTCCACAGTACTGCCCCTGGAAATGCCCTTCCCGAAGAATACCAGAGGCACATGAGTGTCATATACGAAAGGAGATCCGTGGGTTGATCCTGTTCTTGGATAATAGACCACAGCGGGATCCAGTACCAGGAGAACGTCTCCGGATCGCTTCTGGTTGTACCCGTTCTGTATGATATAGGGAATACCCCTGGTGTACTCGTTGTGCTCCATCTGGTGGCCCGTAAAGACCATACTGATCCCTTCGTATCCCAATAACTCCCTGGCTATATTGTCTTGAACATCCTCCAATTCCAGATCGAGGCTTTTGATCACATCGTGATCCAGAAAGAATTGAGCATTGCTGTAGTTCTGGATGAGGTTGGCATCCCCATAGGTATAGGACATAAATTCACGGAACTTGGTCGTCATACCACGAGAATCCATATATCCGGCGGGCAGCTTCTGATCCTGAAGATAGGCGGGCACATCCACAGCCCCGTGGTCTGCAGTAAGGAATACGAGATATTCCCCTTCTCCAACTTTTCTATCCAATTCCTTCAGAAGCCTGGCGAGATCCTGATCCAGGCGGAGGTAGGTGTCCTGTATCTCTTTTGAATTCACGCCGAACTGGTGACCCACATAATCTGTACTGGAATAGCTCACGGCGAGAAAATCCGGAATGTTGTCCTTTCCCAGTCCTTCCCCTTCCAGGGCAGCCAGAGCAAAATCCGTGGTAAGGCTGTTGCCGTAGGCAGTTCCCCTGAGGATATCATATTGCCCATTGGCGTCCCAGATCGCGGGCAGGTCGTGAGGAAAGACAGGAGCCGCTTCTCCCGAGAAAGCACCTTCATAAGGGTTATCATCTGCCCCGCTTTCCAAATAAGTATCGATATTTTTAAGTGTAGTCCAGGATTTCTTGTATTTGGACGCTGCGTCGGAGGCATTGAATTTCTGAACCCATTTAGGTAATTCTTCCATATAGTAAGAACTACTGATCCAGTCGCCTTTCTCTCCCCCATTGTACCAGTAGGCTGCATTGGCCATATGGCCACCAGGCAATACCGCTCCCCTGTCCTTGAGGGCCAGGGCGATCACCTTACCCCTTTTTTGGGTGAAGAGTCGGAGTTCATCCGTCATTGTGGAAACGGTCATCCACTGAGGGGACATCTTACCTGCGTCCGTCTCCGTGCCTAAGGAGTTGTAGGCATCATCTGAAGCGCAGTAAACGATCTTCCCACCTTGCTTATCGTACCAGTTGTTACCGATGATCCCATGGATCGACGGAGTGGTACCAGTATAAATGGAGGCGTGGCCCGGACCAGTAGAGGTTGGGGCATAATTATAGTGATTGTTCTTGCAGTTAAAACCGTTGTTTACCAAACGCTTAAAACCATCGTCCCCATAGTGATCCCAGAAACGGGTGAGATAGTCGTATCTCATCTGGTCAACAACAATCCCGACCACCAGTTTCGGGGTCGTTTTCAATGGTTTTGACATCTCGCTCTGGGCTGTTCCCGGAAGTGCGAAAACCCCGGTGAATAAACAGGCTATCGCGATCGAAAAGAAATTGTGTCTCATAAAAAAGGGGGTTTTCTCAAAAATAATTAAATAAAGCCTATTAATATCCATTCAAGGTTATAAGACCGTTAATATTATTATTTTTACAGCAATAAGCATACCACTGCTCATGAATTACGTATCCTCAATTGGCAGTTATTCCATCATGATCCGGGAAGTTTTCAGGAAGCCCACTAAATGGCCCATCATGAAATCCCTCATCCTGAAGGAAATTGACGAGCTGATCTACGGATCCATGGGGATTATCATCTTTATCTCTTTTTTTATCGGGGGTGTGGTTGCCATTCAGACCGCATTGAACATAAGCAACCCTTTGATACCCCGTAACCTCATCGGCTTTGCCACCAGGCAATCTGTCATCCTGGAATTCGCACCTACCTTCACATCCATTATCATGGCGGGGAAAGTAGGTTCGTACATCACCTCGAGCATAGGTACCATGCGGGTTACCGAACAGATCGACGCCCTGGAGGTCATGGGAGTGAATTCCCTCAACTATCTCGTTTTTCCCAAGATCATCGCCATGTTCTTCTATCCCTTTGTGGTAGCCATAGCCATGTATATCGGGATCCTGGGAGGTTGGATCGCCGGTGTGTTCGGGGGTTTCAGCTCCAGTGCTGATTTTGTAGAAGGACTCCAGCTGGATTTCATTCCCTTCCATGTCACCTACTCCTTTATAAAATCCGTGGTGTTTGCCTTTATCATCGCTACCGTGCCCTCCTATCACGGTTATTTTATGAAAGGCGGTGCCCTTGAAGTGGGCAAAGCCAGTACAACAGCCTTTGTCTGGACCAGCGTGGTCATCATCATTTTAAATTATATCCTTACCCAACTCCTGCTAGGCTGATGATAGAGGTAGAGAACTTACACAAATCGTTTGGCGACACTCACATCCTGAAAGGGATCACCACTACTTTTGATAAGGGAAAGACCAACATGATCATCGGGCAGAGCGGATCCGGGAAGACAGTCTTTATTAAATGCCTCCTCGGGCTATTCACCCCGGAGGAAGGTACCATCAGCTATGACGGACGGATTTATTCCCAACTGGAACCCAGGGAAAGGCGGGATCTCAGGCAGGAAATGGGCATGGTCTTCCAGGGGAGTGCCCTTTTCGATTCCATGACGGTGGAAGGCAATGTGATGTTTCCCCTCGATATGTTCACCAAACAACCCCTTTCAGAAATGCGCGACCGCGTGAACTTCGTCCTCAAAAGGGTGAACCTGGTCAATGCCAACCACAAATTCCCTTCAGAACTTTCCGGCGGGATGAAGAAAAGGGTGGCCATTGCAAGGGCCATTGTCATGAACCCCAAATACCTCTTTTGCGATGAGCCTAATTCGGGGCTCGATCCTAAGACAGCCATCCTTATAGACAACCTCATCCAGGAGATCACCCGGGAATACGATATTACCACGGTGATCAACAGCCACGATATGAACTCGGTGATGGAGATAGGGGAAAAGATCGTCTTCCTCAAGGACGGACATAAGGAATGGGAAGGCTCCAACAAGGAGATATTTAAAACAGACAATGAGGCTGTTACCAATTTTGTCTATTCCTCCGAACTCTTCAAAAAAGTGCGTCAGATGTATATCGAAGAGCGCAACTAATCCCGGGCCTCTTTCAACAGCACTTTTGGGTCTTTCAAACGAACTTTCAACCAGTCGTTCAGTTTTTTGGAATCTGAGGAAATCTGTTCTGAACGGGTCCCATCCTTCCAACTGGCCTCGAAAACCGGAATGGTATCGTTCGTCTTAAAATCCGTGGTTACCACATAGGAGAAGGACAATTTTTCCAGGTTCTCATAACTGGTCTTGGCTTCCGCACTGATATCGTTGAAAGGGATCTGTTTTTTGGCGAACTGGCTGAGTTCGGCCAACTCCTCTTCCAGCATGCGAATGCGCTCATCTTTGGTCAGCAATTCGGCTTTCTTTGCCTCGTAGAGTTCGTTGACATAGTTAAATTTCTGTTCGGAATCATCCTGACCGCCCTGCAGGATCTTTAACTGTGTATTTTTCAGTTTGGAATACGAATTCATCTGATTTTCCCAGGTGGCGATCACGTTTTCAGGTATTGATTCGTCTCCCATGGTCACCAGTTCAATGGTGGAAAGCCCATCGGGATTATAGTCGATCTCGGTCAGGTTGTCCATAAAACGACCCCTGTCATTGAACTGGTAGATCCCTATGGTATTGTGAATAAGGTCATTGGCCTGGTCCATAAACCGGGATTCCTGAAACACGTTATAGAATGTAAATCCGGCCGGGACCATAACCAGAAGGGCAACCAGGGACGCCACTCTTGCGATAAAGCGCCTTTTCGCACTATTGGCGTAGCGCACCATGGGAAAGCGCAGGAGTTTTAGCACCAGGAAGGTGGCGAGGCCGATAAAGATCGTATTGATGATAAAGAGATACATGGCCCCCCCGGCAAAGGAAAGATTGCCGATGGCCAGACCAAAGCCAACGGTACAGAGCGGAGGCATCAGGGCGGTGGCAATGGCCACACCGAAGATGACACTGGCCACTGTGCCCTTCTTAGCCCTGGCGATCACCAGCGCCAGACCGCCGAAAAAGGCAATCAGCACATCACGAATGTCGGGTTTGGTACGTGCCAGGAGTTCCGAGGATTCATCCCTCAAGGGGAAAAATTCGAAAAAGAGGTAGGCTGTCAGCACACTGAGGACGACCATGACCAGGAAATTCCTCAGAGCCCTTCTCAGGGTATCGATATCATTCACTGCCAGAGAGAGCCCAATGCCGAGAATGGGCCCCATAAGCGGACTGATAAGCATGGCACCGATCACGACGGCCGTAGAGTTGGCGTTTAAACCGATGGAGGCGATGAAAATGGAACATACCAGGATCCAGGCGGTATGCCCTTTGAAGGGAATGTCCGCAATGATGGCCGCCTTGGTGCTATCCTTGTCGGTGTTCTGACGGATGTCGAGCAATTCCGAAAGGAACTTCCGGGTGGAACCCAGCAATCCCTTGAACTCCTGTTTCACCTCTTCTACCCCGTCCAGATCCTCCCTCCGTCCGGGATTATTTCCTGTTTCCATAGTGACTCCTGAACTTAAACATATCCTTCGCCAAATGTAGCTTTTGTTTTTGAAACTATGGCCTTAATATCCTGTTCCTTGGCCTTGGGAACGATCATTAATACATCCGCCCGGTCGACGATGATATAATCCTCAAGTCCGTCTATGACGGCCAGTTTTCCTTCAGGCAGGCGCACCATGTTCCCACGGGCTTCCATCTCAAGGAGTTTGCCGTTCACCACGGCATTGCCCATATCATCCTTCTGGAGCTTGTCATATAGAGAGCCCCAGGTACCCAGGTCGTTCCAATCGAAAGAAGCAGGGAGGACGTAGATGGCATCCGAACGTTCGAGGATGGCGTAGTCTATGGAAATATTCTCAGCCTTGGGGTAATGCTCATCGATAAACTCCCTTTCCGACTCGGTATTGAAAGTGGGCAACCCTTGCTGGAAAAGTGCGTACTGAGAGGGCTGATACTTCTGAAAGGCGCTGATGATCGTTTTTACACTCCACATAAAAATCCCGGCATTCCAAAGGAAATTGCCCTGTTCGAGAAAGGATTTAGCCGTGTTGTAATCCGGTTTTTCCCTGAATTGTCTTACCCTTTTTAGCTGATCCTGGCTCTCTTTCTCATATTCGATATATCCAAAACCCGTATTGGGAAAGGCGGGTTTGATCCCGAGTGTGCAAAGCACGTCCTTCTTTTCACAAGTCTCAAAACAATGTTCGACGTCTTTTGCAAAGGCTTCTTCATCCTCGATCCAATGATCACTGGGAGCCACAACCATCACCCCGTCGGGATTCATCTTTCGTATCTTCAGGGCTGCGTACAGGATGCAGGGAGCGGTATTCCTCATCGCAGGTTCCAGGACGACCTGTTCGGGGCCAATCTCGGGCAGTTGTTCCAGGACCAGGTCATTGTAACGCTGGTTTGTCAGGATGAGGATGTTCTCTGAGGGGATGAAAGCGTTAAGCCGCTTAAACGTCCGCTGGATCAAAGTATCCCCGGTTCCCAGCATATCGTGGAACTGTTTGGGGTTCTGGGTGGTGCTCACAGGCCAGAACCGGGAACCTACTCCCCCGGCCATCAGAACTGCGTAATAATTCTTGTTCTTCATCTAAATATTAATTAATCACTTCCACTTCCGCGTGGGGTTGGAACAGGTAAAGCCTCCCCGATTTTACCTCCACGCATTGATATCTCTT
>CBDTYM010000026.1:0-26808 GCA_965364605.1 uncultured Muriicola sp.
AGTAATGCTTGCAAACATGAGTCCTATGATCAGCAGTGCCATGGTATCCTTCACCCTTCTGGCGACGGCAACTACGGTGAGCAAAACCAGGACACTCCCCAGGCTGGAGGCCAGTGTGAGGGTGAGGTCGTTGACCAGGAGGTAACCCACCGAAAGGAATCCGCCTCCCATGATGAGAAGCGCGGCACCAAGGCTGGCCCCTGAGCTGATCCCGAGAACGAATGGGCCGGCCAAAGGGTTGCGAAAGAGCGTTTGCATCAGAAGGCCACTGAGGGAAAGCCCACCACCAACCAGAATAGCCGTGAAGGCCTTTGGAATGCGATACTGCCAGATGATGTACCGGGTCGACTCCTCCGCCCCGCCCAGGCCGATCACCTCTTTGAGGGTCGTCAAAAATGGGATCTCCACCGAACCCAGGCTAATGTTGACGCCAAATCCCAGGATAAGCATCAGGCTCAGAAGGACAAATTGATATGAATACGACGTTTTCACTTATTCAAGGGGCTTGAAGAAATAGGGTTCGTGATCCGGGAGAAGGCCGGGGTGGAAGATATGGATGAGGTCTTTCAGGATCAGATCGGGTCGGTTAGGTCCGAGTTCAAAAAACGTGAGACCACCTGTCTTTCCCTTGCTGAGCGCATAGGTGTAAATCTTTTTATTGCGAAAAGGATCAAATTCTGTGTAGTGCCGATTTGAATTCTGCATCTCTGCGTAGGAAGTGAATTGGGAGGGTGAGATCCAAATGTCTGCCCTGCTTGCCCGGTCCAGTACACTTTCCAAGCTCAGGGATAGGCTGCCAGTCTCCTCAGTTTCCTCCCATAGGTATTTGCCGTTGGCATCCCTGATAAATTCCGCAGCCCAGCTACCTCCTCCCGGAGCGTACCACACGTCCTTGTAAAGGGCGCCGCTCATTACCCTGGGGGTGTTTCTCGCTTCCATGGCCAGATTTCGGGCCTGTGTATAGGCGGTCTCAATGGAATCAAAAAGGGAGGTTGCCCTGGATTCTTCACCAAAAAAAGGAGCGAAGAACTTGATCCACTCGGCTTTGCCCAAAGGGGTTTGTTCCGTCCAGTCCCCATTGTAAACCACAGGAATACCCGATCGGATAAGGGTTCCATAGGCTTTGTTCCCGGAAGTAATCCCAAAGCCGATCACCAGGTCGGGCTTCAGGCTCAGGGCCATCTCCGTGTTGAGTATTTCGTTATTCCCGAGGTTGGCCACTAGCCCCTTGTCTATCCTCCCGCGAGTGTAATCTGAGGAGATATAATCAGTACCCGGAAAACCTGTAAGGCGGTCTGCCACACCCAGGGCCTCGAGGGCGGGGATATGGGTGGTGGAGGTAACCACTAAAGTTCTCACAGGTACAGGGATAACGGCGTCATAAGCGTGAACCGTTTTATCGAAATCCGCAAGGGACTCCCTGGGTACCAGCGCATAGGTGAGGGGCCGTTCTGCATCCAGCCACGGATTCAAAACTCTGATCACGGTAATATCCCCTTCTTTGGCAATCTCGAAGCCCCTGGCATGACGAATAGAAACAGCGTAATCCGAAGATCCTGAACCGTCTTTATCCAGCTGATTACCGGGAGGATTTTCCCTGCAACCCAACAGACAGAGCACCAGAAAGAGAGCGTGAATTTTCATATATCCGGTTAAGGAATATCAAAAGTAAACTTATTTGCCCTAAGCCAAAAAGAAGTGGGGAATTCATTATCTTGGCCACGGACTTAGGTTGCCGACCACTTTTTTTGGAAGGCATTAAAAGGGAATCCGGTGTAAATCCGGAACTGTTCCCGCAACTGTAAGCTCAGTAGGTACCCATCTGGGGTCCTATGTTTTGTATCTCTTCATTACCACTGCCCATTGGCGGGAAGGTTGATGCGAAAACGCAAGTCAGGAGACCTGCCAGGTTCAGAATCGAATACTAACTTTCGGGATAAAAGTTTTCGTATGCCAACCCATACGCAGCTCCGACAACAGGAACAATAAGTGATCAGTAAATTTTGGAAGACCAGTGTCTTGCTGGGAATAGGTCTATTCTCACAGGCACAGGAATCGCAAGGAGATACCCTTAACATAGAAACATTGGATGAAGTAGTGGTAAGTGATACCCGCTTTCCCATCCGCCGGGAGAATTCCGGAAAGACAGTTATTCGGATCGGTCCCGAAGAAATCGCCCGCAATCAGGGTCGGACCCTGCCCGAACTCATCAATACCAAGAGCGGGATTGAGATCTCCGGGAGTCGGGGCAGGCCAGGAGAAGTACTCGGAGCCTTCGTCAGGGGCGGCAGGGGCAGACAACTTGTGGTGCTGATTGACGGATTGCGGGTTTCGGACCCATCCTCCTTTTCTCAGGAATTTGACCTGCGTCTTCTTCCACTCGATAATATTGCTTCCGTGGAGATCATCAAAGGGGCCAACAGTACTCTTTACGGTGCCAATGCAGCGACGGCCGTGATCAATATCACTACCAAAGGGGCCGGAGTAGAAGAGCTCTCCGGACTGTTCCGTTCGTCCGTGGGCAGCAATCAGACCTCGGAGGATCAGCGATACAGGCTCAACACTTTTGAGAATTCTGCTAGGATCAACGGGAGGACGAAGCGATGGGAATACTCCCTCTCTTTCGGACACAGATACACAGATGGAATGTCTTCTATCCGCACTGAAACCGACGAGGCAGATCCGTACGCTGCCCTCAATGCCGATCTGAAACTCGGATACAGGATCACAGATCGCATAAAAACGCAGTTTTATGCCAGTCGGGCCAAAATCAATACGGCCTATGATGAGACCTTCGGATTTTCGGATGCCCCGTACGAATTCCGCAGTGAACAGGACCGGACCGGACTGAATACCGTCTTCGGGTACAAGGATGGCTCCACCACGCTCAATCTGGCTTATACTGAATACAGGTCGGAAAATATCAGTGCTTTCCCGGGGACTTTCGAGGGGGAGAATCTCATAGGAGATCTTTTTAACCGGGTCCGCTTTGATGACATTCTTTTACTGACCGGGATCAATTATAACCTGGAGAGTACGGAATTTGAGGAAACGCGACAGTTTAGTTTTGTAGATCCATATCTCAACCTGGTCTATCTGGGAAAGGCAGGCTGGCAGGTAAATGCCGGAGGCAGGCTGAACCTGCATTCGGAATACGGATCGGAGTTTGTCTATAGCCTCAATCCCAGTTTCACACTTAAGAATAATAAGGGGTATCTCAAATTCCTGGGCAGTTATGCCACCGCCTATATCACTCCCTCACTTACTCAGCTTTTTGGGCAATTCGGGGCCAATCCCGGCCTGGAGCCGGAATCGAACCGGACCCTGGAAGTGGGAGCGGAAGCCGTAGTAGACAATACGGTTAGGGCCAATGCTGTTTTTTTCTCCCGCAGAGAGGACAATTTTGTCTTCTTTGACAACTCAGAATTTCTGTATAAAAATGCTGAAAACACCATCAATGCCCAGGGTATTGAAGTGGAAATCGACTGGCAGCCCCTGCCCGAATTATCCCTTGAGGCCAATTATACCTTTACTGAGCGAAAAGGTGATCCGGGTATTCGCATACCCAGGCATAAGGCTTTTGCACGGCTGGGGTACCAGGTCTCTGAAACTTTTTCAGTTTCTGCGAACTATGCCTACACCGGGACGAGGATTGATACCGATTTCAATACGGCCATCCAGGAGCCTTTAGAGCCGTTCAGCCTTGTAGGACTGGATATGCGCCTTGTCCTACTTCCGGACAGGCTTACGCTTTTTCTCAGTGGAGATAACCTGCTCAATAAAAAGTATACGGAGATCATTGGGTTTAACACGAGGGGCAGGAACTTTCGGGCAGGATTTAGCCTGAAGCTATAAAAAAAAGCCCGATGTTTCGGGCCTTTTTGCTATTGCATTTTGATCTCCAGAGGTTTGGAAGGTTTGACATCATCCAGGTACATATTGTCCCGGGTTGGGGTAAACTCTTCAGTATCTGTAAAGGGTCTGGCCGGTTTGCGAACCGTAAGATCGCGCTTCCCGGAAATTCCGGTAATCTCTTCAAGGGCACGTGCAAGAAGGGGTTCGTTGGGATCCCCGAGGACCCCTAGATTGGCCAGGTCTTCTTCCAATTCTATTTCAGGGGGAAAGCCCGAAGTGTAGTCGAGGAAGCCTACGGAATTTTCGTTCCTTCCGACCAGCGGCTGTATAGCCCATCGGTTATCCGAATTGATAAAGGACTCTCTCGAAGGGGTATATACAAAGGGAAGACCATCCCTGCGTGGATCGTCCACGAGGGTAATGGAAAACTCATTTTTACCGGTTGTAGTGGTGCCCACCTGGATGACGTCCATATAAGGGTCCAGCCCGTTGATGATCAGTTCGCTGGCGGAGGCTGATCTTCCTGTGGTCAGGATGAAAACGCGACTCAGGTTCAAGGTGTTGATGGGCGTTCCCGCTCCCGTCTCATCAGAAAAGTATCGCTCAAGACTTCCCTCAAAGGCCTCCTGGATCTTGGGGTTCCAGCGCTGCCTCAAGAACAGGTCATTGGTGTTGGTGCCATAGATCATACTGGCCAAGAGTCCGGTGGTGGCTACGCTGCCCCCGGGATTGTACCTCAGGTCGAGAACCAGGTCCGTGATGCCCTGGGATTTTAGTTGGCCAAAGGCGTTATTCAGTTCTTCATCGAATTCGTCAAGGAAACGATTGTAGTAGATGTATCCGATCTTCTGCCCGCTGATATCAAAGGTCTTTACGATAAAGATGGGGTTTTCCTGGAATCCCTCTATCTTGGTCAGGGAGACCTCTTTCCCGTTCGGGGTAAAGGTATCATTGACCAGGTCGGCCATATTCAGGGTGTAGGTGTCGTTTTCCCCGAAGAGGAGATCTACATAGTTGGTTAAATTAAGGGTCTGCCCGTCCACCCCTGTGAAAAATTCCCCTCTCATGATATCTTTGGAAGCCGCATCTGAGTTTGGGGTCACATAGCGCACATAACCCACCACATTGTCATTTTCAAGTGCGATCAGGCCAAAGCTGAGGCCGTTGCTCCTGGAAACACCGGCCAGGAAATTCGTGAAATCTTCGTAATCCGCGGCATAAGTGCTGAACCGGTCCTCAACAAATCTCAGCCGGTTGTCAAAAAATTCTCCCGGGTCTGTTTCGGACCTGAGAAATTCCGTGTATTCTTCATCGGTAGAAAACCGGGTATCGGAGAGATTATCCACATCTGCCTGCCAAAAATACCAGAGGTTCATCGATTTCCACATAAAATCCTGGGTAGCCAGGTCTGACGCAGTGGATGAGATGTTGTCATCGTCTTTGCTGCAGCCCGTAAAAAGCAAGGCCACACCGAAGATTACTAAAAGCTTCTTTTTCATTTCAATAATTTTAATGTAAATCTCAATCGTAATCGTTCAGCCCGCAGGTCTTTTTTAGTACCTTGGGAATGAACAGACTAGGTCGTGTGTAGGGAAGGTTAGTTCCCGCTAAAATAATCAGATAATGGCGAAGAAAAAAAGAATTGTAACAATTTTCGATATGGTTCGTCTTCATATTGTAACACGGCAGGAAAATGCTCACTACAACAACCGATCAAAATTTAATGACACAATCTGAGTTCCTCAATTTGGTGATGCCCTTTAAGGACAAGTTGTTCAGACTTGCCAAAAGGTTACTGGTCTCGACTGAAGAGGCGGAGGACGCCACGCAGGAGGTCTTGATGAAATTGTGGGATAAGAAGAAGGGAATCAGTGGATATCGGAATGTGGAAGCATTTGCGATGACGATGACCAAGAACTTTTGCCTCGATCGGTTGAAATCGAAGCAATCCGGGAACCTGAAACTCGTACACAGCAATTACGCGGACGAAAGCAGGTCTTTACAAAGGGAGGTGGAAGTTAATGACAGTGTGGAGTGGGTTGGCAGGATCATGCAAACCCTTCCCGAACAACAGAAAATGGTCTTGCAGCTGCGGGATGTGGAGGCGTACTCCTACGATGAGATCTCCGAGATGCTGGACATGAAACCCACAGCCGTTAGGGTAGCCCTGTCGAGGGCGCGCAAGGCGGTAAGGGACCAATTATTAGAAAAGCACAGCTATGGAATACAATAGGATTGAACAATTATTAGAGAAGTACTTTGAGGCCGGGACTACGGCGGCCGAAGAGCGGGATCTGCGGGAATATTTTTCCGGGGATCAAGTGGCAGAGCACCTGGAGCCTTACCGCCCCATGTTTGCCTACTTCTCAGGTGCCAAACAAGAACGGTTTACGCAGCAGGTTCCATTAAAAACCAGAAGATACCTTTATCAGTGGATTTCCGTTGCCGCCTCAGTCGTTTTAGTCGCTGGCATATACTTTGGCAAGCAGTATCAGGAAAGGAAAGAGGCGGAGTACGCCTATCTCCAGACCAAGAAGGCCCTTGGGCTCCTGGCTTCCAATCTGGACCGTGGTACGCAAAAAGTGGCCTATTTGCACGAATTTGAAGAAACAAAACAGAAAATCATCAAAAGCAATTAAAATCAAGAGTATGAAAAAGTATATCGCAATTATCGCTTTAGCCCTCCTGCCCTTTGCAGGGACCTCCCAGTCTATCTTCGACAAATTCGAGGACATGGACGAGGTAAGTTCGGTGATCGTCAACAAGAACATGTTCGATCTCCTCGTGAAAATGGATGTGAATGTAGATGAGCCTGAAGCCAAGGAGGCTATGGATATCGCCAAAAGCCTGAACGGCCTCAAGGTCTTTGTCACAGAGAACAAAAGCATCTCGGCAGATATGAAGTCGACTGTGGACCGTTACCTGAAAAACGCCTCCCTGGAGGAACTCATGAGGGTGAAGGACAAGGATGCCAATGTGAAGTTCTACGTCCGCAAGGGGAAGGATGACGACCATGTCAGTGAACTCCTGATGTTCGTCACGGGGATCAGAAATGGCGATTTGGAAGTGAACGACCGCAAAATAGAAACCGTTCTTCTGACCTTGACCGGGGATATCGATCTCACCAAGATCGGTGCTTTGACCAAGAAAATGAATTTGCCGGAAGAGCTGAACCAGGTCGAAAAGAAGAAATCGAAATCATAAACCAATGGGAAACAGCGGCAGCCCTGCATTGAAGCAGGGCTGCTGCCCATTTCCGAAAATTAAGACACATAACCATGAAAAAATTATTTGCAATCCTGCCCGCAGCAGCCCTGTTTCTTTTGATGGGCTGTTCGTCTACTCAAAGCCTGCAGGAATACTACATAGACAGTGCTGAAAATCCTAATTTCATCTCCCTGGACCTCCCGGCGAGCATCCTGAAACTGGATGAAGTAGATCTTAACGATGAGCAACGCCGAGCTATGGAATCCTTGAGAAAGCTCAATATACTGGCGTTTAAAAAGACAACCGCCAATACAGCGGAGTACGAGGTGGAGAAAGGAAAGGTAAATGCGATCCTGAAAAATTCAGAATTCAAGGAATTGATGAAACTGAATTCAGCATACGGTAAAGGTTCTATCAAGTATCTTGGAGAGGCGGATGCCATCGATGAAGTGGTGATCTTCGGCAATAGTAATGAAAAGGGATTTGCCTTGGTTCGCGTACTGGGGGACGACATGAATCCGGCCTATATCGTGCAGTTGATGCAGGCGATCCAGAGTTCTGACTACAAGGGTGAAGGTCTGGGAGAGATCGGTGAGTTCCTCAAGGGATGAACCCAGGCCCGAAAGAATATTAAACCCGTCCGAAAGGATGGGTTTTTCTTTTTTGAGCTAGATCCCCGTGTAATTCTCCGGGGTTATGACTTTCAACTCAGCCTTTACGGCATCAGAGATATCCAGCGTTTCGATAAATTCGGCTATGGAATCCCGGCTGATAGCCTTATGCGTCCTGGTCAGCTCCTTCAGCGCCTCGTATGGATTGGGGTAACCCTCTCGTCTCAAAATAGTCTGTATGGCCTCGGCCACGACAGCCCAGTTATTTTCCAGATCGCCCTTTATTTTCGCTTCGTTCAGCAGTAATTTGTCCAGGCCTTTAAGGGTAGACTGAACCGCAATAAGAGTATGTGCGAAAGGCACGCCGATATTTCTGAGTACGGTACTGTCGGTCAGGTCCCGCTGCAATCGGGATACCGGTAATTTTGAGGACAGATGCTCAAATAGGGCATTGGCCAATCCGAGATTTCCTTCCGCATTTTCGAAATCGATAGGATTCACCTTGTGGGGCATGGCCGAGGAACCCACTTCCCCTTCCTTGATTTTCTGTTTGAAGTAATCCATCGAAATGTACGTCCACAGGTCCCTGTTGAGGTCGATAAGAATCGTATTGATTCGCTTGAGGTTGTCAAAAAGGGCGGCCATATGGTCGTAATGCTCTATCTGAGTAGTGGGAAAGGAGTGGTAAAGACCGAGTTCATCCTGTACGAAAGCACTGCCAAAAGCTTTCCAGTCGATGTCCGGATAAGCCACCTTGTGGGCATTGAAATTTCCTGTGGCTCCTCCAAATTTGCTTGCCGGTGGGACCTGTTCCAGCAATTTGAACTGTTCCCTCAGACGGGTTAAAAATACTTCTATCGCCCTGCCGCGTCGCGTAGGGGAGGCTGGTTGGCCGTGCGTTCTAGCCAGCATGGGGACAGAGGCCCATTCCTTTGCTTTCTCATCCAGGGCCGAGAGTAAATCGTTCAGACCTGGCTTGTACACCTCTTTCATGGTCTCGCTGACAGAGAGTGGGATGGCAGTGTTGTTGATATCCTGGGAAGTAAGGCCGAAATGGATGAATTCCTTATACTTTTCAAGGCCAAGGGTATCGAACCTTGATTTAACGAAATATTCAACGGCCTTTACATCGTGATTGGTGGTTTGTTCGATCTGCTTGATCTCCAGGGCGTCTTCCGTACTAAAATCCCTGTATATATCCCTCAGGGCTTGAAATTGGTTGTGAGTTGTGGCAGCGGCCATTTCGCCAGGGCGATGAAGTATTCGATCTCAATTCGTACCCGGTATTTCATCAGGGCCTCTTCTGAGAAGTAGGATACCAGGGAGCTTACCTTTTTTTTGTAGCGGCCGTCTATCGGTGATATGGCCTTTATTTCCGTAGCGAGATTCGTCTGTGGACTCATTTCTTTGAGAAAGGGCAAAGATAACTATTCCTTTTGAGAATAGCCCTTGTAATACGACCAGCACGGCATGAATTTTCAGGCAGGCTCATCCAGGAGGCGGGTCACCAGTTCAGGAATACCCTCGGAGGCATTTCGGGCGATCAGGTGAAGATTGAGCCCCCGGGTAGGAGTAAGTGCAGGCCTCGGGTCCACAAAGTAGATGGGAGTGCCTTCAGGGGCATAATACAGCAGGGATGCTGCCGGATAGACCTGCAGGGAGGTTCCTACGATGATCAGGATATCGGCAGCCGAGGTCAGGGAGGCCGCCTGAGGCAAAAGAGGCACTTCTTCCCCAAACCAAACGATATGGGGTCTTAATTGGTGTCCGTCTTCACAGAGGTCGCCTAGATTCAGGTCTTTTTTCCATTCGTAAATCCTGTGCGGGGGATTAGTGCTCCTGACCTTGAACAATTCTCCGTGAAGGTGGAGCACATTTTTACTTCCTGCCCTTTCGTGCAGATCGTCCACATTCTGGGTGACGATATGGGTCTCGAATTTTTCTTCCAGTTTCGCCAAAGCCTTGTGTCCTGCATTGGGACTGGCTTTCAGCAATTGCTTCCTTCTCTCATTGTAGAACTGCAGCACCAGTTCAGGATTGGCCCGGAATCCCTGTGGGGAGGCCACCTCCATAACATCGTGGCCCTCCCAGAGTCCATCAGCATCCCTGAAGGTCTTCAACCCGCTGTCTGCGCTCATTCCGGCCCCTGTAAGTACTGTGATCCGTTTCCTCATTTTACTGCTTTCACCTAAAGATACGTTTTTCTTATCTTCGATTTATGGAGGATTCGGGCCTGATCAACTACCTTGAGGGGTTCATTTCGGCAGACCGCTTGAGGCGTTTTGAGGAAGTGCTTAAATGGCGCACGCGTCATATCACTGTGGCGGTGGAAGACGTCTACCATTTGCATAATACCAGCGCGGTCATTCGCAGCGCGGACGTTTTTGGGGTGCAGGATGTTCATCTTATCGAAAGGAGGTTTGGGAAACGCCTGGATGAGAAGATTGCTCTGGGCGCTCAGAAATGGACAGATATCCACAGGTACCAGTCTACCGAAGACTGCCTGGCAGCCTTACGCGAAAGGGGGTACCGCATCCTGGCTACCACCCCGAGGGCGGATGCCATGTCCCTGGAAGACCTGTCGGTGAAGGGCAAAATGGCCTTCATTTTCGGGGCCGAAAAAGAGGGTCTCAGTGAGGTAGCCTTTCATCAGGCAGATGAACTGATCCACATTCCCATGGTGGGTTTCACGGAAAGCCTGAATGTGTCTGTAGCGGCTGCGATCGTACTACAGCGGGCGACGAGTATCCTGAGAAGCTCCCGAGAAGACTGGGGGCTTAATCCGGAGGAAAAAAGGGAACTCAGGGCAGAATGGATCAAAAAATCGATTAAAAATCTCGATAAGATAACGGCCAGATACCAGGGGGAGGGATAGAAAGATTTTGTATCTTACAGCTATAACCAACTAATTGATTAACAAATGGATATAGCGCTTTACATCCTCCTGAGCATCCTTGCCGTGGTCTTGGTTTTAGCCATTGTCGCTCCCAAATCCTACGACGTCAATCGTTCCATCATTGTCTCGAGGCCAAGGAGTGAAGTATTCGAATACCTAAAATACCTGAAAAACATGGACCACTGGTCACCCTGGGCCAAGAAAGATCCCAACATGGAGAAAAAGTTCAGGGGAACCGACGGGGAAGTAGGGGCAGTGAGCTACTGGAATGGCAATAAAGACGTGGGGGAAGGAGAACAGGAGATCACCAGGATCGTGCCCGGGGAGCGAATAGACGGAGAGCTCCGCTTTATGAAACCCTGGAAATCCCGGTCAGATTGTTACCTTATCACTGAGGATGCACTCCAGAAAGGGACCAAAGTAACCTGGGGTTTTAAAGGGAAAAATAAATTCCCTATGAGTATTGTGATGCTCTTTATGAGTATGGACAAAATGGTAGGGAAGGACTTTGAGGAAGGACTGACCAATCTAAAATCCCGACTCGAAACAAGATAGCCTATGGAAGCAAATATGGTCGGTTGGTTTGAGATCCCTGTGCTGGAGATGGCCCGCGCGAAAAAATTTTATGAAACGGTTTTTGACCTGGAGATACAGGTACAGGACATGAACGATTTACAGATGGGTATATTTCCATTTGCTCAAGGCAAGATGGGAGCGTGGGGAGCTTTGGTGAAACACCCTGACTTTTACCACCCAAGCACTTCAGAAGGGCCTTTACTCTATTTTTCCTGCCGGGATGTGCAAGTTCAGGCAGAACGGATAGAGGAGGCGGGAGGCACTGTGCTACAACCCAAAAAGCTCATCAGTGAAGGGGTGGGGTATATGGCCCTGTTCCTGGACAGTGAGGGAAACCGACTTGCGCTGCACTCCCGGCAATGATCCTAGAGATAGAAGATAGGGGCTTCTGCCCTGGCCCCAAAACGTATAGGGAGGTAACTGGTGCCCACCCCCCTCGAAACATACATCAGGGATTGTTCGCTTCGGTACCATCCCTCAAGGTAACGACCGCTGCCCCCGGGTTTATAAAATTCCCTGCCCAGGAATTGTATCTGCCCTCCGTGGGTGTGTCCACTGAGGATTAGCCGGATCGACACCTTTAGATCCTCATTGAGCCGATCAATGGTATCTCGGTATTCCGGACAATGGTTAAGGACTATGGTCTCGAGTGAACGGTCAATATCCCGGACTGCCGAGGCGTAATCGGGCGACCCGTTCAGGAAGTCATCTATACCCACTACGTTGAACTTTCTCCCTCCTGCGTTCAGCACCATGGACTGGTTGACCAGAAGCCTGCCGTTATAGCGGCCAAATAACTCCCTGTAGGCATCATGGCTGATTTTGCCATCGTACTCTTTATTACCCATGATGACCACTTTTGGGATTTTTTCGGGGATCATCTCGAGAAATTGTTCTAGCAATGTCAGTTCCCGGGTTTTGTTGATGGAATCCCCGGTAAAGCATAAGAGATCCGGATCCTCCCTTTGGATACGACCTGCCACCCACTTGTGATAAGCTTTTATTTCCCGTATATGGAGGTCGGTGAGCTGAATTATTTTTATGTATTCCCCTCCGTCCTTTCGAATGTCGTGCCGGGACCATTTAATCAGGTATGTTTCGATCCAGAATGCATCGAGGAAGATGAAACCTGAGATACCCAGAAATGAAAGGATGAGGAAGTTCCGTCTGCTGATGCTCATCCGCGGTGGAGATTTAGCCTTGCTTTAATGAATTGTAGTTTGCTCCCTGTCACGGGGCGAGTTCCAGGAGGGCGATGTCATAAGGAGTATCCAGGATCACCTTCCCGTTTTTCACCTCTACGGAGGTCTCTGAGTAGGCGTCATATAAACGGGTTCCGTCACCAAAGAACCCTTTGACCCATAAGGATTTGGCCCCCTCAGGAAGGTTGAGACCCACCACTACTTTGTCCTTGTAGTCCCCGTCTGTAAAGGTCCTGCTGAAAACATAGGGTTTTCTTGCCAGCCTTTTGTGCCTTCCGGCACCTATGGCCGGATGTCGGCTCCTGAATTTGCCCAGTTTCTGCCAGTGTGTGAGAACTTTTTGAGTATTGAGGCTATCCAGGTCTTCCCAATTCATAAAGGATCTCAGGGTAGCATCCCCGACGGCACCTTCAATGGTCAGGTTTCTCGCGGTCTCGTCCCCGTAATACACCTGAGAGGTGCCCGGGGTGAGCAATAGCACATTCGCCGTGCGATATGGCTTTTGGCGATCCTTGTCGAACGGGCTGCCGTCATCATGGGAGGTGAGGTAATTGAGTACCCCGACCCCTTTCAATTTGGTCTGCAACAAGCTGTTGTATTTCCTGAATATCTGTTCGTAATCCTTGTTTGCGTCTTTTTTGAGTTCAAAGTTGATCAGGCTGTGAAAGCCGTAGTCAAAGTAATTGACCTTTTTGTCACCGAAATCGAAGTCCTTCCCCCCGGAAATCCCGTAATTATATACTTCACCCACCATGTAAAATGGATTGTCATCAAGGACTTCATCCGGGTGTTTCTTTTTCCAGTTCTCGAAGGCATAAGAAGCTTCTTTGTAGAGTTCAGCCCAGGCCTTTTCATCGGCGTGTTTGACAGTGTCTACCCTGAAGCCATCAATCCCAAGATCATTGACGTAGTCTGAAAGCCATTTAATGATGTAGAATCTGGGGGCCCGTGGGTAACCTGTGCGATCGAAGAACAGTTGCAGCTCATCCAGCTCCATGCTTAGCCGGCCTTCCTTTTTCCATTTGGCAAGAAGGGCATCGGGCAATTCTACAGGGGTATCCTGTGCAGTCCGAATATCCGGCAGGTTGTCCACTAGCGTACAGCTCGTGGTGGTCTCATAACTCTGAAAGGTACAGGTGGGCTCAGTGATGACCCATTCCTCCGGCCATACGGGGTCTTCTTCTGTCACAGGACCGGTGTGATTGAGTACCACATCCATCAAAACACGGATTCCCCGGCTGTGGGCTTTTTTCACCAGGGTCTCGAGTTCTTTCCGGGTGCCGAAGTTCGGGTCCAGGGCGGTCCAGTCTTTGGCCCAGTATCCGTGATAGGCATAGGTGTTCCCGGTGCCTTCATCCGTATCCCCGTGGATCTGTTCTACGACAGGGGTAAACCAGATGGCATTAATACCCAGATCTGTAAAGTATCCCTCCTCAATTTTTTGTGTGATCCCACTGATGTCACCCCCCATAAAGCCCCTAAGGGGTCCGGTTTCATTTGTCCTCTCAAAATTGATGTCGTTTCCAGGATTCCCATTGTTGAAGCGGTCGGTCAGGAGGAAATACACATTGGCGGCATCCCAGTAAAAAGGGGTTGAAACCTCAGGAGTTTCGACGATGGACTGGGAATTTGCAGGAACTTGGTCGGAAGAATCCGGTTTTGGCTTACAGGATCCGAGGAGGACCACCGAGCACAAAAGTACCAGAGCTTTATTCATGAAGCAGTGTATTTGAGGAAATCCATTTTGCATTTCCGGCCAGGATCACAGCCTAAGTCTACGGGCTGAAAACATCCGGCAAGGTGCTTTAAATTTTGCCTAAAACTATAAAATGATACTGGATAAATAAAATTTATTTGCCCCGAGAAAAGGCTTCTGAGACCCCTAATTTTTGCGGTTCAGGACCTTGTATTCCTCGTAGCAGCTGCTCATGGCATCAAGGATCTGCAAGTCGTTGGCCGTGGTTATAAATGATCTGGAGAAGTTGCAATTAGACAGGATGTCCTCAATATCGACCTTCTCAAGCTGCAGGAGCTCGGTTAGGGTCTCCCTGTCGAATTTGGAAGCCAAAAGGTCACGGATCTCATCGTCCTCTTTGATAAGACGGAGTTTTCGCATTTGATTTGGCCGCTTCCCGAAAAGGTTCCGAAGAAGGTCTGCGGGATTCAGGATAGCCCCCAGGACCTTGGTTACCGCACTGGGATTCTTGTTACCTGCCTCATAACTTTTGGAGAGTCCTGAAATACTGTACTGGTACGCGGTATTGATCGGCAGGTTTTTGACGTCTATCTCCAGGTAGCCCGTCAACTGGTACGGCCTGACAATGACCTCTTCCAGGGCATAGGCCAGCTCTGTGAGGGCGATCTCCGTGTTTGAGAACCTGAACATATCATTGGTCACCCGTATCTTCTGGGACTTGAATCCCAGGTAGGAGAAATACAAGGTATCGTTCACCATGGCGGGGATGGTAAACTGCCCGTCAGCATCTGTGATAGTCCCGATCACCTGGTTCAGGTTCACCACGTGTACGCTTTCCAGGGGTTCATCCGTTTGGGCATTGATCACCCTGGCACTGAATTCCTGTAGCATCTCCCTGCTGGGTTCATCCTGCGCCTGCACCCATGCATGACCCAGAAATAATACAGCGATTAAAAGGATCTTCTTCAATGACATAATTCCCTTCGAATAAACAAAAATTCTCTTTCTCGGTTCCCATTTTAATATAGAATTAACTAATAGAAACCGTCTCGGAATTTATTCTTTTTCTTTCCGGATCGGCGACCGCTCTTTTGAGTCTGTGACCGGCGGCCCGATTCTTTTCTTCGCTTGTCCTTGTTTTTCCTTCGTCCTTTGTCCTTGCCTTTTCTCCCTCCCGAGTCCGGGTTCTTGGATACCTCGACGTTCACGTATCTCCCATCTACCTTGAAATCCCTGAAAGTGCTCAGGATCAACTCAGTCAGGGAGGCATCGGTATTGAAAAATGAAAAGCTGTCCTTGACGTCGACACGGTTCACATCCTCTCTGCCCAGCCCCAGGGTTTCTTTCAGGAAATCCTTGAGGGACATCCAGTCATATCCGTCCTTTTCCCCAACATTGATGAAGTAGCGTACAGAATCCCCGATCTGGGAATCCTTGCCCGGAATGGCGTCGTAAGACACCCCTGATCTCGAGGTATCCCCGCTGTTGAGGTCCTTCACCTTGCTGTAATAGGTATAGAAACGGGAGAATTCCACGGAGACGATCTTTTTGATGAGCTCTTCCCGGTCTATTCCTTCAAGAACGTCGTGAATGGCCGGAAGATAGTGGTTTACCGCCTCGTTTACTTCCGTATTCCTGATCTTGCTGGCAAGGTGATAGAGCTGTATTTCGCAGATCTCTATGCCCGAAGGGATCTTTTTAGCCTCGAATTTCTGTTTGATGATATTTTCGATGGTCTTGATCTTCCGCAGCTCGCTTCTGGTGATGATGACCATGGATATTCCTGATTTACCTGCCCTTCCGGTACGCCCGCTGCGGTGCGTATAGGTTTCGATCTCATCGGGTAGCTGGTAGTTGATCACATGGGAAATATCGTCTACATCGATGCCCCTGGCAGCCACGTCTGTGGCCACGAGCATCTGAATCTGGTTCTTTCGGAAGGCACTCATGACGAGATCACGCTGGTTCTGGCTGAGATCCCCGTGCAGTGCTCCTGCATTGTAACCGTCCTCGATCAGTTTTTCCGCAACCCGCTGAGTATCCCTTTTGGTGCGGCAGAAGACTACTGAAAAGATGCCCGGATTGGCATCTGCTAATCTCTTAAGGGCCTCATATCTGTCTCTTCCCCCCACGACATAATATTCGTGCTGAACCGTGTCTACACCTGTATTCCGGCCGCCTACGGTCACTTCTTTGGGACTGAACATGAATTTCTTTGCGATGGAGGCCACTTCCTTGGGCATGGTCGCAGAGAACAACCATGTGGATTTCTCCTTCGGGGTGGTAGACAGGATGTCCTTGATGTCCTCGTAGAAGCCCATGTTCAGCATTTCGTCGGCCTCGTCCAGGATGCAGTAGTCGATTTTAGAGATATCGATCATTCCCCGGCCGATCATGTCTTTCATCCGCCCCGGGGTGGCGACGATGATCTGGGCTCCTTTCTTGATCTGTTTGGCCTGTTCTGTGATACTCGCCCCACCGTAAATAGCTACGATATTCAAGCCCTTTACATGCTTGGAGTACAGTTGCATCTCATTGGTGATCTGCAGGCAGAGTTCACGGGTAGGGGATAGAATAATACCTTGTGTAGTCCTGCTTTCACTGGCGATCTTCTGGATAAGCGGAAAGCCAAAGGCGGCAGTTTTTCCGGTTCCTGTCTGAGCCAGGGCCACGAGGTCTGTTTCGTCCTGTAAAAGAATGGGAATGGTCTTTTGCTGAATTTCCGAGGGATTTTCGAATCCGAGGTCGGCAACAGCCTGCAAAAGGGCTTCATTGAGCCCCAGCGCTTGAAATGAAATCATAATAACGTTAGTTTACGCAATCGCAAATATGGATGTTGCATAGAGCGGTTATCGAAACAACGTTGTGATCCTCAGCGCAACACATGCTATACCAGCGGCTAAATTAGGCGGCAAAGGTACTGCTATTTCCTGATAGGAAAGTGGACCAGGGCGGAATTATTTGAGGAGATGTGATTTTGAAGATGGAAGAGTGTCCAGAAAATCCAAAAGTTGAGCAATAGCACGGGCTCTGTGGCTGGTGCTGTTTTTCTCTTCCAGGGTGAGTTCGGCAAAAGTCCTGTCATAGCCGTCGGGCTGAAATACAGGGTCGTAGCCAAAACCCTGGCTGCCCCGGGGAGATAGGGTTATATTTCCTCTGACTTCCCCCTTAAAGACATGGGTTTCTCCGGGACAACAGAGGGCGATAACAGTGGTGAAACGGGCTGTCCGGTCCGCAACTCCTTCCATTTCTTCAAGTAATTTGGCCAGGTTCTTTGCATCGTCTTTAGGATGTCCCGCGTAACGGGCCGAATAGACCCCGGGAGCTCCTCCAAGGGCGGAGACCTCCAGACCGGTATCGTCCGCAAAACAGGCATAGCCGTGGTTTTCGAGCACGTGGGAAGCCTTCAGGAGCGCGTTCCCCTCCAGGGTGTCTGAAGTCTCCGGGATCTCTTCCAGACAGCCGATCTCCTCAAGGGTCTTTATGGAAATATGAGGAGGAAGGACCTTTCGAATTTCATTTGCCTTATGGGGATTGTGGGTGGCAAAAACCAGTTGCATATCAAAGTTTTAAGAGCTTTTCACCGATTCGCGTCAAAAGTAGTAATTTTGATCTGGTCAAAAATCAACGCTTTGAAGATTCCCCCCGCCCTGATATTTTTATTAACTGGCTTTTTGATGTACCTGGTAGCTACCTTTCTCCCGGTGGGATATTTCGACTTCTTTGGTCGTTTGACCCTCATGAGGATCCTTTTTTTTCTTGGTTTAGCACTGGCCCTAGCCGCCCTTTTTCAATTCTTCAGGGCAAAGACATCCATTGACCCTCTCAATTGCGAAAAGGTGAGTTCTTTGGTTACCAATGGGGTTTACTCTTTTTCGAGGAACCCGATGTACCTGGCTTTATTATTGATCTTACTGGCCTGGGGACTGAAGCTCGGGAATGCTTTTAATACCATTCTTGCAGCCGGATTCGTCTCTGTGATGAACAGGGTGCAGATAAGGCGTGAGGAAGCCAGCCTTATGGAGAAATTTGGAAAGGAGTACAGTAAGTATTGCAGTGAGGTACGCCGTTGGTTTTAAGTGATTTTCTGGAAGTTCAGGACAATAACCTTACAAACTTATAGTTTTAAATATTAGCAAATAAACTAATATTTTTCTATATTAGCTTTAAAACTTATTTTATGGTTGCGGTGATCACAGGAGATATCGTCAATTCCGGGAAGTATCCTTCCGGGGAGTGGATGCCTCAGTTAAAGGAGGTCCTGAGAGGCCTGGGTCATCAACCTGCTGTTTGGGACATCTACAGGGGGGATGAATTTCAAGCGAAAACTGAGGTAAGCGGCGCCCTGGAAACCGCCGTACTTATCAAAGCTGTCATTAAGTCGGTCCAAAACCTGGACGTGCGGCTCGCTATAGGGCTGGGGGATGAGACCTATGCTACTGAGAAGATCACCGAGGCCAACGGAACGGCCTATCAGAATTCGGGGCGTCTGTTCTCAGACCTGAAGTCGGGCAAACAATCCCTGGCCCTGAAAAGTGGTGACCCCGAGAAAGACGGAGAATTCAATTTAATGCTTCGTCTGGCCCTGAGTTTTATGGATGAATGGACACCGGTGTCAGCGGAGACAGTAGCCTGGACACTGCGCAATCCCGGAGCTTCTCAGCAGGAGATGGCGGACAGTTTTGGCATACAGCAGTCGGCCGTAAGTCAGCGCCAAAAAAGGGCGAGAACGGATTTAGTACTGGATCTACTCGAATTTTATACTAACTTTTACTCAGAATTAGAACGATGACCGTGTTTATCAAATTGCTGTTGGCCCATCTGTTGGGGGATTTTCTCCTTCAGCCCCGGAAATGGGTCATCCATAAATCGGCTCACAAGATCGGATCCCTCTACCTCTATCTACACATCCTCATCCACTTTGTTCTCGTTCTGGTGCTTCTTGGGAATTACACCCATTGGCGTATCGCCCTGGTCATCGCCCTCTCTCATTATATTATTGACATAGGGAAACTATATTCAGAACCTTCTTTTTCCAATCGGGCCGTCCCTTTTTTTATCGATCAGGTCTTGCACTTGTTCATCCTCTTCGGCTGTGCCTATTACGGAAATATCATCGGGCAGATAGACTACCTGCTGGGCCTGGCCGACTGGGGTCTGATTACCGCGGCTTTCTTTTTGACGTTCCCATCCGCTATCCTCATGAACATTTTGTTGGAGAAAATGTCCGAACAGATTCCACTTGACCATAAATCCCTGCCTAATGCCGGGAAATATATAGGGATGATCGAACGCCTTTTTGTGCTGATCTTTATCCTCACCGGGCATTGGGAAGGCATTGGCCTGCTGATCACGGCAAAATCGGTGTTTCGGTTCAACGACCTCAAAGAAAGCAATAGCCGCAAACTAACGGAATACATCCTGATCGGTACCTTGCTGAGTTTTGGCCTGGCCATCCTGACCGGGTTGATCTACTTACACTTTTAAGTCTATTTGAGAGCAAGAAACATGACCGTCGCTCTCCTTTCATGAATCACATTTTTTTGCTTTAAATGTGGCATTATTTTAAGAGAAATTGCCGGTTAATTACCGATCCCATAGTTTTGCTCCTGTCTCATTTCTGCCTTCCTAATTATTCCTACTTTTGCACACAAGAACACCAACAGTATGACCACAGTGGAGAGGAAGTATGTATTTGATTTCGACAGCACCCTGACCCGGGTGGAAGCCCTCGACGTTTTGGCCGAAATGACCCTTCAGGGAAGGCCAGACCGGGACGACATCATCAAAGAAATCCAGCAAATAACCAATAAAGGGATAGACGGGGAGATCTCCTTTACCGAGTCCCTGGAGCGGAGGATCAGGCTCCTGAAGGCGAACAAAAAACACCTCGGCCCACTGGTTGAGGAACTCCGTAAGAAGATTTCAAAATCCATAGCGTCCAACAAAGAGTTCTTTGAAAATTACTCCAAGGATATCTATGTGATCTCCTGTGGCTTCAAAGAATTCATCGAACCCATAGTAGAGGAGTACAATATTCCATCCGAAAGGGTTTACGCCAATACCTTCACTTTTGATGAAGAGGGCAATATAACGGGTTTTGACGAGGAGAACGTCCTGGCCAGTCATAATGGCAAGATCGCTTGCCTGGAGCAACTAAACCTGGACGGGGAAGTACAGGTCATCGGTGACGGTTACAGCGATTACGTGATGCGGGAGGCCGGCATAGCCCACAAATTTTTTGCCTACACAGAAAATGTTCACCGGGAGAAAGCGGCCTCAAATGCAGACCATGTAGCACCAAACCTGGATGAATTCCTCTTCGTGAACGACCTTCCCAGAAATCTCTCATATCCCAAGAACAGGATCAAGATCTTGCTGCTCGAAAATGTTCACCCTATTGCCTTCGACAACCTGAGCGAGGATGGTTTTTCCGTAGAACTGATAGATCGCAGTCTTTCGGAGGAGGAACTGATCGAAAAAGTAAAGGGGGTACACGTATTGGGAATACGTTCGAAGACCCAGATCACACCGCGTGTCCTGGATGCTGCGAACAAACTCATGGTTATCGGGGCATTCTGCATCGGGACCACCCAGATCGACCTCCATTACGCCCAGAAAAAAGGGGTAGTGGTCTTCAATGCACCTTACAGCAATACCCGATCGGTCGTGGAGCTGGCGATAGGCCATATCATTATGCTGATGAGGAGTATTTTCCCTCGGAGTGTGGAGATCCACAATGGGAAATGGAACAAGACCGCGGCCAATTCGAAGGAGGTCAGAGGGAAGAACCTCGGGATCGTCGGATATGGCAATATCGGCAAGCAGTTATCCGTTCTGGCCGAGGCCATGGGAATGAGGGTGTACTATTACGATCTGGAAGACCGACTCGCCCTGGGGAACGCGAAGAAATGCAATACCCTGGAAGATCTGCTGAACGTCTCTGATGTCGTTTCACTTCACATTGATGACAGTATATCCAACCACAACTTTATTGGGGAAAGGGAATTCAGGCAAATGCGCGACGGAGCCTATTTCATCAACCTTTCGAGGGGCTTTGTTGTAGACATTCCGGCTTTAGAGAAGGCTCTCAAGGACGGTAAGCTCGCAGGGGCTGCCGTGGACGTTTTCCCGGACGAACCCAGAAAAAACGGTCCGTTTACTACCCCATTGCAGGGAATCCCGAATGTCATCCTGACTCCCCATATCGGAGGCAGTACGGAGGAAGCCCAGATGAATATCGCTGATTTTGTGCCCAATAAGATCATGGACTACATCAATTCAGGGAATACGGTAGACGCTTTGAACTTCCCCAATATCAGGCTGCCCAAACAGAAAAACGCCCACCGTTTCCTGCATATCCACCGCAATATTCCGGGGGTCATGGCGCATATAAACGAGGTGCTGGCACAGTACGAAATGAACATCACCGGACAGTATCTTTCAACAAACCGGGAACTTGGCTATGTGATCACAGACCTCGACAAGGATTACAACAAGGAGGTGATCCGGGCACTCAAAAAGGTAGAGCACACCATCAAGTTCCGCGTGCTTTATTGATGGTGGTAGGACTCATTCCTCAGGATGGTAAAGGCCCGGTAGAGTTGTTCCGTAAAGATCAGCCTCACCATCTGGTGGGAAAAAGTCATCTTTGACAGGCTGAACTTGTGTTGTGCCCTTTTGTACACATCTTTGCTAAAACCATAAGGCCCACCTATGACAAAGACCAGCTGTCTGGTCCCGGCATTCATGTATTTCTGGAGTTCCCCGGCGAATTCCACCGAGGTATACTGCCTTCCCTTTTCATCCAGCAGGACAACCGTATCTGACTCGACCAAAGCGGAGAGGATGAGTCCGCCCTCCTTTTCCTTTTGTTCGGGAACGGATCGTTGACGTACGTTCTTTGGCGGTGTCAGGATCTCTGTCTCAAACCGAATATAATGCGTCAGCCTTTTCTGATATTCTGCTATTAATGCCTGCAGCCCTTTGTGGTCTGTTTTTCCGACCATGAGCAATTTAACCTTCATGGGCTAAAGGTAAAGTTTTCGGCTTATTTGGATTCTTGCATGGCATTTGTTTTTACTAATTTTACCACACTGAAACCAGGAAGATGATATCCGAAAAGGCCTTGCAACAAGAAATTGACCAGATCATAGCGAATGGGATTCGGGAAGACGTAGGGGAGGGAGACCACAGTTCCCTGGCTTGCATACCCCGTGAGGCCGAAGGTAAGGCCAAATTGCTGGTCAAGGAGGAATGCGTTATCGCAGGAGTGGATTTTGCCCGGCAAGTGTTTGCCTATGTAGACCCTAAATTGAAACTCGAGATACTTATTCCCGATGGCAGCAAGGTCCGGTACGGCGATGTTGTCTTTTTTGTCAGTGGCTCCTCCAGGAACATCCTGACAGCTGAAAGGCTCGTCCTGAATGCCATGCAGCGCATGAGTGCGATCGCCACAAAAACGGCCAGCTATGTAGAACTGCTTGAAGGTACCGGTACAAAGATCCTGGATACGCGCAAGACCACACCAGGGATCCGTGCTTTGGAAAAATGGGCAGTGAAGATCGGGGGAGGGGAGAACCATCGTTTTGCCCTGTACGACATGGTCATGCTAAAGGATAATCATATCGATTTTGCCGGGGGGATCACCAAGGCTATCCTCAAGACCCGGGAATACCTCAGAGAGAACGATTTAAACCTTAAGATCATCGTCGAGGCAAGGGATCTCGCAGAAGTGGAGGAGATCCTGAGGTCTGATGGTATCTATCGGATCCTGCTCGACAATTTCAATTACGAGGATACCCGAAAGGCGGTAAAAATGATCGGGGGTCGCTGCCTGAGCGAATCCTCAGGAGGGATCAATGAAAGGACCTTGAGGAAATACGCCGAATGTGGGGTGGATTTTATATCATCCGGTGCACTCACTCACTCGGTCAGCAATAAGGACCTCAGCCTTAAAGCCGTTTAGATGACGAAAGAGGTTGAAGACAAGCTGGAAAAGGTGCCCGTTCTCAATTGGGTGGTGGTCCTTTTAAAAAAGATCAAACTGGTGGGTCTGCAAGGGCTGTCTCTTTATGACCTCCTGGAGATGTACACCAGGGGCATCTGGCAGGGAGCTCTGTCCACGCGGGCCAGTTCTATTGCTTTTAGCCTATTCATGGCCTTGTTCCCTCTTCTCATTTTTCTGTTGACCCTCATTCCCTATGTGATACCATTGGTCAGTCTGGGCAACCAGGATTTTGACGCTCAGTTCCTTCGATTCCTGGAATCCTTCCTGCCCACTGCCACCGGGGAGTACTTCGGGGAGATCTACACCCAGATTAAAGACCAGAAACAGGGCGGACTCTTGTCTTCGGCCTTTATCTTGTCTATTTTCCTGATGACCAATGGGGTAAGTGCCATTTTTGGCGGATTTGAAACTTCCTACCATATTATCCTGACACGAAATTTTTTCAAACAATACGCCTACGCCCTTATGGTTGGGATCATCCTGTCACTATTGCTCATCGTAGGGGCAGTCGCCTTCGTATATTTTGAGTATTTCCTGGAATATCTTAATGTCTGGGCGGCAGAGCCAGGGGTGGCAGAACTGGATCCCAATGACTTGGTAGGTGTGCGGGCCGGAAAGATCCTGTTTTTTGCAGTGCTTTCCTATTTTACTACGGCCATACTGTATTATTTTGGCACAGCGGAGGGAAAACAGGCCCGTTTTTTTTCTTACGGTGCCCTGATGACAACCCTGCTTTTTTTACTCACCTCGTACCTCTTCGGGGTGTATGTAGAAAAATTCGCAAGGTATAACGAGCTTTACGGAGCTTTGGGTGGATTACTCATACTGATGGTCTTCATATGGTTGAATTCTAATATTCTCCTGTTGGGCTTTGAATTGAATGCCACCCTGACCAGGTTAAAACATAAGGTAAAATCAAAAAGTGAAGATGAATAAAAGTGTGCTGCTCTGTATCCTATTCATCACAGGCTCTGTCGGGGTCAGGGCCCAGTCGGTCCTCGGCTACTGGAAAACGATTGACGATGTCACTGAAAAGCCAAAATCCATCCTGGAGATCTATGAGGACGAAGAAGGAGTATCTGCACGGGTGGTAGAGATCCTGGTCGATGGCAGGAAAGATGCGCTTTGTGTCAAATGCGAGGGGCCAAGAAAGAACAAGCCCATCAAGGGGATGACCATTTTTGATGACCTGAAGCGTGTGGACGAGAACACTTTCGGGCAAGGAGAGATCCTCGATCCGGAAACCGGAAAGGAGTACCGGGTTAAGATATGGATAGACCCCGAAAGTCCTGACCAATTGAAGGTCAGAGGGTACATTGCCTTTTTTTACCGGACCCAGACCTGGAGGCGGGTGTCCCCCTAATCTGATCTTATGGAACACTTTGTCGATGTCGTCCTGCCCATTCCCCTGGAAAAGTACTTTACCTATCGCCTTCCTGAAGATATAGCTGAAAAACTTCAACCGGGAATGAGGGTGGCAGTGCCCTTCGGCAAATCCAAGATATACACCGCTTTGGTCTTCAAGGTGCATCGGGATCCCCCAACTGCTTATGAAGCCAAGGAGATCCATGAAGTGATCGATACCGTGCCCCTAGTGAACAACCTGCAGATGGAACATTGGTTATGGATCGCATCGTATTATATGTGCACCCTGGGAGAAGTGTTCCGCACTGCTGTCCCCAGTGCTTTTCTCCTTGAGAGCGAGACCCTGGTTCTCAGGAATGAGGCATCAGCCGCGAAAGATATGGATGTGGACGACAAGGAATTTATGGTACTTGAGGCCCTGGAACATCAGTCCTCTCTCAGGATTGATGAGGTGAGTGATATACTGGATAAAAAGACCGTCCTTCCCCTCTTGCACCGAATGTACGAAAAGGGGCTCATCCAACTATTAGAGACCTTGCATGACCAGTATAAGCCCAAACTGGTTCGGACCGTAACCCTGAACCCGGAATACCGGTCGGAAAAAGCACTGGGCGGCCTACTCGATGAGTTGAGCCGGGCCCCTGCGCAGAGGCAGGTGCTTCTGACTTTTTTCCAGCACGGAGCCTCCGACGGGACCCCGTTAAGCACTGTAGAACTTCAGAAAAAGAGTCGGACTTCCCCCGGAGTCCTCCGAGGCCTTATAGATAAAGGCATCCTCCTTGAGAAAATGGTAAGGACAGACCGGGTGACTTATGATGCAGAAACCGGTGAGCTGAAATCCATAGAATTGAGCGATTTCCAGCAGCAATGCCTGGAGGAGATCAGGGAATCATTTGTTGAAAAGGACGTGACCCTTCTGCACGGGGTAACTTCTTCTGGTAAGACGGAGGTTTATATGGAATTGATGGAGCCTTACTTGAAAGAGGGGAAACAAGTGTTGTACCTGCTGCCGGAGATCGCCCTGACCACACAACTCATCGCAAGGCTCCAGTCCTGCCTGGGAGGTAAAGTGGCGGTCTTCCATTCCAGATTCAGCCTCAATGAGCGTGTTGAGGTCTGGAATAATGTCCAGAACAAAAAAGAAAAGGCCCAGGTAATTATCGGTGCCCGCTCTGCCCTTTTCCTGCCCTTTTCAGACCTGGGTTTGGTGATCGTCGATGAGGAGCACGAAAATTCATTTAAGCAATATGACCCCGCCCCGCGCTACCACGCCAGAGATGCGGCCATTGTCCTGGCCACCCTGCACAAGGCAAAGGTATTGTTGGGCTCTGCAACCCCCAGTCTGGAGAGTTTTAACAACGTAAGAAACGGTAAATACGGCTATTCCGTTATGGTCAACCGGTATGGAGGCGTGCAGATGCCTTCGGTCTCCCTGGTCGATATTCGGGACGCAGGAAGGCGAAAGCGCATGAATGGCCACTTTTCCCAGGATCTGATCGCCGCTATTCAGGAGACCCTCTCTTTGAAGGAGCAGGTCATCTTGTTTCAGAATCGCAGGGGATTTGCCCCGGTGGTGGAATGCACCACCTGTGGCCACTCACCCCAATGCCCCAATTGCGATGTAAGTCTGACCTTCCATCAGGGTCGCAATGAACTGAGGTGTCATTATTGCGGATACAATGAAAAAATGATGGTGCAGTGCGCTGCCTGTGGGAACGCGACCCTTGACACCAGGGGATTTGGAACCGAACAGATCGAAAAAGAATTGGAGGGCCTCTTTCCGGAGGCTCGTGTAGGCAGGATGGATCTCGATACTACCCGGGGAAAATACGCGTATGAAAAGATCATCTCAGGTTTTGCCTCCGGGGAATTCGATATCCTGGTGGGCACCCAGATGGTCACCAAAGGACTAGATTTCCGCCATGTGAACCTGGTGGGCATTATGAATGCCGATGCCCTTCTCAATTTCCCCGACTTCCGGGCTCATGAACGCAGTTTTCAGTTGCTTACGCAGGTAGCGGGGAGGGCCGGGCGGACCGAAAAGAGGGGAACCGTGCTCATCCAGACCTACAATCCTAATCACGGTGTGCTTCAGCAGGTGGTTACCGGTGACTACTCTGGCATGTTCGAGGAGCAAATGGCTCAACGTAAGGAATACAGGTATCCTCCGGTAAACCGTATTATCAGGATCAGTTTTAAACACAGGGGTTACAACACGCTCAACGAAGCATCAGCCTGGTTTGGCAAAGCCTTGAGGAATGTCTTTGGGGACGGCGTACTTGGACCTGAGTACCCTCCTGTGGCTAGGATCAGGAATCAATATATCAAACAGGTGCTGATCAAGATTCCCAGGGAACAATCCCTGACAAAAACGAAAAATAGCATCAAGA
>CBDTYM010000027.1:0-26620 GCA_965364605.1 uncultured Muriicola sp.
ATGGGAGTCCTGCTTTTCTCTGCGAAATGGTTGTGGGGTACCAGGGGGTTGGTTTCCGGAAAATAGGCAGCCAGGTTCCCTGTCGGGATTTCGTAGGGGACAACCTTAAATCGGTACGCTTTTCGCTCAACCCCGTCATAAAGGCTGGTGAGGTCTACTATTTCTTCTTTTTTAAGTCCCCATTGTTCCATATCCGAGGGATTCATAAAAAGGACACGTCGTTCGTTGTAAATCCCCCTGTAGCGGTCATCCAGACCATAGATCGTGGTATTGAACTGGTCGTGTGAACGAATGGTCATCAGCATAAATTCTCCTTCCTCCAGGATATGGTCCGGGAGCGGGTTCACGGTGATCTTCGCTTTCCCATTTGGTAATTTACTGAAATCCCGATCGCGGGCATTATTGGGAAGATAGTACCCCACGCCTTTGGCCCTGTCCGAGGTCCGCTTAAAACCCTTCGCGACGAGGTCTATTTTTTCCCTGACAAGGGCATAGTCCTTCCCCATAGCCTTCCAGTCTATCGCATGCTTTCCCTTGAAATACCTGTCAGCTATCCCTGTTACAATTTCAATCTCGCTTTTTAAGGCTTCAGATGCTGGTTTCAGCACCCCTTTGGACGCCCGCACCCTTCCCATACTGTTTTCAGTGGTAATTTCTCTTTCCTTTCCCTCCCGAATATCCTTTTCGGACCTGCCCAGGGTAGGCAGGATCAGGGCTGTCTTCCCTGTAACCAGGTGTGTGCGATTCAATTTGGTGCTGACCTGAACGGTGAGTTCACAATTCCTGATCGCCTCAGCTGTGTAATCCGTATCCGAAGCTGCCATCAGGAAGTTACCGCCAAGACACATAAAAACCTTAGCCCGGCCTTCGTGCATGGCCTCCATGGCACCCACCACATCGACCCCTGCACGGTCCGGTGGTGTGAAACCCAGGTGCTTTTCAATCCGTTGGTTCAGGCTCTTGTTGACGTAGTGCATAATCCCAACGCTCCGGTCACCCTGCACATTGCTATGCCCACGTACCGGACAGGTTCCGCTGTGGGGCTTGCCAATGGCCCCTTTCAGCAAAAGGAGGTTGACGAATTCTTTGATGGTAGCCACGGAGTTTTTGTGCTGTGTTAGACCCATGGCCCAGCAAACGATAATCTTGTTAGCCCCGGCTAAATAACCCACGACTTCGTCAATATCCGATTCTGAAACCCCGGTCATTTTAATAAGCTCATCGAGGTCGAACTGTTCCAAATCCGCTATAAGGCCATGATACCCTTCGGTATACTCCCTAATGAAGTCATGGTCAAATACGTTACCCACTTCCTTGTCCAGTGCCGCCAACTTTTTGAGAATGGCCTTGACCAGAGGGATATCCTGGTTGATCTTAACAGGCAGGTGCAGGTCTGCCAGTTGAGTACCCCCTCCCAGCATTCCCTTTACGGATTGTGGATTTTTAAAGTTGACCAGACCGCTTTCCAGCAAGGGATTGATGCTTATGATCTTTCCTCCATTCAACTTACATTTTTCCAGTGCACTGAGCATCCTGGGATGATTCGTGCCCGGGTTTTGCCCCGCGATAAGGATTACTTCTGCCTCGTACAGGTCCTCTAATTTCACGGACCCCTTCCCAATTCCCAGGGTCTCAGATAGGGCTACCCCGCTGGATTCGTGGCACATATTGGAACAGTCGGGCATATTATTCGTGCCAAATGCCCTGGCAAACATGCCGTAGAGAAAGGCTGCTTCGTTACTCGACCTTCCCGAGGTATAGAAAATGGCCTCATCCGGGTTCTCGAGCTTATGCAGGTGGTCTGCAATAAGCTGATAGGCATCGTCCCATGCGATAGGTTCATAGTGCAGACTCCCCTCTCTGAGGACAAGGGGTTCCACCAGGCGTCCAAAGGCATTGATCTGGAAATCGCTCAGATGGGATAATTCCTCTACGGAGTATTTCCTGAAGAAGTCACTTCCGATACGGGAAGTGGTCGCCTCATCGGCAAGGGCTTTGGCACCGTTCTCGCAATATTCGGCTATGGGGGATGGTTTTTCGGGATCAGGCCAGGCACAACTCGGGCAATCAAACCCATCCTTCTGATTCATTTTAAAAAGAGCCGGAAGAGAGCGAACTACCCCCATTTCTTTAAAGCTATGCTTTAATGCCTGAAAGACACCTTCTGTCCCGGCAGCGATGCGCATGGGTTCCCTGATTTCCAGATCAGAGAACTCATCAGGGCCACGATGTGAAACTTGTTGTCTTTTAGAATTATTTTTATTTGACATCTTTTATATATCGAATCTCATTCCTTCCGCAACTTGGGGTTAGGGTAGTGATCGGTCTGGTCTTCCAGACGCCTGTCCAGACAAACAAAGTCCTTTTCAAGCAGCAGATGCAAGTGGGTCGTTGTATTGATCTGCTCCACCTCTTCAAACCCGACCTGGTCGCTATCCTCCCATCCTTTTATAAGACCCTGGTCGATCAATAAGGTGATGCCCTTGTCTTCAAAACGTGCCTTCATGCCCTCGCTATCGTTACTTTTGACGGCATAGGTAAAGGTAGAGTTATTAAAATGGGTAACCTCTTCAAAATAACCGTGCTGACAAAGTGCTTCTACTTCTGTCCTGGTGAGCCGAAAGCGAATGGAATCCCCTTTGATCCTGATTTTCATAGCCTTAGAAATTGATAAATATTCCCATTTCTTCCATAGAGGTAAGTTACAACAAGTCCGGGAAACCTATGGTATAATTTCAAATGCCAGGCCCATACATTCTTACGGACGTGAAATCAACTCTGAGCATCCCTCAACGAAGGTCTGCCTGAAGTTGAAAAGTGCCCTGAGGTTTATCTTTCGGAAAACCCTACTTTTGGCGGATGAAAATCCGGAGCAAATCCCAGGTAGAATTCGTCGGACTTATGGCAGCCCTTATGTCTATTGCCGCCCTGGCCCTTGACGCCTTATTGCCAGCCCTGGATCTCATCGGAGCAGATATAGGTACGACAAGCCTCTCCCAGAACCAGTTGCTGATCACCCTTTTCTTCTTGGGGCTGGGGGTGGGTCCCTTGCTCTTTGGTCCCATATCCGATAGTGTAGGCAGGAAACCCGTCGTCTATGCCGGATTTGCACTTTTTGTCCTGGCCAGCCTGCTCTGCGTTTTCTCCGATCATTTTGAAACCATGATTGCTGGGAGGATTTTGCAGGGTATTGCCCTCTCCGCCCCCAGGACGATAAGCGTGGCCATGATACGCGACCGCTATAGCGGGGACCAGATGGCAAGGATATTGTCTTTTGTGGTGGTCGTTTTTATACTTGTTCCCATTGTGGCTCCCACTCTTGGAAAGTGGGTCCTGGACGCTATGGGCTGGCAGGCTATTTTTCACTTCCAGGTAGTCTTTGCCATCCTGGTCGCCCTGTGGTTCTGGAGGCGCCAACCGGAGACGCTGGTACCTGAAAAGCGTAATTCTTTCCGTTTTAATGTGTTTGTCAAGGGCTATAAGGAATTGCTCAATTACAAGCAAACCATGGTATTTACCTTCATCTGGGGTTTCGTAACAGGATCTTTCCTCGTATATCTGAGCACGGCTCAACAAGTGTTTGAAGACCAGTATCTGATGAAGGAATCCTTTCCTTACATCTTTGCCTGTCTCGCAATTACCATAGGTACGGCCACCCTGCTGAATGGAACCCTGGTACTCCGTTTCGGAATGCTCCGCCTGATTTCCGTGGCCTTGGGTTGTTACATCCTGGTGCCCCTCCTCTTTGTAATCCTCTTCTCTGGCCAGGGCAATCCACCATGGTGGGTGGCCCTTGGTTTTTTTGGCCTCCAGTTCTTTGCCGTCGGTTTTGTTTTTGGGAACCTGAGAGCGCTGGCTATGGAGCCCGTTGGTCATATCGCCGGTATTGGATCGGCTATTACGGGCTGTGTTGCGACGGTCATGGCGGTTCCGATCAGTGCTTTTATCGGAAGTTTTGTAACGGATTCCATTCTGCCCATCTTTTTGGGTTTCCTGGTCTGTGGATCTATCGCCTATCTTCTGCTGGGCTACTTCTATTTGTCGAGAAGATACGGGATTTAATCAATTAGCAACTGGTTCGTGGAGACAATAAGTGCAGTATTATTATCTTTGAATTTCTAATTTTTCCGCATGCTGATCTGGGTTTCCTTTATCTCCCTTATCGTGATTTTCCTGGCTATGGATCTCGGTATCTTCAACAAGAAGGACCACGTCATCCGCAGTAAGGAAGCGAGTCTGTGGACCTCCCTTTGGGTAACCGTAGCATTGAGCTTCAGCGGGGTAATTTACTGGTTGTTCTCCAACGGACTCATGGAGAATCCTACCGGAATGACCCCAAACACGGCTGTGCTGAACTATATCACGGGGTACCTGATCGAACTTTCCCTGAGTATAGACAACGTCTTTGTGATCGCGGTGATCTTTTCCGCTTTTTCCATCCCGCCCATGTACCAGCACAGGGTCTTGTTTTGGGGGATTTTAGGTGCCATCGTCTTCAGGGCACTGATGATCGTCTTTGGGGTCGCACTGATCACCAGGTTTGAATGGGCCATCTATGTCTTCGGGGTATTTCTATTGTACACCGCATATAAAATGCTGAAATCAGATTCCATACAATTCAATCCAAAACGTTCCCTGGTCTTTAAATACCTCAGGAAGATCTATCCCCTTACAAGCCATATGAACGGGCGTCATTTTTTTATCCGGAGGATGGGGATCAAGGCGGCAACCCCCCTGTTTGTGGCCCTGATCGTGATAGAATTGACGGATATTCTTTTCGCCCTGGACAGTATTCCGGCTATCCTGGCCATAACCGCCGATCCTTTTATCGTTTTCAGCTCAAATATCATGGCCATCCTGGGATTGCGTTCGATGTATTTCCTGGTTTCCCGAATGCTTTCCAAGTTTCGATTTATCAATTACAGTCTCGTAGTTATCCTTGGCTTTGTAGGCCTCAAAATGCTGGGATCGGAATTTGTTCACGTGGAAGAATGGATTTCTCTGTCCGTGATCGTCGTGTCTCTGGCTGCAGGTATCCTCGCTTCCCTTCTGATTCCGGAGAAAAACATTGCTGAAACTGAAAATAAGGACTAGCCTAAGACCCTGGCTCTTCCGATATAGGCCAGTATTTCCCTTTCTAATCGAAGCATTTTTTGGTACTGGATCTCACAATCAGAGAGGTACTTTTCTTCGTCCTCTGCAGGATTTTGAATGGAACGAATAAGAGCTTTGTTCTCCTCAGCATGCACGCGCATGGCCTTTCTGAGACTTTCCAGTTGCTCGTGCAGGGTTACGGTTTTCGGAACACAGTGGTAGGAGTTTATCTGTCGGGATAAGGTCATCAGGTACCTCTGCTGACGTTCCAGATTATGCAGGCTGGAAGCAGAAGTTGTATTGACATTTTGAACAGGGGATTTTTCCTGCGTCTTTACCATGACCTCGGTTAAAAGATTAAGAACGAATTACTTCTTTAAGATACGATTTATTTTTGAGGTCCTTTTGTTAAATCGCACTTGTTTTTAATCTTTTTCGCTTCCCTGTTCATATCGACCTGCCTTGATCATCAGAACAATACCGAGAATAAACACTGTAATGGCGAGGGTCCCCAGAGGCACCCAAACAGCCAGGGCTTCCCCCTCGTGCTTTAAAAATCCCACTTCGATTGCGGCTGCCAGTCCAAAACCGACCAGGGAGGTGCCAATCCCTCCTGTCAAAAGCCACTTCCGCTTCCGGGATGGATCAGTTGTATTCTTCATTTCAGCTTTGCATCAATGATGCCGAGGGCGTCTCCCACCGTCTGCATATCGTCCATGTCTTCATTCTCCAGGGTGATGTCAAAAGCGTCTTCCACATCGAGGACGATGTCCACCAGATTGGCCGAATTGATATTCAACTCATCGATCAGGTGGCTCTCTTTTCGAATGGAATCAGGGTTGATGTCCTCAGGGAGGTAAGGAGTAATGATCGCCCTTAATTTCTGGTATCTCTCTTCTGAAGTCATGGTTCAGGGATTATATTGTTTAAAAATAACACATGCATTGACATCCCCAAAGCCAAAACTAGCTTTGGCGATCACTTTGGGAGCAAAATCCAGGGATCTGTCAGGTATTCTATCGCGATGGACCCTCTGAAGTATCTCTGGGTGGAGGTCCTCACAATTGGTATTGGGATATACCTGGCCATCCCGGAACTGTAGGACGGTGCCGACACATTCCAGGGAACCGGCTGCTGCCAGGCAGTGACCTACCGTGCTCTTGAAGGAATTGATATAAGGGAACCCGGCTCCCTGCCTATTCAGGGCCTGACTCCAGTTATCAATTTCCATAGGGTCTTTGGCCGTAGCCGTCAAATGACCGTTGATACTATCTATCTCCCCGGCTGTTACGCCAGAGTGCTCAAGAGCCTCCCGGATACAGCGCTGCACAGCCTTGCTGTTCGGCGCTGTCATGGTTCCCCCGCTTCTTTGACCGCCGCAATTGATGGCACCTCCCAGAACTTCGGCGTAAATCGTTGCCTTCCGTTCCAAAGCACTTTCAAGGCTTTCCAGGACCAGGGCCCCTGCCCCACTCCCGGGCACGAATCCGTTTGCGCTGGCACTCATGGGCCTGCTTCCTCTTTCAGGATCATCGTTGTAGTTGCGGGCCAGAATTCTCATGGCATCAAAACCACCCCATACATAGGGACCACTATCACTGCAGCTCCCGGCTAACATCCTTTTTGCTTTTCCGGAAGAAATCCGGTCATAGGCCATCAGTATTCCTTCCGTACCCGTGGTACAGGCTGATGAATTGGTCGTCACCTGATTCCCTGCTCCCAGTTTGCCCCCGAGGTAGGCACTTATGCCGCTGGCCATGGTCTGTATGACAGTGGTACTGCCCAATCGTCTGGTGTTGCCTTCGTCGACCAGATGAATGGCCTCCCGGAATTTGTCAACCCCCAGTATCCCGGTACCGAAGATCACCCCACTGTCCCAGTCGGCCTCCCCTTCTCCTACCAGTAACAAGCCGGCATCCCTCCAGGCATCCAAGCCAGCAATAACTCCATAGACCAGACCGCTCGAGTTCAGACCTCTTTGCTCTAATTTTGTAAAGTATTTGTTTAAATGATCCGTGCTTACTTGCGGTTTTCCAGCGATCTGGCAGCCAAAGTTCAATTTTTTTAATTCTGAAAGGAAACCAATCCCACTCTTACCTTCCCTTAGTGCCCTGGCAAAGTTTTCCAGGTCCGTGCCGTTCGGGGCACAGACACCCAGTCCTGTGATGACCACTCTTTTATTCATCCCTTTTTCCACTTAGCATTCCGGAGACAATACCTTTACAGACCACCTGGTCCTGCTCGTTATACATGGTCACTTTGCATTTCAATTTTGAAAATCGAAAATAGATCTTTTCGGATCGAACTCTGACCTGCTCACCCGGGTATACGGGTTTTAGGAATTCCATTTCCGAACTGCTCATCGCAACTGCCATGTCTTTGCCTTCTTCGACATCAGTTCCTAGTGAGATATAGATGCCTAAGCATACCAGTCCGATCTGTGCACAGCATTCGGTGAGGATCACCCCGGGCGTAACCGGGTGCCCCTTAAAATGCCCTCTGTAGAACGAAAGGGACTCCCTGAAACGGTAAGTTCCTTCGCATCCGCTATCGTCGACCTTTAGGATCTCATCAACAAAAACAAAGGGTTCAGAATATGGGAGCCGCTTCAATATTTTCGCATATCCTTTCATCTCAGGCTCTCCCCTCCATCTGCCTTTACAATACTTCCATTTATCCACGAGGATTCATCCAGACATAACATATAAACCGTATTCGCCACATCTTCCGGTGTTGTGATCCTCCCCATGGGATTTCGTTTTTCGGCATTCTTTCTGATCTGATCACTATGGGGGATCATCCTGAAGGATTCCGTATCCACAACTCCGGCTTGCAAACAGTTGGCCTTTATCCCCAAAGGAGCAAATTCCACGGCAATACTCCGTGTCAGGGCTTCCAGTGCCACTTTGGCCACGGACACAGCTGCATACCCGGGCATCGCCCTTGTGTTGCCTTCACTGGTGAAAGAAATGACGCGCATATCCTGGTCGATTACCTCGTGTAAAACCAGGTCTTGTACCCATTCGTACAAACTCAAAGCCATGGCCCTGAAAGTGATGTCGATGTCTTCAGCCGATAGGGCCGGTCCGTTTTTGGCCCGCATGGGTTTTAAACTTCCCTTGGCAATGCTGTGTATCAGCACCTTCACCCTGTCTCCTTTTTTGACATTTGATTGGAGATGTCCTATTACCTCCATCCGCTTTTGGGCATTTACCGCATCCACATTAAAGGAACAAAAGGCAGGAGCATCCTTTTTTAGAATCGAGAACCGGTCTTCTATTTCAGGAAGTTCGGTCCTCCGATCGCGATGGACGATACATATGGCATATCCTTGCCTGGCCAGTTTGGCGGCCGTTGCATATCCCAAACCCCTGCTCCCCCCCAGGATGACCGCCCATTTATTTCCGGAAGTCGACTTATCAGCCATCAGTTCTGTTGCTTTGTATAAAGGTACGCGATATTCATCCTTCTGTGGTCATTACCATTGTAGCAAAACCCGTTGGGCAGAAAAACCAGGGCCAAAACTGAGGATCAAACCCTGTTCACCCCTTTTGATCTTCCTGTCCATAAACCGTTCCAGGACGTAAAGGACTGTTGCGCTGCTCATGTTCCCGTACAAGCGTAAGGTCTCCCGGGTGTCATCGATATTCTTCCCGAGATTTCCGAACAATTTTTCAACGGTTTCTACGATCTTTCGGCCCCCTGGATGGAAAACCAAATGGTCCACCTCTTCGATGGAACTACCAAACCGACCAAGAAAGGGATGGATAATATTCGGGAAATGCTCAGAGATGGTGGAGGGTACCGAAGGGTCCAAAATCATTTTCAGCCCCGTATTCACGACGTCGAAGCCCATGAGGTGGGTGGCGTTCTCAAAGTGGTACATTTCCTCTCCGAGGATCTCGGGTCCCGTTGCATCTTCCTCTGAAGAGAGGAGAACACAGGCCGCTCCATCCCCGAAGATGGCAGCGCTGACCATGTTGGCCATACTGAAATCGTCGAGCTGAAAAGTGGCTGTCGGACTTTCTACTGCGATCACAGCTGCCCTTTTATTCCGGACAGCCCTCAGAAAATTGGCAGCATAGATCATTCCGCTGACCCCTGCTGCACAGCCCATCTCCGTTACGGGTAATCGAACCACATCCTGCCTGAGTCCCAATGCGTTGATCAGGTAAGCATCAAGCGAAGGAATCATAATTCCGGTACAACTGACAGTTATGATATAATCGAGGCTGTTTGCTTTCCATCCCTTTTTGTCAAGGGCCTTTTTCAGGACTGCCTCCCCCAACTTTTTTACTTCCCGGACGTAGATATCATTTTTTTCGGCAAAGGAAGTAGCCGTAAAGACCTCTTCTATGTTCATGATCCCATATCTTCGGTCGACCCCGGCCGACTCAAAGATCTTGATCACCTTTCTCCTGTACCGGTCTTCCTGCCCGTTCAGCCAGAGCTCCACAAAGGGCAATATCTCTCGTGTCTCCCTTTGATATGGAGGTAATTCTTTGGCTACAGCCGCTATTTTGACTTTGTTCATTGTATTTCCTGATTGGGATGCCAGAACATCCATTCATACCTGAAGGCCCACCTCCAACGAATTTTATGATGCATCTCCGGAAGGGCCTTTGAAAAGGCCATCAGGTCATTTTTTGTAAACCCCCTTCTGATAGAAACAAGCCCGTCCTGTTTGGCAATATCAGTCTTCATCGTGAGCATTGAAAACAATTTGAAGAGTAAATAGGCTATTTTATTTCTGTCGAGGTCATTCACTATCACACCCCTCTTGGCCACAGCAGAGAGTCTAGCGAGCAATTTGGGGATATCCTCCTCCCGGAAATGATGAAGTGTCAGTGTACACAATAGTAGATCGCATTTGTGGGTTTTTGGATCGAGGTGAAAAAGGTCTGCCTGCTCAAAGGAGATGTTCTTCATATCAGCATGTTTTCTGCGGGCCAGCTGGATGGACTTTTCACTGATATCGATCCCCAGCAAATCCGTTTCAATGCCTCGTTTGCTAAAATAGAGACCCACCTCCCTGAGCAAAGTACCATCTCCGCAGCCTGCGTCCAGAATACGGTACTTCTTCCGGGGGTGCAATTCCGTGAACTTGTCCAGTGCTTTGAAGGTAATACGATTGCCGCCAAGCAGGGCATTAACTCTGTTGATATCGCCGAGCACTGCCTCCAGGCTGACCTCACTCAAATGGGGATCGTCCATCTGTTCTTCTTCTGTACTCCTTTCCCTGAACCTGATCATAATACAACTGTATTACCATGGGTTTTACGGATGATCCTCCTTAGGGTGGCCGGCGAACGGGCAGCCAGAGAAAACAACATCTCCGTGATCCCGGGAGAAAGCAGTAAACTCTGCAGGTATTGCCCCATCCGGATGCGCTCCCCAAAAGTCTTCTTCCACTGACGGGCGTATTCCTTTTCCAGCTTAGCCCTGTCCGGTTTAATTTTCCGCAACTGCTCAACCAGCAACTGACTGCCGATCTTGGCACTGTGGATTGCCATAGCCATGCCATTACCGCAAAGAGGATGAATAAGGCCCGCAGTGTCTCCACACATAATCACATGTGATTCCACGGGTTCTTTTGAGGCAAAGGAAATCTGAGCAATGGTCAGGGGTTTCTCAGAAATCATAGTAGCTTCACTTAAAAATCGGGCGAGATACGGGTTACGCCCTACCACATCCCGGTTAAACTCGGCAAGGTCCTTTTTTTTCTGAAAGCTGTCATATGAGACCAAGTAGCAGAAATTCACCGCCTTTGTCTCTGTTTTTGAAAGTCCGGCATATCCTCCTTCGAAACTGTGGAGACCCACCTGATTTTCGGGGAAATCATCCCAGCGATAATGCGCCTTTACTCCCAGCCAGGGGGAAGAGCGAGCCATAAATGGACGCTTGAGGTATTTGTCCACTAACGACCTCTTGCCATGGGCACCGATCACAAATGACGCGGTATGGGATCCTGAATTTAGTGTTCCTACTGAAAAGGAATTATCGATAAAGTCCACTGATTCTACCGTGGTAAATTCAAAATCTGCCCCTGCATCCAATGCCTCCTGGTACAAATAATGATCGAGGGCGTAACGGCTGATCCCCAGGGCTCCCAAAGGCAATTCCAGCCTCAGGGAACGACCGCGGGCTGTACTAAACTCCAGAGTGTCAATTTCTATCTTTGTAGGTAAATTGATCCCAAGATCGCAGAGGTAGGGAACAACTTCCTTTGACAGGTATTCTCCACAAACCTTATGACGAGGGTATTCCTCCTTTTCGAGTACCAGGACCTTAAACCCCTCCTTTCTCAAATGGATAGCTGCCGTAAGTCCGGACAGACCTCCCCCAATGCAAATAACGTCGTACATAGCAATCGGGGAAAGATACAGAAAGCGCAAATAAAAAACCCGACAAATATGCCGGGTTTTAATATTGATCGCTGAGAAACTATCCCTTTGTGTTCTGGATTGCTTCTTGCTTGAGCTCTTCACTGGCGATGATCCCGAGCTCTACTCTCCTGTTCTTGGCTTTTCCTTCCGAAGTTTCGTTATCTGCGATCGGCTGAGCCTCACCGTACCATTTGGTGGTAAATCTCCCGGCATCAATACCCTGACTGATCAGATAATTGGTCACGGATTCCGCCCGTTGACGTGACAGATTCATATTATACTCGTCGCTACCCGCGCTGTCTGTATGTCCTTCTACCAGAATCACGGTCTTGGGATATTCCTTGAAAATACCGGCAAGTTTATTCAGGGTCTCCACGGAAGTACCCTTGATATTTGATTTGTTGGTATCGAAATACACGCCTGCACCCTGGCTGAAGGTTACGTTGATGCCCTCGCCTACCCGTGTAACCTCTGCACCGGGGATCTCTTCTTCAATGCGCTCAGCCTGACGGTCCATTCGATTCCCGATATAACCTCCGGCAGCACCTCCGACAACGCCTCCAATGATGGCTCCCAGGACAGTGTTGCCCTTTCCGACGTTATTGCCGATGACACCGCCAATAACAGCGCCTCCTGTAGCCCCGATCACGGCACCTTTCTGTGTGTTGTTGGCATTTTTTACCGTATTGCATCCCAACCCGAGGCTGAGGATCAATAGTATCGCTCCTGTTTTTCTTATCATGATTTGTCTATTTTACTGTTTTGTGAATTCGTATACCAGGGTCAGGTTCTTACCGTCCACCGTGACGTTGGATTTCAGTGTCATCTCCGCAGCTGTGAGCTCGGCTATGTTCAGGCGATATCCGAGTCCGCCAGAAACATCCTTCCGCTTCTCGTCGATAAATTTGAACTGCAACTGGTTAGTGTAGTTTGAGGGGTTACTGACCACTGACCAGCGGATAAAGCGATCCCCGCCCTGGCATAAGCTGCCTTGTTTGATGGTATAACGCCCTGTGCTGTTATTGTCCCTGAAGAACCAGTTGCTCCCTTCAAAACAGATGGCATCTGCATCGTTGAAGAGAACCGCTTTGAACATCCCTGTATTATTTTCATAGCGGACGTCATTGAGGATCCAGGTCCCGCTCAGCAGGTTTCTTTGATCCCTGACCTCCTTAGAAATTCCGCATGACGAGAGGACCGCGCCAATCGCCAGCAGTATCAAGCTCTTTTTAAGCATATTGTTTGATTTTAATTTGTTGTATATACGTATCAGACGGAAATCTGGTTGTCCACCAACTTGAAAATAACCTTCATTTTGTCGAAAATTTCCTGTAGGCAGGATCCATTAGTATGCCAATAAATCTCTGAGTATATTGAGGATCCGACCTTTTGGCAAATACATCTCCTCCAGTTGTCGGGCAAAGGGAACCGGAGTTTCAAGGCTGCCGATCCTTCTCACCGGGGCGTCAAGGGATTCAAAACAATGCTCCATGACAGAAGCGGAGATGTCACTTGCGATCCCACCGAAAAGGGTGTCTTCCTGGACGATCAGGCATTTCCCGGTCCGCCTTACCGAATCAAAAACAGTCTCCAGGTCTAGTGGCTGTAGGGTCCTCAGGTCGACCAGGTCTGCACTGATATCTGGGTTGGCATCGAGGATCTCAAGCATCCAGTGTACTCCGGCACCGTAGGTGACCACGGTGAGGTCCTTTCCGGTTTTGAGCAACATGGCCTTGCCGAATGGCAGGGTGTAGTATGAATCCGGTACTTCCTGATAAATACTGCGGTAAAGGGCTTTGTGTTCGAAGAACATGACAGGATTGGGGTCGTTGATGGCAGTAGCCATCAACCCCTTGGCATCATAAGGAAAAGCGGGATAGGCAATCTTGAGTCCGGGCGTTTTAGTAAACCAGGCCTCATTGGTCTGGGAGTGAAAGGGCCCTGCCCCTACCCCTGCCCCGCAGGGCATTCTGATGACCACATCCGCCGCCTCATTCCATCGGTAATGCACTTTGGCCAGATAGTTCACAATGGGGTTAAATCCACTGCTGACAAAATCGGCAAATTGCATCTCCATCACTGCTTTCATTCCATTAATGGACAAACCCATGGCCGCGGAGACCACGGCAGATTCGCATATAGGTGTATTGCGCACCCTTTCCCTGCCAAAGGCCTCCACAAAACCTTCAGTGACCTTAAAAACGCCTCCGTAATCGGCTATATCCTGACCGAGGATAACCAGATTGGAATGTCTTTCCATGGATTGTCGAAGACCTGCTGAGACGGCATCCACGAGACGGATATTTGACTTACTATCTTCTGGCGTAATATCCTCGTATACAAAGTCTTTGTACACGTCATTTAATTCATCGATTTCGGTTGAATCGATGCGTTCTTCCTCGAAGGCCTTTTGTAGGTGGTCGTCAATTTCATGGATAAATTCCTTTTTTATCCTGACCTCCTCCTCTTCAGTGAGGATTCCTTCCTCCCGCAGATAAGACACGTAGTTTTCAATAGGGTCCCTGGCAGCCCATTCATCGAGCAATTGTTGAGGTACGTATTTGGTGCCGCTTGCTTCCTCATGCCCCCTCATCCGGAAAGTCTTGAACTCCAGGAGGACCGGCCTCGGCCTCTGACGGACACTCTTACTGAGTGCCTTTACCCGGGAATATACCTCAAGGATGTTGTTGCCGTCGATGATATAGGATTCCATACCATAGCCCTTTCCCTTATCTGCTATGTGTTTGCATCGGTACTGTTCACTGACCGGGGTGGAGAGGCCATACCCATTATTCTCCACACAAAAAAGGACTGGCAGGTTCCAGACAGAAGCGATGTTCAGCGCTTCGTGAAAATCTCCCTCACTGGTAGCTCCTTCCCCTGTAAAAACGGCGGTCACTCTTTTTTGCTTCCTAAGCAGATCGGCCAGAGCAATGCCATCAGCCACGCCCAGTTGTGGTCCGAGATGGGAAATCATCCCTATGATTCTGAACTCCTGCGTTCCGAAGTGGAAACTCCTGTCACGCCCTTTTGTAAAACCACTTTTTTTTCCCTGCCATTGGGAGAACAGGCGGTGCAGAGGAACGTTTCGGGTTGTGAATACCCCCAGATTCCGATGCATGGGAAGGATGTATTCCTCAGGATCGAGACACATGGACACACCCACGGAGATCGCCTCTTGGCCTATCCCGCTAAACCACTTGGAGATCTTTCCCTGCCTTAGCAGGATGAGCATCTTCTCCTCTATCATTCTCGGTTTAAGCATCCCCCTGTAGAGCTGAAGGAGATCTTCCCGGGTAAGACCATGGTGATTAAATTGCATAGTGTCCGATCTAGGGCAAGTTGTATTCAGTGGCGTAAATGTAGGAAAATGAACGGAACAACTCCACGGAGTGAGGAGCAATTTCGAAGAGGATTTTACTACCTTTGGATCACTTAAAAGGAACTTGAGATATGAACGCCATACCCAGTGTAGACCTGAGGGACTACCTCTCCTCCGACCCAAAGAAGAAGCAGCAGTTTGTCCGAGAACTCGGAGGAGCTTTTGAGCAGATCGGTTTCGTAGCCCTGAGCGGTCATTTTCTATCAGAGGAGTTGATCGACTCCCTGTATGCGGAGATCAAAAAATTCTTCGCCCTCCCCCAGGAGGTCAAAGACAAGTATGAGATAGAAGGTATTGGCGGGCAACGGGGGTACACCTCTTTTGGTAAAGAACACGCCAAGGGAAGAAAAGAAGGAGACCTTAAGGAGTTTTGGCATTTCGGGCAATATGTGGAGGATGATCCCAAACTGCTCCGAGAATATCCTGCCAACGTAATCGTCACCGAACTGCCGGAATTCAATACGGTTGGGAAAGAGACCTATAAGATGCTCGAGAAGACCGCTAAATTCGTCCTCAGGGCACTGGCTTTGCACCTGGGGCTTGAAGAAACTTATTTCGACCGGTACATCAAGAACGGGAATTCCATTCTAAGGCCAATCCACTACCCGCCTATCACCGAAGAACCCAAAAACGCCGTCAGGGCAGCAGCCCATGGCGATATCAACCTGATTACCCTTTTGATGGGGGCTCACGGGCGGGGCCTGCAAGTTCAGAACCATCAGGGGGAATGGATTGACGCTATAGCTCGCGAAGACCAGTTAATGATCAATGTAGGGGACATGCTGTCCAGGCTTTCCAACAACAAACTCAAATCAACCATACACCAGGTGATCAATCCACCCCGGGAGTTATGGGGCCGTTCGAGGTATTCCATCCCCTTCTTTATGCACCCTATCAGCGAGATGCCCCTAAACTGTCTGGAAAACTGTATCGATAAGGACCACCCCAAACTTTACGAGGACATAACAGCCGGGGAGTTCCTGCACGAACGTCTTATAGACCTTGGCCTGATCAAGAAATAAGCGATTAAAACTAGAACCTGAACTCTTATGGACCTGCAAGATCAGCTGCGAAATTTATTTCCGGAACACGTCCCGGAAGAAGATAACAAGCAAGAACCAGAATCTCCCAAATTCTGGTTGCAGGACGATCCCATTCTGTGCAAATACGAAAAACGCAAAGGAAAACCCGTTACTATCCTTGAAGGCTATAACGGAGCAGACAAGGATCTCAAGGCCATGGCCAAAGAACTAAAATCCCTCCTTGGTGTTGGCGGCAGCTTTAAGGATGACAAGATCATTATTCAGGGAGATTACCGAGATAAGATCATGCAATTCCTGCAGGAGCACGGCTTTAAAACCAAGCGCGTCGGAGGTTGATAATTAGCCCTTTCCGGTTCTTAAAAAGAAGGTGATCAACCCGTATTCGTGCCAGAAGTTATCTGTTAATTATTTTAATCTTTATCGATTAAATGTTATTTTTAAGGGTCAAAACCTAATCAACACTTCATTTGCATGAGCACTCAGCTACATATTACCAATGGAGATAGTTTTACACAACGCCTGAAATCACTGGGTTACAAAGGAGCCATCATTACCTGGAGGGAAATGCTGTGCGAAGGGCGGACAGAGACCAATGTCGGCAGTGAATCCTTTTGGAAAACCCGCTTCGAGTTCCTACACAAGAATTACAATGTCAGCAAATCCTGGTTTATAGAAAAAACCCTAAAGGAATATCGTTCCCTCTGCAACCACAAGCAGCAGGACGAGATCATCCTGTGGTTTGAATACGATCTTTTCTGCCAGATCAATATGATCGCCGTACTGAGCTGGTTAAAGACCCACAGGCGCGATGCACAGATCTCACTTGTGTGTAGTGGGGATGAGGACGGCACCGACAAGATGTACGGCCTGTGTGATGTTGACGACGAGAAATTACAGACCCTGTACAATAAGAGGGTCTACCTTACGCAGGACGATATAGAATTCGCCGATTATATCTGGCAATTGTATTGCAGTGATAACCCGATCAGGTTGGAGAACATGTCGGATTTTGAACACTACCATTTTGATTACCTCTCTGATGCGATCAAAGTGCACCTCAAGCGTTTCCCTTCCGTTAAGAACGGGTTGAACGAACTCGAGAACCGCATTCTCACACTCTCTGCAGAGCACAAGCCCAAAAACAAGAAAGCCCTCGTACAAACCATACTGACTAACCAGGGCTACTACGGATACGGGGACACCCAATTTGAGCGTATCATCACCAGCCTCAAACCCCTGTTCTCCTCCTTCAATCCTGTGCGACTCTCGAAAAAAGGGAAGGAGATCCTCGAGGGAAATACCAGTTTCTATTCGCAGATCAGGGACAATGAATCCTATCTGGGAGGCGCCCTGAAATACAATTTCCTGTTCAATGACGAATCGGGCCGTATCTTAAAATTGTAATTTATATATGCATCTCGGTCCTTCAGAACTCATCCTCAACCGGGATGGCAGCGTCTATCACCTGAATTTATTACCCGAAGATATCGCCGATCGGGTGATCCTCGTCGGGGACCCACAACGCGTGGAGCGGGTATCCCGGCATTTCGACACATGGGAGGTAAAAAAGCACAAAAGGGAGTTTATCACCCATACCGGACGGTACAGGAACAAACGGGTCACCGTGCTTTCCACTGGGATTGGGACGGATAATATCGATATCGTCCTCAATGAAATAGACGCTCTTGCAAACATCGATTTTGAAAAACGTAAAATATTCAAAGACAAATCAGTAATTAACTTTATCCGAATAGGAACTTCAGGTGCATTACAAGCAGACATACCGGTAGATTCCTTCCTTTTGAGCGAATATGCAATGGGGTTTGACAGTGTTCTTTATTACTATCAAGGCGAGGAGGTCAGGCAGAAAACTATCGAGAACGCCTTTGTTGAGCAGGTCGAATGGGACTCATCTAAATCCCGGCCCTATGTGGTCAAAAGCGATGAGAAGTTAAGGAGTCATTTTTCAGATCCAAATATCATCTCCGGATTTACCGGCAGCAATGTCGGGTTTTATGGCCCTCAGGGAAGGCACCTTCGCCTACCTCCCTCGGATCCTCAGATGCACGACAAACTGATGTCCTTCAATTACCGGGGGTTAAGATTGACCAATTTCGAAATGGAAACCTCTGCTCTCTATGGCCTTGCCTCCCTGATGGGTCACCGCGCCCTGTCCATGAACGCTATCATAGCCAACCGGGCTGAGAATTCTTTTTCTGAAAACCCCAGGGATACCGTGGACCGACTAATTCGCTGGACACTGGATAAACTCGTCACGCTGTGAAAAAGATCAGGATCGCAGGAGTACCGGAGCACTTTAACCTTCCCTGGCATATGGCCATAGAAGAAGGAGCTTTTGCGGACAGGGGAATCGATCTCGAGTGGACAGATGTACCGGAAGGCACAGGAAGGATGGTGACCATGCTGGAGCAAGGTGAAACTGATCTGGCCATCGTATTGACGGAAGGTACTGTGAAAAGTATAAGTGAAGGCCGACCTTTGCGAATCCTGCAAGGCTACGTGGATTCTCCCCTTCTGTGGGGTATACATGTGTCTCCGGAAAGTCAGTTTAAGAGGATATCAGACCTGGAGGGAAGGAAAGCCGCCATCAGTCGTTTTGGGAGCGGAAGCCATCTCATGGCTTTTGTGCTGGCAAAGGAGAAAGGCTGGGATCCTGAAGTACTTGATTTTGAAATCGTTCATACTATGGAGGGTGCCGTGGAAGCGCTCCGGGAAGGCAGGGCTGATTTCTTTATGTGGGAACACTTTACGACCAAGCCTATGATCTCGAAGGGGCACTTCAGGCGTCTGGGGGATTGCCCTACTCCCTGGCCTTGTTTTGTTATTGCGTGCTCCACCGGGATTCTTAAAAATGATCAGGGCGTCTTAAGGCACATCCTTGAGGTGATCAACGTATTCACCAGAGAGTTCAAACGGATTCCCAGCATAGATCGGACACTGGCCAACAGGTACGGGCTCTTACTTGAAGATGTGCAGACCTGGCTGGGAATGACACAGTGGACCCAAAATCAGGTGGAAACACAAGTTATTGATAATGTGAAGAATACATTACTTGACCTGAACCTTATGTCAAATAACATACCGGTAGACCAGATACTTACCACTCTATAGGTCGCTGTCCGCCAGACAACAGGAATTCATTAGTCTTTCCAAAATGCCCGTTCCCGAACCACAGACCTCGATTTGCGCTTAATGGCGATGGGTGTCCGGAAGTGAGGATATGGTGTTTCGTATCATCGATCAGAACCCTTTTCTTTTTAGCATAGCCACCCCAAAGGAGAAAAACCAGACCTTTTTTCTCCACAGAGAGTATTTTGATCACCGCATCTGTAAATTGCTCCCACCCCTTGTTTTGATGACTTCCTGCTTCTCCTGCCCGGACTGTCAGGATAGCGTTCAGCAAAAGGATCCCTTGGTCAGCCCACCTTTCGAGGTTCCCGCTTTGGGGATAAGGCTTTCCCGTATCTTTTTGTACCTCTTTAAAAATATTGATCAGAGATGGTGGATGGGTCATCCCATCCCTGACGGAGAAGCAAAGGCCATTTGCCTGTCCTGGTCCATGGTAAGGATCCTGGCCTATGATGATCACCTTGGTATTTTCAAAAGTGCTGTGATCAAAGGCCGCAAAAATCCGGTTTCCCTTGGGATAACAGGTGTATTTCCTGTACTCCTCCTTTACGAAGCCCGCCAGCTGGCCAAAGTACGGCTTGTCGAACTCCTCTTTCAGATAAGGTTTCCAGCTCTGGTGAATGTCAACTTCCATGTTCAGGGTTATCGCATAAAAATACAAACTGTTCATTCCCCAATTGGCAAGAAGACCATTAAAAACGTAAATTTACTGAAGGGACGGCTGAGAATTCCCATCACCTGGTAGTCTTACTTCCGGATCCCTTTATAGTCCCGACCATGGAAACACTGGAAACCATCAAATACTGGCTAACGGAGCATCCCACCACCTCTCAGATTTTTAAGTATATACTCTGGGCGCTCTTTATCATCCTGTTGCTTCAGTTCGTAAAGCGTGCCCTGAAGAACAGACTCCCCAACACGGATACCCAATATAAATCCCAGAAGATAATCGAGACCATAGGGTATATTTTACTGATCATCCTGACGATATCGTACTTTACTGGTAACATCAAGGATTTTACTCTGGCCATCGGTTTGCTTACCGCCGGTATCACGATCACCTTACAGGAATTGATCCTCAGTATTGCCGGGTCATTGTTTATTTTCTTTGTCAGGGTATACCAGCCCGGGGATCGTATAGAGATCAATGGCATCAAGGGGGATGTTATCGACATCAACAGCATGTATACCACCATGATGGAGATTGGAAAGTGGGTGAGCAGCGACAATTACAGCGGGCGAATCGTTAAACTGAGCAATGCATTCGTCTTCAAGGGACCTGTTTACAATTATTCCCAGGATTTCCCCTTTATCTGGGATGAATTGGATTTGCCCATTCACTACGGTTCAGATGTGGAACTGGCAAAAAAGCTCGTGATAGAGGTGGCCAGAGAACAACTATCTGATTTTGTCAGACAATCGGTAGAACAGTGGAAACACGTTGTCGATAGATATTATATCGAAGATGCGATGGTAGAGCCTACCCTGGCCATTACCCTTACGGATAACTGGATACAATTCAACCTGAGGTATATCGTCGATTATAAGAAGCGAAGGTACATCAAGCACCGTCTGCATGAACTTATCAAAAAAGCGTTTGACGGTTCAGAAGGAAAGGTAGAACTATCATCGGCTACGTTTGAGGTGGTCAAGATTCCGGTGGTGGATGTGAGATCTGGTCCTTCTAAGAAATAACCTCCCTATACCCCCTATTTTCCGAGCAAGGCGATAGCCTCCCTTTGCTTTTCAGCCTTACTTTTTTTTGCCAGACAGGTCTTCAGGGTTTCCAGGTAATTCCGGTGATCTTTTCCGTCGTCGTGGGTTGTGGCCAGTACGGCCCATTCCATGGCCTTCTCCAGGTCCCCTTTGAGTTCGTAAAGCACAGCCATATTATGACAAGCCATGGCGCGAATAGCCGACTTATCATGGCCCAGGTCGAGTTGCCACAGCCGGGCTGCCTCAAGCCAGTCTTCATCCTCGACAGCGATCTTCGCCTGTGTCAGCAAAGGGGAACCTTTGATATAGACCTCCCTAAGGGCAGCCTTGCTGGTTGGCTTTAGACGCGATCCAAATGCACTGCCACTACCCCGGCTTTTGGTTAGCAGAGAATCCGCTCTTCCGTCCATCGCCTGAAGGGCCTCTAGAGCATCTTCTCCCTTGGCCTGGGTGACGACCTGCTCATTGACTTCGATCTCATCGAGTACCTGGCGTTCAAAGGGATCGTAGATCCTCCAGCCGTTCTCAATAAGGGTTTCCAGTGTGAGTTCCCTGGCGGGTATGACCACCTTCATCCGCATGAGATCTAGTTCCTCCATGGTTGATTTTTTTTCGGAAATCCGGGTGTCCGTCTGATAAAAGGCCAGCGAAAAAACAGCATCGAGTTGATTTCGTGTACAGAGATCCCTGAGCTGATCCCAGGGTATGGTATTGGACAACTCTGACTTGGAGTCCCATAAGGATGTAGCATCCCTAAGGATCATAACGGTGTCAAAACGCCTGTCTTTTTGCAATTCTGCCATGAGCCCCTCAAGGGCAGCCTCCGTGCCTTCTTCGGCGATTCTCAGGTCCGAGGCTTCTACCAGGGCTTCCAGGGAAGCGATCTTTTGTTCTGAATCCTTGTCCCCGACCTCTTTAATGATCCCTATGCGTTTGATGTCTTTTGACAGGACCACCGGTGCAGGTTCCAGGTTATAAACTGTCACGGTATGGGTACTTTTACAGGCAGAAAGCACCACGAATAGTACCAGCAGCCGGGCCAGTTTATTCAAATCCCTGTTCCTTCCGAAAGGTATAGTTGTCAACATACCCCATTAGAACATCCAAATTCCCATTTTTATTGCCTTAAACAGCGCTTGTAGTGGTGAAGTGGGGCATTTTTGATGTGAATAAATCTATTTGTGACCTATTCTTTTCTAGCTGGGCGAGAATTCATGCTGGACTTAACAAAATGAAGCCGTTTGCCTACCTTTGTACTTCGTTTGAAAAAAATGGACAAGTATCTGCAAAAGAGCATACAGGATCTGGAATTTGGCACGGTAGCAAGACAACTATCCGCGAGGTGTAACACTGACCTGGGAAAGAAAAAGGCTGCTGACCTCGCACCCTTGGTGGAGGAATCCCCTATTCTGCGTCTTCTTGGAGAGACCTCTGAATACCTTTCCTCTTTCGCAAACAACAACAGGATCCCAAACCACGGGTTCGATTCCATACAAGGAGAATTGAACTTGCTCAAGGTGGAGAATACTACCCTTGAGATTTCGGGGTTCAGAAGAATCAAACACTTGTGCATCACCGTCGCAGAACACAGGAAGTTCTTTAATAAATTCAAAGAGTATTACCCCCTCCTCCACGAGTTCACTACCACGGTCGAGCTGCACGGAGAGATTCCGGAAATGATCGACGCTGTCATCGACAGGTTTGGGGATGTAAAAGACACTGCCTCCCCTGCATTGAGGAATATCCGTCAGGAAATGGGAGAGGTAAAAGCAAAGATCAACCAGAGTTTTGGTTCTGCACTCAACACCTACCAGGCCTCTGAGTTCCTGGATGAGATCCGGGAATCCATCGTAGATAACAGACGTGTTCTGGCCGTAAAATCCATGTATCGCAAAAAAGTAAAAGGCGCCGTACTCGGCACCTCCAAAACCGGGAGCATCGTTTACATAGAACCCGAGGCCGTTTCCAGGTACTCCAGAGCCCTGAGCAATCTCGAATTCGACGAAAAGGAGGAGATACAGAAAATTTTAAATGCTCTGACAGCAGGGATCCGTCCTTTCAGAGAGGTTTTGAAGGAATACCAGGAATTTTTAGCCCACATGGACCTCACCGCTGCCAAGGCAAAATACGCTTCTGAGATCAAAGCCATCAAACCCGAAATCAATCGCGATCGGAAATTGTTTTTGCGAGATGCCTTTCATCCTCTTTTGTTTCTTTCCAACCAGAAAGACGGGCTGCCCACCTATCCACAGACCATTGAACTCCATCCGGAGAACAGGATCATCGTAATCTCCGGGCCGAATGCCGGGGGTAAGAGTATTACATTGAAGACCATAGGCTTGCTCCAGCTCATGCTGCAAAGCGGCATGTTGATCCCGGTACACGAGCGGAGCTCTTTATGCCTGTTCAGAACCATCCTCACAGATATTGGCGACAATCAGTCTATCGAAAATCACCTGAGTACGTACAGTTACAGACTCAAGAACATGAAGAGCTTCCTTCAGAAGTGCAATGAGGATACCCTCTTTCTGATCGATGAATTCGGTACGGGAAGCGATCCTGAGCTTGGCGGCGCCCTGGCAGAGGCGTTTTTGGAGGTCTTTTACGAGAGAAATTCCTACGGGGTGATTACCACTCACTACGCCAACCTAAAGGCACTTGCCAATGAACTACCTTACGCGACCAATGCCAATATGCTCTTTGACAGTTCGACGCTCCAACCAACTTTCCAACTCGAACTAGGACAGCCCGGAAGTTCATTCACTTTCGAGGTTGCCCAGAAAAATGGTATTCCCTACAGCCTGATCAACAAAGCCAAAAAGAAGGTGGAACGGGGCAAGATCCGGTTTGACGCCACCATCGCTAAAATGCAGAAGGAGAGGACCCGGATGGCCAAAACGGGGAGTCGCCTGCAGGAAGAAGAAAGCAAAGCCCGGGAGGAGGCCGAGCGACTAGAAAAATTGAACACCAAGATCAAGGCCAAACTCGAAAACTACCAGGAATTATACGATTTCCACCAACGGATGATCTACCTGGGGGAAAAGGTAAACAAGATTGCCGAAAAATATTTCAGGGATAAGAAGAAGCGCCCGCTGATCTCTGAATTCCTGCGCCTGGTGGAGACCGAGAACAGCAAAAGGCAAAAGAGATCTGCGAAGGAATTCAAAGAACAGGAAGCCAAAAAAAGGGCTGTCAGTCAGGAGGCTCAGAAGGAGGTTTCCGAGATCAGAAAAGCCAAAAAGGAGAAAAAGAAGAAAGAGGAAAAAAAGAAAACACCAAAACCCAGGCCTGTTTTCAGAATTGGAGACCGGGTGCGATTGTTTGACGGCAAAGCCGTTGGGAGTATAGACAGCCTGGAAAAAGACAAAGCCGTAGTCAATTACGGCATGTTCACCACCAATGTCAGTGTGGATCAACTCGAACTCGTGGAAGGCAAAAAGTAATGGAGGACGCCGGTAAACAGATCATTCTCTTCGACGGGGTTTGCAACCTCTGCAACAGTTCCGTTCAATTTATCATCAAAAGGGACAAAAATGATGTCTTCCGCTTTGCCGCCCTCCAAAGCGAAATCGGGGAAAAACTGGTCCGAGAGCGGGGGATCGACACTTCTAAGGTCGATTCCATCATCCTTATCCAGCCGGAAGTAGCTTACTATGTGAAATCGGATGCTGCACTGAGGATCGCAAAGTCCCTGTCGGGGATCTGGCCTGTTTTAGGAGCCTTTCTTTGGCTGCCATCAGGGCTAAGAGACCTCATTTATGACCTGGTCGCCAGAAACAGGTACAGGATCTTTGGCAAACGGGATGCCTGCATGGTCCCCACCCCCGAGCTCAAAGAGAAATTCCTTTGAAATCACCTCCTTAGGCGTCGCCTTTTTTGCCCTTCTTTTTAGGGAGCACTTCATCCAGGTGATCGTCCCATTCCTTTACCCTGGGGATCAGTTTTCTGCCGAGGGATTTGGAAACCATCATAGAAACTGTTGCGTCTCCCGTGACGTTTACCACGGTCCTGAGCATGTCTAACGGACGGTCCACAGCGAAGATCAATGCCAGACCAATAGCGAGTTTATCTGCGGGGAATTTGATCGCTTCAAGGACAATAACCAGCATAACCATACCCGCGCCGGGCACGGCAGCTGAACCTATTGAGGCGAGCAGTGCGGTGAGGACGATCATAAGCTGGTCAGTCAGGGTGAGATCGAAGCCGAGGGCCTGGGAAATAAACACAGCAGCTACCCCCTGGTAGAGGCTTGTTCCATCCATGTTGATGGTAGCGCCGACAGGAAGCACAAAACTCGAGATATCCTTGTTCACACCGATATGTTCCTCAACCCTTTCCATGGTCACGGGAAGCGTGGCCGCACTGGAGCTGGTCGAAAAGGCCAGAAGTTGGGCAGGACTGATCCGACTGATAAAGGTCCAGGGATTGTACCTGGTAAACATTCCTACTACTAAACTGTAAAAAACGATCATCAGTACCAGGCCGAGGACCACTACCCCGGAATATTTCAACAAGGCCAACAGCAAGTCCGGATCACCGGAGGTGACCACGACATTGGCTAGCAGGGCAAAAACGGCTACCGGAGCGGTCAGCATGATCAGGTCGACCATCTTCAGCACCACATCGTTAAGGGTATCAAAAAAATCCTTGAGGGGTTTTGAACGCTCCTCCCCTATCAACAACATACAGATCCCGAGAAAGATGGTAAAGAAAATGACCTGAAGCATCAGGCTATTATCGCTAAGCGCGCTAAAGGCGTTGTCAGGGACCATGTCTTCCAGGAATTGGAGGGGGCCGCCCTCCTTTTGCCGGAAGGCCTCTTCCAGTTTAGAGGTCACCTGGGCATCCGAGGCATAGGTGTCGGTGAGTTTATCGATGGTATCCTGTGAAATCCCATCCCCGGGATTCAAGGTATTGACCAGCAGCAATCCTATGGTAATGGCGACCACTGTTGTAAACATGTAGATAACGATGGTACGAACTCCAATATTTCGGAATTGGGAAATGTCTTTAAGATCGGATATCCCTTTGATCAAAGAGGCCAGGATCAATGGGATGGCGATGAGTTTCAGGAGTTTTACAAAAATGCTCCCGAAAGGATTGATCCAATCCTGTACGAATTGCCGGCCCCAATCGGGATAGGTCATTACGAAGCCAAAAATGATACCTAGGATCATTCCGATCAAGATCTGCCAGTGCAATTCCAGTTTTTTCATATACGAAGCATTATCAGGAACTACAGTAAAAGGCCTGTGATCCTGTTCGATTAGTCTATTCGGTTTGTAACGTTTGGTTCAACAACACAAAATCTGCCATGACCAGAGCTGCCATAGCTTCAACAATAGGTACCGCCCTGGGTACCACACAGGGATCGTGTCTTCCTTTTCCTTTTGCCTGTACGGTATTGCCTTCCTTGTCAATGGTCTCATAATCCTGGATTAAGGTGGCCACCGGCTTGAAGGCCACCCGGAAGTAAATGTCCATGCCGTTGCTGATCCCCCCTTGAACACCTCCGCTGAAATTGGTCTTGGTAGAGCCGTCTGAGTTAAAGGCGTCGTTGTGTTCACTTCCTTTCATGGCCACCCCTTTAAAACCACTGCCGTATTCGAATCCTTTGACTGCGTTGATAGAAAGCATCGCTTTGCCCAATTGAGCGTGTAATTTATCAAAGACCGGTTCTCCCAGGCCCACAGGGACGTTCTGAATAAGGCCGGTGATGACACCGCCAATCGTATCCCCTGATTTGCGAACTTCCCGGATCAGGGATTCCATTTCGGCAGCTACTTCGGGATCAGGACAGCGTACAGGGTTGGTGTCGATGAGATTCAGGCTGAGGTCTTTATAAGATT
>CBDTYM010000028.1:0-25126 GCA_965364605.1 uncultured Muriicola sp.
CTCCAGGTCTTCCCAGAGGCGGAGGCTGGAACTGCCTGTGAAAACTACTGTCTTCTGACCGTTCTTTTCGAAAGGTGTATATTTTGAGATGATGGCCGCCACCTCTTTGGAGAAATCAACATTCTTTTGAGCAGTGGCCTGGAGGGAGCTTCCCCATAAAATGAGTAGTATTAGATATGTTTTCTTCAGTCTCAATGCTGGTACCATAAAGCTTACTCGGAAACAGGGATGATCAGATCTTCGGCTATTCCCCAATCGTAAAAGCGTTCGATCCAGGAGTCGGAAGGCAGTCCCTGGGATTTCATCCCAAAACCGTGCCCTCCTTTGGCGTACATGTGAAGGGCTGCTTTTTGCCCGGCATCATACCAGGAATCGTAGAGGTCTACACTTCCTTTGGCGAGGCCTAGGGGGTCGTCAGAGGCACAGATGACTATCATGGGAGGTTGAGAGCTTGAGACTGGTTGAACAGGAACGGCGTCTGTCCACGCATATACGGGGACCAAAAAATCAGGTCGGGTTTCATCCATCGCGTTATAGGCCACACCCATGGTAACCGCGCCCCCGGCTGAAAATCCCATAAAGCCTATCCGGTCTGCTCGAAGGCCCATGGCCTGAGCATTGTCTCTTACATATTTAACAGCCGCAAGGCCGTCTGATATCGAATAGGGCATGACAGCCCCTACCAGTCGTTTGAACTCCTGCAGATCATTACTGCTCGTTTCGTTCAGTTCCCTGACCCCGTCTTCCCCCGTAGGAACTAGCCTGTATTTAAGAACAAATGCCGTGATCCCCTTGGAATTGAGCCATCTGGCCACCATATTTCCCTCGCTTTCGATACTGAGGGCGTACAATCCTCCTCCAGGAGCAACCACCACCGATGTACCATTTGCTATTTCTGGTTCCGGCCTGAAGATCTCCATCGTTGGTCTTGACACATTGCAGACCACTTCGGTTTGCCAGATATCCGAATAAAAGGCTTTTTCACTGCCTTCCCAACTCACTTCTTCGGGAGCGGCATAAGGTAGGGAAATGATTTCCTGTGATTGGATAGTGAGTGAAACCAGAAGGCATAAAAGAGGAATTATTGATTTTTTCATCGATGTGTTATCAAGAATATGAATGAGGCCTAATTTATGAAATTATCTCACTATGAAAGAATGCAGGCTCGAATCATTCTTCCATCAGTTCCGGGTAGACAACCTCTTCGCTGATCTCGGGTACATTGCCCGGATATTCCTTGCCACGGAGCTTGTGAACGGTATATGCCATCAGGGATTCCTCCGGATATGCCTGGATCAGATCCTCCACTGCTCTCACGTCCATTTCATCCTCTATCTCAATAAGCCATTTTTCAGCCCAGGCCTCGTCAAGGATCAGGGGCATCCTGGGGCCTTTTAGCTTGGGGTTATTGTGTATGTGTGCCATCATGGGATTTCCCTCCGTGGTGACGATACTGAAGGTATTCACATAATTTCCAGATTCCGGATCCCGCCATGGATTCCAGAGCCCTGCAAATATCAGCGGTTGCCTATCTTTTCTCGAGATAAAGAACGGGTAGGTCTTACCTCTGTGATGGTGGTGTTCGTAGAACCCATCCACATAGACCAGGCATCGGTGGTGCCTGGCCGCAGTTCGGAAGGATGGTTTTTCAAAAATGGTCTCCCCCCTTGCGTTCAGGGTGTTGTTCCAAATCTTTTTCTGCTGGATCTGGTCCTTTACCCAGTGGGGGACCAGCCCCCAGGTGGCCACCCGGGGGACTCCGGGCTCGTCTTCCGTGTAGATGAAAAGACGGGGATGCTGGAAACCGGATGCGTGGTAAATGGGCAGGTCGGTCATAGGTGCCAATTTTTCCTCTATCTCCCGGATAGCCACCTCATCCCCGTATTGGCGGGCTCGTTTTAATTGTGCTTCCAGGCTGGCTTTGATATCGTAACACATAGGTTTTTGAGTATGGGCTAATCAGATCCGATATACCCCGGTCCTTTGACAAACCTCCCCGGAAAGGCACCTGTGTGCTCCCCCTCTTTCAGGACGTGAACCCCGTTCACCAGTACGTGGATCATTCCAGTAGCGTACTGGTGGGGCTCGGAAAAGGTGGCATGGTCGGAGATCTCATCGGCATTAAAGATGGTGATATCAGCAAAATACCCTTCCCTCAGGGCACCTCGCCTGTCGAGTTTTAAGTTGGTGGCGGGTAATAGCGTCAGCCGGTAGATAGCTTCCTTTAAAGGAATCACCCTTTCCTCCCTTACGTAGTGGCCCAGCAAACGCGCAAAGGATCCGTATGCCCTGGGATGCGTGCTTTGTTCCAGGAAGACACCTTCACTGGTGTATGAGCCTGCATCGGAACAAATAGCCATATAGGGCAGGGCCAGTTTTTTCTTGATATTTTCCTCAGACATGGAGAAATAAACCACCTGAATCCGGCTGTCATCCTCATAGATCAGGTCGGCCACGGTCTCATTGGCAGGTTTTCCCCTTTCGGCGGCCACTTCGGCCAGGGTCTGACCGATGAGGTGCCTGAGGTCCTTGTTCTTAAAGCCTACGAGGAGTATGTTCTCTGGGGGGACATGGAAATCCACCTCTTCGATCATCTTTTTCCGCATGGCCGGTTCCTTCATCAAGGCGATTGTGCTGCTGTGCCCCCCTTCCTTGGCCCAGGCTGGGAGTAACACATTGAGACCTGTAGAGCTGGCGTTGTACATGTACATATCCGTGGTGATGGGCAGGCCCAGTTTCCGCGCTTCCTCCACCCTGGAGATAGCGCTGTCCAACAGATGCCAGTTGGCCGTGCCCGAGGCCTTAAAATGGTAAATTTCCGCCGGCAGCCTCGCCTCTTTGGCAATGGTGATGAGTTCATCCACGGCTTCTAGCAACTTTCCTTCTTCATCCCTTATATGGGAGATGTACATTCCTTTGTTTTTTGCAGCCACCCTGGCCAGGGCAATGATCTCCTCCGTTTGGGCGTGGCCGCTGGGTACATATATCAGGGAGGTGGAGAGGCCCACGGCTCCCTCTTCCATGGCCTCCTGCACCAGCGCCTCCATTCTGGCAAGTTCCTCCTGGGTGGGTATTCGATTATCGTAACCCATGACATATTCCCTAACCGTCCCGTTGCCGACAAATGAGGCTATGTTTGTGGAGATGCCTTTCTCCTGCATAAAGTTCATGTATTCCCCGAGGGTTCTCCAGCTAACATCGTACTGAATACTTCCCTGATCCTCTTCCATTTCTCTGGCCATTTTCTCGTTGAGCGGCCCCATGGACCTGCCTTCCCCCAGTACTTCCAGGGTGACCCCCTGGCGGATGTCACTCTGGGAGCGCCCGTCTTCGATCAGGGAGACATTGGCCCAGCTGAGCATATTGATAAAACCCGGTGCTACGATAAGGCCACTAGCATCTATGGTCTGTTTCCCACGGGCTCCATCCAGTTCGCCGATGGCGGCAATGGTGTCTGCATTGATACCGATGTCTGCCACCATACCTTCCCCGCCTGTGCCATCCAGAACGGTCCCATTCTCAATAAGTATATCAAAGGTCCTGGGTTCGGAACAGCTGGTAAGTCCCATCAGAAGAATGGTGAACAAGAATCGAACAATGGTTTTCATAAGCCGGGGTTTAGAAGGATTAGACCGGTCCGGGACGAGGATCCAGGACCACTTAAAAATACTCTAAAAAACGGGCATCCCCAAAACTTTCATCTTTGTACTTTTGCGCAAAATCCTTCACATGAATTCCCGTAAAGAACAGTTGCAGGCCCTAGACCGATTGCTGACCATCATGGACGAGTTGCGCGCCCAATGCCCCTGGGACAAGAAACAGACCATGCAGAGCCTTCGCCACCTCACCATCGAGGAGCCTTATGAACTGGTCGATGCTATCCAGGCGGGTGACCTGCAGGGGGTCAGGAAAGAGCTGGGCGACCTGCTGCTGCACATCGTCTTTTACGCCAAGATCGGATCAGAGACGGGCGACTTTGATATTGCCGACGTTTGCCACGGCATTTCGGAAAAATTGATACACAGGCATCCTCACATATACGGGGATGTTGATGTGGCCGATGAAGAGGAGGTCAAGAAGAATTGGGAAAACATCAAACTTGCAGAAGGCAAAAAAAGTGTCCTCGAAGGTGTCCCGATGAGCCTGCCTGCCCTGGTGAAAGCCAATCGTATCCAGGACAAGGTGGCCGGGGTCGGGTTCGACTGGGAAGAGCCCCAGCAGGTGTTTGAAAAACTGCAGGAAGAACTGGGGGAATTACAGCATGAGGTGAGCATGGGGGAAAGAGAAAAAATCGAGGCCGAGTTCGGGGATGTCCTGTTTTCCATGGTCAATTACGCCCGCTTTTTGAATGTAAATCCAGAAAATGCCCTGGAGCGCACTAATAAGAAATTCATCAAACGCTTTGCCTATTTGGAGGAGAAAGCCCGGGAATCCGGGAAGTCATTGAAAGAGATGACCCTGGCGGAGATGGATGTCCACTGGAATAACGCAAAAGGCCTTTAAATTCAACAATCCTACCTTGTTCAGCCAATACACCAGAGAATTTCGCTATAACATCAGGCTTTCCACCCCGGTTATTCTCGGGATGCTGGGACACACCTTCGTGGCATTTGCGGATAATATCATGGTAGGACAACTCGGAACGGCAGAACTGGCCGCTGTTTCCCTGGGCAATAGCTTCGTCTTTATCGCCATGTCGCTGGGTATCGGGTTTTCCACTGCCATTACCCCCCTGGTCGCAGAGGCTGACGGCGCAGGGATCAGAAAAGACGCCAAAAGCGCCCTGAAGCATGGCTTAGTGCTCTGTACCCTCCTGGGACTATCCCTTTTCGGACTTATTTTGTTGTTAAAACCCCTGATGTACCTTATGGACCAACCCGCCGAGGTGGTGGTCCTGGCCATTCCCTACCTCGACCTGGTGGCATTCTCCCTGGTTCCCCTGGTCATGTTCCAGGCCTTCAAACAGTTTTCTGAAGGTCTTTCACAGACAAAATACCCCATGTATGCCACCATACTGGCCAACGTCATAAACATCGTCCTGAACTACCTGCTGATATTCGGGTCCTTGGGATTTCCGAAGATGGGTATTGTCGGTGCGGCTGTGGGAACCCTGGTTTCCCGTTTTGTGATGCTGGTATTCCTGTGGATACTGCTCAATAAAAAGGAAAAATTTCACATCTACGTTTCGGGTTTTAATTTCAGGGAGCTGGAGAGGAAGGTCATGAAAAAGATCGTCAACCTCGGTTTTCCCTCGGCTCTTCAGATGTTCTTTGAGGTGGCTATCTTTACGGCGGCCATCTGGCTAAGCGGGGTTTTGGGCAAGAACCCCCAGGCGGCAAACCAGATCGCCCTCAACCTGAGCAGCATGACGTTTATGTTTGGGATGGGGCTGGGTGTGGCGGCTATGATCCGCGTGGGAAACCAAAAAGGCCTAAAGAACTGGAGCGAATTGAGGAGGATTGCCCAATCCATATTTTTCCTGACCCTCCTCCTGGAAATCGGCTTCGCCATCCTCTTCCTCCTCTGCCGTCATTGGTTCCCGACTATCTATCTCGATGTTGACGACCTGGCCAATCAGGCAGATAATACCGTAGTGATCGCGATGGCAGCAGAGTTGCTGCTGGTCGCTGCCTTTTTCCAGATCTCGGACGGACTTCAGGTGGTGATCCTGGGGGCTTTAAGAGGCCTGCAGGATGTGAAGATCCCTACTGCCATCACTTTCATCGCTTACTGGCTTATTGCCTTTCCGGTCAGCTATTATCTGGGTCTGCGGACCGAACTCGGCAGTACGGGGATTTGGATCGGATTGTTGTTAGGACTGACGGCTTCAGCGATTATGTTGTATCTTCGATTCAATTACCTGACCAGGAAGATTGGGAGGGAAGCATTATCCTGATGTGCGCTTTTTTAATCTAATGACCTGAACAATGGACATACCTAAGTTTTTGTTTGGAGACAATACAGACTACCCTGACGCTATATTCATCATCCATACGGAATACCCCCGTTTTATTATCAACCTGGAAAACGACGAAGTAGAATGGTTGGAGGAATTTTCACGGGAGGACGAAAAGGATTTGGAAGCTGAGGCCATTGAACTTTTCGAAGCGGCCAATACTTTCTATGACCGGGAGATAGCCCGTTACGAATCCTGACACCTTGGAAGAGCTCCTTCACATAGACAAAGAGACTTTTCTTTTCCTCAACAATCTGGGTACTCCGGCGTGGGACGGCATATGGTTGGCCATTACGGACAAGTGGACTTCCATACCCCTGTATCTGTTATTGCTACTGTTATCTGCCAGACTACTGGGCCTGAAAAAGACCCTGGTGCTTCTGGTCGCTGTGGCTCTGACAATCACTGCGTGCGATCAGCTCGCTAATTTTTTTAAACTTGGAGTAGGGCGTTTGAGACCCTGTCACGATCCCGAATTGAGCGGCCTCTACAGGCTGGTCAAGGCCTCCTGCGGGGGTAAATTCGGGTATTTTTCTGCCCACGCTGCCAATTCCTTTGCCGTGGCTGTGTTTTTTTCACACCTTCTCAGAAAGTCCTATTCCTGGCTTCCCTGGGTATTGGTGCTGTGGGCAGGGATCGTCTCCTATAGTCGCATCTACATCGGGGTGCATTTTCCGCTGGATGTAGTCTCCGGGGCGCTGGTAGGCACCTTCATGGGATGGCTTTTCTTTCGCTTGTATATCTTTGCCCTTGACAGGTTTAGCCTATGATGACACCCGCCCGATACTGGAGTTTACTCATCCTCATCGTCCTGGTATACCTGGCCGGCCTGTTTGTTACCCTCTTCGAAAACGATTCTGCTCAGTTTGCAGTCATGGCGATGCGCATGGTACAGGAGAACGATTTTTTGAATCTTTTCAAGGGCCCGGAAGAATATTTGGATAAGCCTCATATGCATTACTGGCTGGCCGCCCTGTCCATGAAGCTTTTCGGAATAAACCACTGGGCTTACAGGATCCCGGCCCTCCTGGCCTCCTTACTGGGGGCATACAGCACTTTTGGACTGGGCAGCCTGCTTTACAACAAACAGGTGGGCAGGCTAGCTTCCCTGATCTTCCTAAGCGCACAGACCATCGTCTTGTCAAACATCGATGTGCGAACGGATGCAGTGCTTACCGGCTTCACGATCTTTTCTATCTGGCAACTGGCCAGATACATCCGGGAATCTTCCCTTCTGTCCCTCCTTTTGGGTGCTTTTGGGGCGGGGATCGCCTTCTCCACCAAGGGCCAGATTGCCCTGCTTGTCATCGGGATTCCCATTTTATGCCATCTCACCTATACGCGAAATTGGAAGGTGCTCTTCGACCGAAAGGTCATCCTGGCATTATTTGTCTTTATCCTTACCATCAGCCCGGTACTTTACGCCTATTACCAGCAATTTGACCTACACCCTGAAAAAGTGATCCGCGGGAGGTCAGAAAGAAGCGGCGTCCTTTTTATCCTGTGGGAGCAGAGTTTTGAACGCCTGAGCGGGGAGGGGGTAGGCAAGAACAGCAGCGATTATTTTTTCTTTTTCCACACTTTCCTCTGGGTGTTTCTTCCATGGACGCTGATCGGCATGTTCGCCTACTGGTATCAGATGCGGAACCTCATTAAGATCCACTTCAGGCGTAAAAAGAAATACGAACTGCTTACCGCCGGCGGTATCGGGATCATTTTTGTCATCATCAGTTTTGCTCAATTCAAACTACCGCATTACCTCAACATTCTTATCCCGCTCTTTGCCATCCTTTCAGCAGCCTATTTGTTTTCCCTTAAAAGGAAACAGAATACATGGGTCCTTAACAGGGTATTGGCAGGCCAGTATTTTATCCTGAGCCTTGTTTTTATCGCAACCGCGCTGATCTGTTTCTACGTCTTCGAATGGGAAACCTGGTGGTCTTATCTGCCGTTGGGACTGGGGTATATCATTCTGGCCTATTTTATCGTCAAAAAGGAGTCGCCTTACCTGAGGATCATCACCATCTCTGTTCTTTCTTCTGTACTCCTTAACGCAGTGCTCAATCTACATTTCTACCCCCGACTACTGGAGTATCAGGGTGGATCGGCCATGGCTGAGATCGTCGAGGAAGAGGGAATTCCCGCGGATCGCATCTATAAAATATCGGAAAGACATACCTGGGCCCTCGATTTCTATAACAAGGTTCCGGTGGGCATTACCACCCAGGCAGATCTTCGAGCGATGAAGGACGTCTGGATCTATGCTTCCGAGGAGGAGATGTCACTGCTTTTACGAAACGATTTTACCTGGGACCGGGAATACGAGGTGGACCAGTTCAGGATCACCCGGTTGCAGGGAAAGTTCCTGAATCCCAGCAGCCGTCAAAACGTGCTGAATAAGATGTACCTCCTCCACAAACCGTGATCAGGCCTTTATTTCAGGCCGGGGTTTTTTGAAATGGTACCAGAAACCTGCCAGAGAGACCAGGGCGGTGATAAGGAAAAAGATCATGCTGATTCCCACTGAACTTTCCTCTTCCAGGCCGAACCAGAGGGCCCCGTACAGGAAAACCAGCTCGCGGCTGCCAATGCCTCCTATGGTAAGGGGTATCACCGATACGATGGAGGAGATGAGGAAAATAAAGAGGTATTCCACGGTGTTTGCGGTTATGCTGAGTGCCAGAAGGATGAAGATAACGCTCCCCAATTGAGCCAGCTGTACCAAGGCAGAGAGCATACTCGTCCTCCAGAATACCGGCAGAATGTAGGAAAAGAACCTGGCATTCAGGCCCCAGAATACTAACACGCTCAAAGGTGCACCTGCCAGAAAAAGCCACTTCAATTCTCCGATCTGCTCTGCTTCAAGGGAGAACCCAAGGCAACAGGCGAAAACAAAAAGCAGTAAAAGTCCGCTGAGTCGATCGAGCAATAGCACCGCTACCACCCTTTTGGTCGGTGCCTCAAAATGGTTTTTTATGTAATACCCTTTGTAGGCATCCCCGCCAATACCACCGGGCAGAAAGAGGTTGTAGAACATCCCGAGCAGGTATAACCGAAGATTTGCCTTGGTACTCAGTGGTACCAGGATCTTGTGAAAGTATTCATTGAGTCGGATGGCGGCAATGAACTTAGAGAGAATAAACAGTACAAGGGCGCCAAAAAGGTAGGCGGGCTTTGCGGTCCTGACCGAAGAAATTACCTCCCGGAAAGGGATCTTGGTAAATATGAAATAGATCAGGGCAGCGCTGATCAACACCTTCAAAAGAGTGATCCCTTTTTTACGCAGGGTTGCCACCGATGCTGATATTTTTAATGCGGTAAGGCCGTTTGCTCTGAGATTCGTAATAGGTCCGGATGAGAAGCTCCATAACGATACCGATCGTAAAAAGCTGGATCCCTCCCAGGATGAACATCATGCCAAAGATCAGCAGGGGCCGGTTTCCAATGTCTTCTCCCAGACCGAGCTTAACGATGAGCAGGTAGAAATTGATAAGGATTCCCAGCAGGATGAGCAGCACGCCCAGTATCCCGAAAAGGTGGATGGGTCGCTGGAAATATTTCCGGATAAACAGCAGGAGCATCATATCGGCGACCACCTTAAAGACACGTTCCAGACCGTATTTGGACACCCCCGCATGCCGAGCGTGGTGTTTTACGGGCACCTGTTTGATCTGGGCTCCCTCAAGGAAGGCCAGCAATGTAATGAATCGGTGCATTTCCCCGTACAGGTTGAGATCCTTGGCAATATCGCGGGTGAACACCTTCAGGGCACACCCATTATCCTTGATGTCGAGTTTGGTGACCCTTCTCACCAGGAAGTTGGCGATCTTGGAAGGGATCTTTTTAACCAGGGAATCTTTCCGCTTCTGTCGGATCCCGGTGACTACGTCAAATTCACCGCTCACGGCAAATTCCAGCATTTTTGGGATATCACTGGGATCGTTCTGCAGGTCGCCGTCCATAGTGATGACATATTCCCCCTTGGCGTAGTCGATCCCCGCAGCCAGGGCCAGGCTCTGACCGTAGTTCTTTTTCAGGGCGAGCAGATGGACCTTGGGGTCTTTCATTTCCTGGATGACCTTTCGGGTCTGATCCTTGGAAAAGTCATCTACGTAAACGATCTGATACTGGTATCCCTCCAGGCTCTGGTGGATTTTTTCCGTGAGCAGTCGCACATTGGCCTCTTCGTTGTACAGAGGAACCACTATGGAAAGAAGAGATTGGGTGATTGGCGTCATCGAGGCGAACTGTCTGCTGGCAAATTTAGGTTTTTTATTCCAGACCTTTGGAATACCGTTCCAGCAGTTGTTCTGCAGCCCGGAAGGGGGAGACCTTCAACCCTTCCACTTGCTCGATGAGGGGTGCCAGGGCCTTTTTTACCGATGGGTTGCTGAAAAATTTCTTCAACAGGAGGGATTCCACGGTTTGGTGAAACCAATAGGTGTTCTGGGCTTTCCTTTTGCTTTCCAGATAACCTGATTTCCTGTTCTGACGGGCGTAATCCTCGATCATCTTCCATATTTCCGGAATGCCCGTACCGTTGAGGGAGGAACAGGTCAGGACCTGAGGGGTCCAGCTGTTCTCCTTGGGTGGATAAAGGTGCAGGGCCTTTTGGAATTCACTCCGGGCCTGTTCAGCCCGTTTGAGATTCTCCCCTTCAGCTTTGTTGATCACAATAGCATCGGCCATCTCCACGATACCCCTTTTGATACCCTGTAATTCATCCCCGGCCCCTGATAGTTTCAGCAGCAGGAAAAAGTCGACCATGCTGTGGACAGCTGTTTCGCTCTGTCCCACACCTACGGTCTCCACCAGGACCACATCGTATCCGGCTGCCTCGCATAAGATAATACTCTCGCGAGTCTTGCGTGCAACGCCTCCCAGGGAGGTACCGGAAGGGGATGGCCTGATAAAAGCAAGGGGATCGTTTACCAATTCAGGCATGCGGGTCTTGTCTCCCAAAATACTGCCCTTGCTCACGGTGCTGCTGGGATCCACCGCCAGGACAGCCACCTTTTTACCGGAAGCCGTAAGCATGCTCCCGAAGCGTTCGATAAAAGTACTCTTTCCTACGCCTGGTACACCTGTAATTCCGATCCGCAGGGTCTCCCCGCCTTTTTCGAGGCAATTCTCAATGATCTCATAGGCCTTTTCCTGGTGTTTGGGATGGGTGCTTTCCACGAGGGTGATGGCGCGTGCAAGAAGGGTCTTATCTCCGGCACGGATCCCTTTCAGAAGTTCCTGGGCGGAAGGCGATATTTTCCTTCGCGACTTCAGTTCGGAAGCACTCTTATCTCCTATATTCCTTTTACCGGTCGCACTCATTGTGTTATGGGAACCTGTACTTTAACCCGGTCCCACATCAATATCAGGTTAAGCCCGTCATTATCCGCAAATTCGATCGTGAATTGCTCCTGAATATCCGGCATGGGGATGACAGGCACCTCTACCACAACCACATCGGTATCCGGGTTGCGGGTGGCTTCTGTTCCCCCGCTGCTAAAAGTTGCCCCCCAGCCGGGGATTTCACTGTTGAAGATGACTGTCCATTGTGTCTTACCGGGGATGGTCCACAGGGAATAATTTCCTGCAGGCAGGGATTTGCCTTTGACGTTCAGGTCTGTTTTTGTTTCAAAGCGGGTCGGTTCATTGGCTCCTGTCCTCCATACCTTGTCATAAGGTACGAGGTCACCGAAGATGACCCTGCCCTTTTTGTATGGACTGCTGTAGTTCACCAACAGGTCGTATCCATTTTTTTGGTATACCGAAGTGGTTTCAGGGCTGTTCTTTTTAGTCTGCTGCTTAAGGAATGGAAGACCGACGAAATAAACGAGCAGAAACAATACTATGACGATGCCCAGTACCCATTTTAGAATTTTCATAAGGATGAGGAGTTTACTATTAACGTGATCTAAGGTACTAAATCGAACCTAAATAAGGATTCATTGCGATAGGTTTCTCCGGGGTTCAGCACACAAGAAGGAAAAGTGTCATGGTTAGGGGCATCGGGATAATTCTGGGTCTCAAAACAGATAGCCGGCAGATCCTCAGGGGTGTAGACCACCACTGCAGGCTGGTTGGAACTGACACTTAATCGGATGCCCGATGCAGCAGACCAGGCGATGGCTTTGGGGTCTTTTTGGGGGTCCACCACGTAGGGAGTATCCAGGCGTGTGTTCCCCAGGGTTCTCGGGTTCCGGAAATCGTATTCTGTTCCTTCTACCGGTACCAAGTTCCCGGTTGGTAACAGGGATTGAGAGGTTTCCAGGCGCATTTGCCCGAGGATCTGAAGGCGAAGCTCGTTCAGATCTTCCTCCCCGTCCAGCCGGAAATAGCTGTGATTGGTCAGATTGACGACCGTAGGACGGTCTGTACGTGCCTGGTGCAGGATCCGCAGGGTATTCCCCAGCAATTGATAAGTGACCTCCACACTCAGGTTTCCCGGATATCCTTCTTCCAGGTGCGGGCTGAGGTAGTGGTAAGTGACCGAAGGTTCCCCGCCCTCCTGTATCTCACGGAGCGTAAAGATGCGTCTTCCCAACCCTTGCTTCCCTCCATGGAGATGTATGCCATTCTCTGAGTGAATAGGGTAGTTTTTTTTTCCTATGGTCAGGCTGGAACCTGAAATCCTGCCGGCAAAGCGACCTACACAGGCCCCCAGGGACCTCTGGTCACGGAGGTAGGCATCTGGGTCATCAAACCCAAGGACACAATTATGCGGCTTACCGTTCTTATCGCGGAAGACCAGTTTTTGGATGATGGCCCCATAATCGAGGGAGACGAGTTCCAGAATTCCGTTTTCGAGGCGGTATGAATTCAATCGGGATGGGATCTTTTTTCCTAAAAATAGGATATTTTGCAACACCCCTGTTTTTTATTCGTCTTTTAGATAACAACTCTACCAACGTTGGAAGAAACGCTGATAATAACCTCGGACCTGGTGGATCGCTGCAGAGCGAACGACCGCAAGGCACAGATGAACCTGTACAGGTTGTACTGTGAGGGAATGTATTGTGTGGCCATGAGGTTTGTCAGGCAGCAGGACGAAGCAGAGGATCTGGTCCAGGAAGCGTTCGTCAAGGCTTTTAAAAGATTAGATCAGTTCAGGGGAGAAGTGACCTTCGGGGCCTGGCTGAAGCGAATCGTAGTCAACCAGTGCCTCGATTTCCTGAAGTCGAAACGAGAACGCACTATTGCCCTGGAAGAATTTGATCTCCAGATCGCAGAGGAGCCCGACTGGACCGTGGAACGGGAAGTATCTGTGGACGGGGTCATTGAGGCGATGGAGAAATTACCGGAGAAATACGAGGATGTCCTTCGCCTCTATCTCCTGGAGGGGTATGACCATGAGGAGATCTCAGAAATCCTGCAGATCAGTGCCACAGCCAGCAGGACGAGACTCATGAGGGGTAAGGATTATTTGCGCACCTTATTAAATGAAAACAAAGATGAAACAGGATCTCAGAAAACTATTTGAAGTCGAACGCGACCGGAAGCATGAGCTACCTGAAGGTCATGAAGCCCGCTTTGAAGCCCTTCTCGACCGGGAATTTCCCAGAGAGAGAAAGATGCCATTGTACTATTTCATTGGAATAGCGGCCTCTGTGGTGGTCCTGTTTGGCCTGGCACTGGCGTTTTATCAGGTCAAGCCGGAAGAAACACCTGTAAAGACCACCGTAGTACAAACCCCAAAGGAAGAGGCAGGGACCTATTCCATTTCCCTGGGGGACCTATCTCCGGATCTGAGGAAAGTGGAGACCTATTACATGAGTTCTATCAATATGGAACTCGCCCAATTGGAAATATCCGATCAGTACAGGGAGGTTGTGGATGATTTCATGGGCAGGCTGGCAGAACTGGATGAGGATTACAAAAATCTCAATGAGGAGCTCAATGAAATCGGCCCCAATGAACAAACGGTCTCGGCCATGATACGAAACCTGCAACTGCGCCTGCAGCTGCTTTTAAAACTCAAGGAAAAATTACATCAATTAAAATCATCAAAAAATGAAACAGTTACCAATGAAACGGTTTAGCACGGCGGCCCTTGCCCTGTGTCTTACCACAGCCGGGGTCTTTGCCCAGAAACAGACCAAGACCTATCGGGAAGAATTTAAAATCCAACCGGATGCCGTGATCGATATCAACACCAGTTATGCCGATATACAATTCGAGACCTGGGACAAAAATGAGGTTCAGGTTGAAGGTACTATCGAGCTTGAAGGGGCGACCGAAGAAGAGGCAAAGGCTTATTTTGAGGACTCCGGGATCGAGATCCTGGGCAACAGCAAAACCGTGGAGATCAGGACTTCCGGAAACCGGGGCTGGGCTAATTTCGTGGGGCTGCGCTCTCCGGGAACTGAAATCGTAATTCCCAACCTGGATCTGGCACCAGATATCGAGCCCCTATTGCGGTCTCTGGAAATCCCTGAAATGCCACCCATGCCTGAGATGCCTCCCCTGCCGCCTATGCCCGATTTCGATTTTGACTATGAGGCCTTTCAAAAGGATGGAGAGAAATACATGAAAAAGTGGAGGAAGGAATTCAACAAGAACTTCGACAAGGAGTTCCAGGATAAGATGGAGGCCTGGGGAAAGGAGTATGCAGAAAAGGTCGAATCCCGCAGGGCAGAAATGGAAGGTCGACGCGCAGCCATGGAAGAACAGCGAGCTGAAATGCAGGAGCAACGTCAGCAGTTCAGGGAGCAGGCACAGCAAGCCCGGGAACAGGCCCAACGAGCTCGGCAGCAGGCCTTGCAGCAAGCCAGAGAGGTGAAAGAAAAGCTGCGGTATGAGATCAGGAATTCGGAAGCACCGAACATTTTCATCCATTCAGAGGACGGGGAATCCAAATCCTACAAGGTAAAGAAGACGATCAGGATCAAGATGCCCAAGTCGGCCATCCTGAAGATGAACGTGCGCCATGGGGAAGTGAAACTGGCAGCCAACACCAGGAATATTCATGCAACCTTGTCTTATGCAAGGTTGCATGCCCCCAGTATTGAGGGAGAACAGACACAGATCACGGCCTCTTATTCCCCTGTAAAAGTGGGTCAGTGGAAATACGGGAATCTGAACACGAGTTTTACGGATGTGGTGGAACTGGATGCTGTGACCGACCTGAATTTGAAGGCTACTTCATCTGAGGTAAGGATCAACAAGGTGATCCGAAATTTGTTCAGTAAGAACGAATTGGGTGGTATCTACGTGGCGGCGGTGGATCCCAATTTCAGGAAAGTGGATATTGAGGTCAGGAACGGCGAATTGGAGTGCACGCTGCCCAAGACCGACTTTGCCGTTTCTGCAAAAAATACCTATTCTGAATTCAAGTACCCCCCGGCTTGGAGCTTGAAGACCACCAAAAACGGGCCGGAGATTATCTATACCCGCAAATCCGGTAAAGGGGCCTCAGACCGCACCTTCAAACTGAGGTCCTCCTATAGCTCTGTTGTGTTGCAATAATTCTTATTCCTCCAGGATCAGCGTACCAAAGATATCTGCATTGATCCATCCCTGGTTCTTATCTTCTCCGGGGACAAACACCGATCCTATAAAATTCTCTCTTTCTGCACTACCGTCGTTGTCGCAATAGGCCAGTGCAAAACCTACCTTTTTACCTTTTTTAAGGGGTGCGGGCACGTTGATTCCGCCATCCTCGTAGTTGTCCCTGAACAGGCGGATCGCCAGTTCCCAGGTACTGAGATTCCCCTCAGTGACCCGGGCCGAACGAATGTGGTCATTATACAGTCGGGGATCGCGGTCGGGGGCCAGATCCACTACGTTGCCATCCAGGGCGATGTGGTATGCGAAGGCATTGTGGCTGAACTGATGTAATCCTCCGGAGTTGTCTTCGTCGATAAACACTTCGACACAATCGTCATCCCACCAGAGTTTAAGAGGGTCCTTTCTCGCGTCGTACAGGATATCATCCGTGATCTCTACCAGGAGATACAGGTAATCCTCATCCCAGGTGAGTTTATAGCGACCGTTGAAGTCGTCATAACTATAGGCCTCCCCCAGCCAGTTCTGGTCAAGAGGATGCCAGGAAGCTACATTCCAGCAATTTTCCGTTGCAAGACCGTCCAGGGTGGGTGGGGTAGACGTTTTCATTACATTGAGGACCTGGTGGTCTTCTTTTTCCTTCGGAGACCCGCAACCTGCAACACAGGTCAGGGCGAGGAGTATCACAGCGTATTTCATCGTATCAGGTTTAAAGTTCTCTACGGCATATTACTGCCCCGGACCCCCGGCAGGCAGTGGCGTATTGACATAGATTTGGGGTTCATCTATCAGATTAAAGATACGATTTAATCAGAATACCCTTTTAATTTCCTGAAAATCTCGATGTATGTCGCAGGAAAAATCTGATTACCTGGGTTTAGAGCAGAACGGCCAACGGAATCCTGAGGGCATCGCAGATAATTGAAATCGTCTAGTGTGCCTCTTTTTTGAGGTATTTTGGGAAGTTTTCCTTAAACCGGTTTAACCTTGGAATGGACACATTTCGGATGTAGGAATCATTAGGGTGTTTTCTTTCGTAATCCTGATGGTATTCCTCTGCCCTCCAGAAGGTTGTGTGGGGCTTGATCTCTGTGACGATGGGCTTGCCATAGATCCCGCTTTCATCCAGAGCTTTCATATATTGTTCAATGATCTTTCGCTCTTCTTCATTCTTGTAAAAGGCGATGGATCGATACTGGGGACCGCGATCCGGGCCCTGACGGTTGAGGGACGTAGGGTCGTGAGAGCCGAAGAAGACCTGTACCAGTTCAAAAAAGGAGACCTCTTCAGGATTGTAATACACTTCTACGGCCTCTGCGTGGGTAGTCCTTCCGTAGCTGACCTGTTCGTAGGTGGGATTTTCTTCCGTACCCCCGGCATATCCGGACACGGCCTCTTTCACCCCTTTGACGCTCTCAAAGATCGCTTCCACACACCAAAAGCAACCGCTGGCAAAATAGGCGGTTTCGTAATCCTGTAGATCCTCGGCAGCCAGTGCCTCTTCCTTTTTTTCTGCAGTGGCTTCTGCTGTATTTCTTTCATTGTTTTTAGCTTTCGACTGGCAACTGAGGGCAATCAGGGCGATCAAGGTGACCGCAGTGGTTCGGAACATGTTCATGGCAATTTTCTTGATTTTGTCCGCAAAAGGTAAAAAACCTGTCTGAAAATGAGGTTAAAAGGGTGTTAATTGTCCCGGGATTATGGCCTATCTTTCCGCTCTAGATCTCATATTGATGAGCGTGGACAGCGATTTCTTATCCGCCCTCGGGGCTGGCCTTGTACTAGATCCGGAAATTCCGATGGGTTCGTATACACCCATTGACCTAAGCGTACATAATGCCGAGCTGGTGGGTGTAGAGCTAGGTAACCCGGATGCCTGCCAGGCGTACGTGGACTACGTTAGGGGAAGGGCCGGTGCCCGTGTAGCTTACGGGGGATACCTTGAGAGGCGCAACCTCTATAAGGGAAACGACCACTTCAGTGAGAGGCAGGAAATCCGGGAAGTACATCTGGGGGTCGACTTCTGGGCACCGGCGGGTACCGTAGTAGTAGCACCTTTATCTGGAACCGTGCACAGTTTTAAGAACAATGCGGCCAAGGGGGACTACGGGCCCACCATACTCCTGGAGCACAGGGCAGGTGGAATTACACTCTTTACCTTGTATGGCCATTTGTCCGTGGAATCCCTTTCAGGCCTGTATCCCGGCAAACGAATCAAGCAGGGGGATGTTCTTGCTACCCTGGGGACACCAATGGAGAATGTCAATTACGCCCCCCACCTTCATTTTCAGCTTATCCTGGACCTACAGGGCTATAAAGGAGATTATCCAGGGGTTTGCAGTGCTTCAGAGGTCGACTTTTATCGAGAGAATTGCCCGAATCCCGGTATGTTGTTCCCGATGTTGCCGGATTGAGGTCTATATGTAGGGGTTTAATCATACTCGGTGATGAACTAAAAACCTGAGATTATTGCTCCATATCCTCCTTGATGATCTGTGTGATCTCGTCGATTTCCCGGATCAAGTCGTCTGTGCGCTCACGGGAATTTTTCACGAGCAAGGCGTGTTCATACAGGATGGCTTCCAGTTCGAGCAAACTGCGCAGGGCGACCTCCTCATTTCCAAAATATTCCAGGATCTTGGGTTGGTTCCCGATTCTTGTGGGCATGTCTGCCCCGCCGTATATTTTCTGGGTGGCCATGCTGGCGTTGGCAATGATGATGCTTTCGGATTTCACATAGTCCATCAGTCCCGAGACTTTATACCTGAAATCCAGGATACGGTTTCGGATATCCAATGGGATCAGCTTGATGTCACCCGTATTCCGGAGGGTGTTTATCGTGTTGGTGTTGGTCTCGAAGTTCCAACCCAGACCGGCTTCTTCAGAGAAAACCCCGCCCAGGGCCGTAGCAGCTTCCCAGAGGGGTAAGTCCGGTTTTTTAAAGAGTTCCTTATACGCCTGTAACCGCAGAAAAAAAGTATCGATGCCCTGGTTTGCCCGGACCAGCCGGGTCCTGTCTTTTTCCAGGTCCTGCAGGATCTGTAGGTAGTAAGTTTTTTTCAGGGCCTGATTCTCCCTCTCCGTATTCCAGTCATTGATCTGCAGGGCTAAAAGGATCCCGATCACCACCAGGACGATCTCTCCTGCGGCATAGATTAGGTACTTACTGATTTTATTTTCCGTCAGCAGTTGTTGCCTTATTTTCCTGAAGAACTTGATCATGTTTCCTCCTTTTGGGAACGGGGCTCATATAGGTAGATCTAAGTTAGGAAATATATGCAGAATGGAGAGGGAGAGTGCATCGTGGTGATTAGAGATCTATCCTTTGGAGGCTTTTGATTCCGAAAAGATGGTATTCATCCAATGCGCAAAGTCTGCTGAAAAGGCAAATCCGACTTCCTTCCAGTAATCCTCAAAACCAGGGGAGTCGACGGCGGCAAGGATAAATTTGGCATAGTTGTTCCAGTGATTGTCTGGCATCAGGTTCAATTTGTGATGGTGGTAGTAGGTTTCTGCGTGAAGCAAAAGCATCATATGATTCCATTTCCTGAATTCCCGGTCGCCCGGAGTCAGCTCTTTCTCCTGCATAACCTTCGTCCAGCGATCGGCGTGCTCTGCCCGGAATTTAGTCAGTTCCAGGGCAAATTGGGAAAGGGAGTGCCGGGCGGCAGCACGGTTGACCCGAGTGCCCTCACGGACTTGCTTGGCCAGATAGACCAGGGTGACCACTACGGCAATGGATGCCAGGAGTTCACTGATCAGGGCGAGGTTTTCTAAAGTCATGGTTGTGAAATAATCCTTCGGTGATAGTGATGTAAAAGTTGTAGTAAAGCTATATTATCGTTCGTTAACCACAAAAATCGCTGCTGAAGAACCGCCAATCTTTATTACATCCGTAAGTATACTAAAACCAGAAGAATACTTTCCGTGGTTTTTCATGGGACTTTACAGGAATTATCAACACCCATTGCAGAACATAAAAAAGCGCGTGTAAGGCATGCGCTTTGTCATCCGGCTCACTGCTTTTTGGCATTTGAGCGAAACAGGGAGATAATCAGGTGCAAGAGACACAGAACCAGGGTTACCGAAGGTATGGCGAAGCTCACAAACCAAAAGATCTTCATGGCAGTTTGACCGCCCTGGAAGGAAGTACTCTGCCCAAAATTGAAGTTCATATTCCCGGCCAGGGCATAACTGATGGGAAGCCACAAAATGGCCAACACTATTGTGATCTTCAGGCAGAGGGAAAGCACTTTGTAGAAAGACCCTTCCGGTTTTCTGAATTTCAAGCTACCCCAATATAGGCTCATAGGCAGGGCGATCAGTCCTGCCCAGGTGATAAAACTCCCAAGGGGAACAGTATCGTTGTCGCCAAGGGCATAGTTGAGGAGGGGAGAGGCTGAGGCCAGAAGGAATAGGCTTACTAAAAAAACAGCAAGGGAAAGCAGGAAAAAAAGATTGGTTTTATCCATCAGTTGTACGTACGGTTTACATCTATTTCGGAATATTCATCGGCGTCAGCATGACCCAGCTAGCATGAACCAGCTGCCAGCGGGAATCGATATGAGCATAGATCACTGTGGCCGCCCAGTTGGCAGAAGGTGCTCCATCCGGCATCTCAGGATGGTATTGATAAGAGAGAACAACAGTCTCTCCGTATTGCCTGGCTTTGAGCCCCACCATTTTATAAGTATGGGGTTGCATTTGGGCAAAAGCCTGTTTCGCGTATTCTCCTATGGCTTCCTTTCCTTCAATCTGATGTTGCGCGCCGAGATTATCAAAATAGATCTGGTCCTTGTGGGCGTGTATACCATAACCCGTAGGGTCGGCATTGGACCAATGGCTTAAGGCTTCTTTTTCCAATGAGATAACGTGATCGATGGCATCCATGGTATCAGGTTTTTAGAAATTGAGTGAGACGTAAATCTTCCAGCAAGGTCTTGAATTCAGGTTCATCCCTCAAGGTATCGAAAATCGGGTCCACTCCCAAATAAGGCATATTGGGATCCCTGATATCGTATGCCGTCTTCAAATAAGTCAGGGCTTTGTCTTTGACTCCAGCCCTCGTATACAATGTGGCGATCTGCCATGGGGTATGATACTTACCGTCAGTATCTTTGATTTTGTATTCGGCCACCCTGGACAGTGCCCGTCTGTAACCTCCCTCTTTATAACCCTTTTCCAATTCTTCGGCTGATCTGGTTTCTCCCTTTTCCAGATAAGATTTTTTGAACATTTCAAACGACCTCTCATATTCGCCCAGGTTGTAGTATACAGAACGTAGGGTAGAATAGGCGATGGGGTGCTTTTTATTATCCTTTAGAATATTTAACAAGACGGCTTCTGCGCTCCGATATTTCCGGGCATAATTCAAAACCATGCCATACAGGCACTGCAATAATTCATTGAAGGGGTCGAGCTGAATACTGATCTCTGCCTCAGATACCGCCTCTTCCAGTCGGTTTGCAATGGCCAGTAAATGAGCAAAATACGCCCTGCCTTTGGTATTGTTGGGATTGAGCTGAATAGCTTTTTTGAAAGCTTTGTAGCCTTTATCCCATTCCCAGTCGATCCACACATGCAGGGATCCCTTCCAGAAATAGGATTCGGCATTTTCACCTTCAAGGGAGATCGATTTGTACATGTTTTTATATACATGAGGAAGGGCCTTGGCCTGATCCAGAAACCCCATTTGTGCCCTGCCAAGCCATACTCCGGCCAGGGCAGTGTAGGCAGGAGCGAAGTTCGGATCCAGTTCAGTAGACTCAGAGAAGTATTCCAACGCCTTGTCAAGGCCATCTTTGCTTAATTGTTCCCAATAATGAACCCCTTTTAAATAGGCCTCATAGGCTTCCGGAATGACCTCGTAAAAGTGATCTATATGATCAGCCTCGTCCCGAGTGAGCTTGGCATCGATCTCACCGGTAATATCCTTAACCAGTTCGTTATACATCGCAAGGACATCCTTGAGTTCGCGATCATAGGATTTGGCCCATACGTGTTCCTCCCTTTTAAGGGTCTTTATAAGCTGTACCTGTATTTTAACATGGTCTTTATCCTTGAATACCGTTGCCTCGATGAGGGCATCTACACCCAGTTCCCTGGCTATATCCAGCATGCCTTTGTCTGTGTTCCGGTAACGCAGGGTGGATGTTCTGGAGATGATTCTCAGGGAATTGATCTGTGCGAGCTCTGTGATCAGAGCATCGTGCATACCGTCGACAAAAAATTGCTGCTCCGGGTCTCCTGAGAGACTGTGAAATGGTAAAACGGCCATGGACTCGATGTTATCCGAGCCTATAAGTTCCTTTTTCCGCTGCCTTGAGGTCTTGGGGAAATCGGGGTCAGCAATGGCATAGGTAGCGATGGGCTTTGCCACATTTTTGAGGGGGATCTCGCCTAGCTTCTCAAAGAGGATGTCGCAATCCTTTTCAATGGCGTCATGGACCTCTGAAGAAATAAAGATGCCCCCCGGGTCCGCAATAGCCTGTAATCTCGAAGCGATATTCACGCCGTTTCCGAAAACGTCGTCATTTTCTACCATCACTTCCCCGTAATCGATGCCGATCCTGATCTTACAAAGCAGGATCCTCCCTTCGAGCTGTATGTCCCTGGCACAAAGTGTGGCCTGAAGCGGGTTGTCGAACCGGGCGAGCATACCATCCCCAATTTCCTTAATGACCTTGCCACCGTGCTTCTGGATCTGTTTTACATGAATGGCCCTGCTCTTGCGCAACAATTGGAGCGTTTTGGCCTCGTCCTTTGCCATCATGGTAGTATATCCCACGATGTCCGTAAACATGATGGCGGCCAGCTTTTTTTGTAGGGATTTTTGCATAGGGGAAGGATTTAAAGCAGGGGTCTTCCCAAGGACAGTATAAATTAAGATTTTAATCGGGAATATAAAAACTTAAAATACTGGATATTATGCAATTAGCATCTTATGTCTGCCCGTATCCAGAGGGTTGACTTTAACGACTATGTTCACGTTCTCAAAGAAATAAAAACGAAAGGTAGAAACTTTTGATGTTCAAGAGTGATAAGGATTAAAAATCATGGAAATCCCATTTTCTCTGTTAAAAGTATCCCGATTAAATACCCCTTTTTTCGGTGAGCGGTTTTGGTGCTAACCGACGTTCGTCGATGATTTTTTGCACTTTACCCGGGATCTTGTCAGATACCGAAAAATAAGGGTTTTTCGGCGAATGACACCCCGGAAAAGCACCGGTCTTTGCGTTTTATATATATAAAACGCAAGACATGAAAACGCTGGTTACTTTCTTCTTTTTCTTCCTGATAAGCTTCGCTGCTCAAGCTCAGAACAACACGCCTGAGACAAAGGTTGAAACCGCAAAAAAAGAGATCGCTGCTCCTGCCACCCAAAAGGAAAGCGTTGCCCGTCTGTATCGTTTTAAGAATAGCCGAATCAAAAAGGAACTGAACTTCAAGACCGCTAAAAGCAATTCTAAACTGGCTTAGTAACATACTGAAAGAAGAACTGTTAAATCAGTTCCACCTATAACGCCAGGAAGAGCAGGATGATCATGATGGTTACTGTTCCCTGGAGGAAACCCGACTTCGCCTTTTTAGGCAGCCTGTTCACCTCTCAGGTTCTGACAATCCCGTCGGCCGGTGTACCCCTGAGGACAAGGGATAGATAATCTCCTAGCCTAAAAACAGATAAGAGGATTAGGATGGCCATCAGAAAGTCGACAAAGACAATCACCACATATTCTATGCTAGGATAATTCACGGTGTTTTTCCGGAGCTATTGAACACCGTTGATCAGCAAGTGTCGTTGTGAGTTGATTCGACAATAACTTATTGAAAATAGGGCATGATCTCCCTCCACTTTTCCGGCTGTCCGTTGATCTCGAATTCTGTTTTCTTCTTAAAGATAGCCGTGATCAGACCTAAGGTTCCTCCGATAGGGGCACCAGCGACCACTCCGATCACTGCCCCTTCGGCAGGAGTATAGGAAAATATCCAGGCATCGGGATCGGCATCGGCCGCCGTTACCGTCCCAAAAAATACCGATCCTGCTATGGCGCCCATCAACACGTTGTTGCCCACAGAATGTTTGGTCCTGATGTAGCCAATCTCTGAAATGTCTATTTCCCGTACCTTATCTCCTTTTATTAAGGAAATCGATTCGTCGGTGACCTTGTTTATCCGGCCTTTAAGGACCTTCTTTCCATTTAGGTTGTAAATGCGTAAAAAGGGTGCTTTATTCTCTGGTTTGTTCTGTGCATTTAACCCATTGCCAATCAAAAGGAAGACAAACAGGAAAAGGAGGTGCCATGGACTGGATCTCATATGACTTAATTCTTTAGATATATTTCATTTTATCACTTTATCCTTTGGCTCCCCGTTAAACCGGGTAAAAGACCCCTGAAATTGTCTTCAATTCCGTTTTGTTCTGTAATGAAACTCGCCTAGGGTTTTATTTTCCGGGTGTAATTCCCATGTTGCTTATAGCGGTATACCTTACCATCAGCATTGCGTTCAAAAACGACGGTCTCCCCCAGTTTCCCATCGTCCAGTACCTTCCTGAAGGTATCTCCCTTTACGTGCTTAAAAAGGGTTATGTCGTTTGCAGGGGTATCGGAGGGCAGATTGATCATGAGAAGTTGTCCTTCCCAACTGCCGATATATTCCTCGCTACCCCAGGGTCGGGCGTCATACAGCCCGGTATAATCCTGAAAGGGGATCTCATTTTCTTCCTTTTTTCCTGACTTGACCTTGTTCAGGATCCCGAAGAGTCCCCTGACATAACGGTTGGGATTGGTACCCCCAGCATTGATGGTCACGGCAAAGGCCCTCTTTTCTTTCAGGTCGAGTTCAAGGGCAGAACGGTATCCGGGACAGGACCCTCCATGCCCCACCCAGGTACTGCCATTGGGCCCTTTATACACTCTGAAACCAAGGCCCCAGCTCGTTTTCCAGTTGGGGTCCATAAAATGCACCTGCTGCATGAGTTTGAGGGTTGCCGGTCTAAGGACCTCCGATACCGTAGTATCCCTAAGGCGGAATTGCCAGGAGGCGAATTTTCCGAGGTCCAGCACATTTGATGAGAATCCCGCTGCTGCCTTGATGCCATTCGCCTGGAAAAAATTTACGGGCGGGCGTTCGCCCTGCCTGTCCAGGGCACTGTACCCAATGGCAAGGGTTTTTCCATAGCGTTCTTCAGGCAGAAAAGTGCGCGTGTCAGCCAATTGAAGGGGCCCGAGGATCTCATTTTGAATATAGGTGTCATATGACTGGCCGGAAACCTGCTCCACGATCTCGCCGAGGAGGGTCAGGGCCAGGTTGCTGTACTGAAAATAGGTCGAAGCCGGGTAAAGGGTTTGCTGCTCTTCCAAACCTTCGTCAACTTCAGCCCTGGTAGGGAAAGGGAAATCCGGTCCTGTCCAGTAGGGCGCATTGGCTTCTCTCGGCAGGCCGGAGGAATGGGTCAGCAGGCCCCGTACCGTAATCGGGCCGCTTTCGGGGAATTGTTGTTTTAGATCATATCCGGGTAGGAGGTCTTCGACTAGATCGTCAAGCCTTAACTTTCCTTCCTCGTAAAGCTTCATCACAGCCACAGCAGTAAAAAGCTTGGAAATGGAGCAGATACTGCAAAGGGTCTCAGGAGTCATTGGCACGTCCTGTTCCTTGTTGGCCTTACCG
>CBDTYM010000029.1:0-24308 GCA_965364605.1 uncultured Muriicola sp.
TCATCATGTTGACCATTGCATTCATGGCCTCCACCCCGTCGAGGGCGGACCTTCCCTTGTCGGGAGCACCGGCCGCATGTGCTGACACCCCGTAAAAACGGAATTTAGCCGACTTGTTGGCCAGGGCAGCTCCTGCACTTGCTGCATTAGATGACCCGGGATGCCAGTGCAGGGCCACATCCACGTCTTTGAACAGGCCGGCACGCACCATATATACTTTGCCACTGCCTCCCTCTTCGGCTGGACATCCGTAGAAGCGGATGGTCCCGTTGATGTTGTTTTCCTCCATCCAGTTTTTAACGGTGATGGCTGCGGCGGTGGAAGCCGTACCGAAGAGGTGGTGACCACAGGCATGACCAGCAGCCTTCCCTGCAGATTGTTGCATAGGCACAGCTTTTTGAGAAAGACCTGGCAGTGCATCGTATTCACCGAGAATGGCGATGACGGGCGTTCCGCTGCCGTATTCCGCAACGAAGGCAGTGGGTATCCCGGCCACACCCTTCTCTATGGTAAAACCTTCATCGGCGAGAGTGGCCTGCAGGAGGGCAGCGCTTTCTTCCTCCTGATATCCCATTTCTGCGAGGTTCCAGATCTTTTGAGCGATTTCGCCGTATTGAGCGGCCCTGGAGTCGAGATCCTGAACGGCCGCCTGATTATCGTTTTGAGCCTGAAGGGAAAGCAACGCCAGTAGGGTCACTCCCAAGATATATACCTGTTTCATGAGTTGGTTTTTTCATTTCGCTAAAGATATAAAACGACCCGTAAGTTGGGGCTCAAAACCTCGATAATTCGTGAGGGACACAGGTTATTTTCTGGGGTGATATTTTTCAAGTACCCTGGAGAGGTGTGTACGGTCTACGTGCATGTAGATCTCCGTGGTGGTAATGCTCTCATGGCCGAGCATCTGCTGGATAGCCCTTAGATCAGCTCCGTTCTCCAGCAAATGGGTGGCAAAGGAATGCCTGAAGGTATGCGGGCTGATCTTTTTGCGAAGTCCGATCTTCTCTGCCAGCCCACGGATGATGGTAAAGATCATCGCCCTGCTCAACCTTTTGCCCCTCCTGTTGAGGAACAGGATATCCTCGTGCCCTTTTTCGATGGCCTGGTGCACGCGAACCTGGTGGCGGTAAAGATCGACGTATTTTTGGTTTCTTTTCCCGATAGGGACAAACCGCTGTTTATTGCCTTTGCCTGTAACCCGGATAAAGTCCTCTTCAAAAAAGAGGTCGGAAATACGAAGTTCCACGAGTTCAGAGACCCTGAGGCCACAACCGTACAACGTTTCCAGAATGGCGCGGTTCCGTTCCCCTTCCGGTTTTGACAGGTCAATAGCTGCAATGAGGTCGTCGATCTCCCCTACGGAAAGGGTGTCGGGCAGTTTCCGGCCCAGTTTAGGCGATTCGATGAGCTCCATGGGGTTGTCCTTCCGGTATTGCTCAAAAACGAGGTAATTGAAAAAACTGTTAAGCCCGGAAATGATCCTGGCCTGGGAACGGGGGGCGACAGACTTTCCCAGCTCATAAACGAATTGAGACAGGTCTTCCAGCTTTATAGACAGGGGGCTGGACTCCATCCGGTTCTCCATCAGGAAATCGATCAGTTTCTCCACATCCCGCTGGTAATTCTGCAGGGTATTCTCCGAAAGCCCCCTTTCGAGTTTTAGGTAATGCCGGTAATCTTGTAGTGCCTGATCCCACTTCATGAAATAAAGATAGGGTGTTCATCGTTTACATGGATAAAAATGATCAACCGGTGAATCCGTGAGAAATGAGGGAATGCAGGTCTATTTGGCATGCAAACAGCCTGGTGACGCGGAGTACCTTTAAACTCTAAACCATGAGAAGATTCTATTTTCTGTTTTTTGCCTTTGCCTTCAGTTCCGGCCTTTTTGCGCAGGAGGGCATCAAGATCGGACTGCAGGGGAGCTTTCCCTTTAACGATTTCAAAGATGCGGTAGTCTTATCTGCAGCTGTTGACCTTGGTTACATGCACGCCCTGGGAGAAGTGGTGGATGCGGGTGTCATGACCGGCTTTATCAATGGATTTCCCGACAATTTTGACGGAGGTCCTGATCTTCCCAGTATACAGTTCCTGCCTGTTGCCGGTTCTTTTCGGATCTGGCCTTCAAATTCCTTTTCTTTTGGGGGAGACGCCGGATATGCCGTTGGGATCAATGACGGAAATGAAGGCGGACTCTATTACCGTCCGGTGATCGGATATCTCTTCGGCACCAACACAGAAGTAAACGTATCCTACACGGGGATTCAGCTGGACGGGGCTACCTGGTCTACCGTCAATGTGGGTATCATGCATACCATCCAGGTAAGGCCGAGGAGGCTCTGACGTTCTCTTCTAGACTTAATATATAATATCAGCCCGAATACGCTCTTTGCACTTGGGGAAGGAATCCTTACATTTAACCCCGTGAAGATCATCATCATCAATGGGCCCAACCTGAACCTGCTGGGTAAGCGGGAGAAGGATATTTACGGGGATACCTCTTTCGAAGACTATTTTGCCCAGCTGCAGATGAAATTCAAGGAAGTGCAGCTCGCTTACTTTCAATCCAATATTGAAGGGGAGCTCATTGACAAGATTCAGGAAGTGGGTTTTTCCTATGACGGCATCATCCTGAATGCCGCAGCCTATACACATACCTCCGTAGGCATAGGGGATGCGGTAAAGGCCGTTTCGACCCCTGTGGTGGAGGTCCATATCTCCAATACCTTTGCTCGGGAAGAGTTCCGCCACGTGTCCCATATCTCGCCCGGAGCCCGGGGAGTGATCCTGGGATTCGGCCTGCAATCTTACGACCTTGCGGTCCAAAGTTTCCTCCTGAAAACTCGTTGATCGGCTTCCACTTTTGTTAAATCTGCGTGATTTTATCGCAAAACCTTACAAATCAGCCGGAAAAACCTTAATCCGATGAGTTTTTTGCTTATCTTTCATAAGCTTACCCCAACTTACCTTACCTCTGAAGGGCACCGTCCAGCTTATTAAAAAGGGGCGACATCTTCAAAATCTGCTCAGCTTTGGATCCTCCTTGCTGTGCAACTTCTTTGTCAGTGTTAGAAGTTTGCGAAACCAACAGCTAGGTTTTTATTAAGTAACCAGATGACCAAAGATGAAAAACTCTACGCCTTTCAATTGTTCCGGGATAGCTCCTGAAGGGAGCTGCCATTACGAGAATTCACCGTTCATACCATCCCTGATCAGGAATCTTTTTCTGATACTTCTTCTCTTGTGCACCTCGGAAACCTTACGGGCACAGAAAGGAGGCGGGAATAGTAACAAGGAGGTCACTCTTTTCACCTGTGCTGAAAATATCGGGAACGGGCTCTACCGGGCCAACTTCGGCTATACCAACCCCACCAATAAGACGATAACGGTAACCTCTGAGGAAAGTACGGTTTTTCTAAGCGATAAGATAGAGGAATCCGAATTTGGGGGGGTACAGAAAATACAGGGGATCATTGCTTTTGAGCCCGGAACGCATGAGAATGCCTTGTCCGTAGTATTTGCGGATAACGGACACGCCAAATGGACGGTATCTTTCGGGGGCTCTTATGAGACCAAGATCAGGGCTACTTTTGATTCTCCTGTATGTCCAGAGGACCCTTTTATCGTCCCCGTAATCGGGCCCGGGAATGGGAAAACGGAAGGTTTCGTAGGCCCTGAACTGATTTCCCTGGCTGCAGGAACAGCAGGGAATAATCCCTCTGCTTTGATCTACCAGATCAACCCACAGGAAAAGGTCCTCATACAGATCATACCGATCGATGGAAGGACCCAGGATGTGATCAATACGCTCATCAACGTTTTCGGTTTACAGTATGACACACAGGCTGCCATATCTGATTTTATCGTCGATCCCTCGCTCATTCTTTCAGAAGGTTTGGGAGCCATTGATGTTTTCTTTCCCGTAAATAAAATTTTGCCGCCTGAACCTCCTGCCCCGGCTGCACCAGCCTTAACGGATTACTTCGGTATTATCAGGTCTGCCCAGGCGCTATATACCCCATTTACCTCAGGCGCTGAGGAAGGTACAGGGGAGGCCATTACCCAGGGTGACGCTGCCCAGAAATCCGATGAGGTGAGGCGATCCTTTAAAATAGTTACACCAGAGGCAAGCGTTCCGGTTGACGGAACAGGTACAGAACTCATTGTATTTTCTAACAGCTATGACGCCAATCCTCCCGAGGCAGGTCAGCCTACCAATGAAGCTATCGATGTAGGCAATGGGGACCTGCCTGGTATCGCCGGTAACGGCAATCCCAATGGTTATGATACCCCTGTGCGAGTCATCAAGGAATATCCCTATACCTTTGGCCAGATATCCGATGAAGGCAGGGCCATGCTGCAGATCGCCCATGATATTGCTCCTGGTGCGAATTTGGCTTTCCGGACAGGTGTATTATCTCCCAGGGATTTTGAACTGGGCATCCGGGAATTTATTGGTTCACAAAATAAAGTGCTAGTAGATGATATCACTTTTCCCGGGGAAAAGGCTTTTGGGATAAGCAACATCGGCAGGGCTATTCAGGAGGTGGTTAATTCAGGTAATTTTTACTGCACGTCTTCCGCAAACTTTTCGGATGATGCGTACCAGGCTGTTTTTCAGAGCGCTCAGAATGTAGATCTGCCTGATTTTATTCCTGACGCTGGCACGGTAGCCCACGCCTTTGACGGGGTGGATGACATCTACCAGCGGTTCAGGGTTAAAGCCGGGGAGACCTATTTTATCGTGTTACAATACGCTGAGGAATTTGCCTCCCAGAACAATCAGGTAGGTGCCATCAATGATTTGGATTTCTGGGTCGTGGACGATCTGGAAAGGTTGTTGGTAGGGAATAATTATTACAATGAGGCCAGGGATGCCCTTGAATATATCACTTTTAAGGCGCTTTCGGATGGTGAGGCCAACTTCCTCATAACCAGTGCTAACGGTAACCCTGGACCCCTGCCTTTCCGGTATATTATTTTTGTGAAGAACAGTCTGGAGGTCCTGGAGTATTTTGACGGGGCTTCTACTCAGACTGGCCATGCCATGACCCCGGAAGCCCTGGCGATCGGGGCTGTGGATTTCCGCCGTTCCGATAATCCGCAGGCCCAGCCTTTTTCAACCTTCGCTGGTACGCTTCCCGACGGATTTACGACGAAAATCGCCTTGTCATCCTATGACGGTGTCAACACCAATGTACAGACAATAGGGCAGAATGAAGTGGCCGGAGTTCCTGTAGACGGGGATCAATTCAAGAATTTTTTCGGTACTTCCGCCTCTGTGGTCCACGTGGCCGCAGCACTTGCCCTCATGAACTCGGCCCTTCCCGCCTGGTACGGCCCGAATAATCCCGTGGATGCAGTGCAACTCTTCAAGGACAATGCAATAAAAGTAGGCAACGAGGCACAGCTGGGGGCCGGCGTGGTGGATGCCCTGGCCACATTCCAGAATATAGCTGCTCAAACCGGACTTATATCCGGATTCAGTGTCGAATTTACTTCCCCGGAAGGCTCAGTGATCAGCGCGGATGAGCTGGAGCTCACGATCAACGGAGACTATTTTCCAGAAGATCCCACGGTCTTCTTTGGGGACGATGAGCTTCCGATCACCTTCTACAATCCCGAAAACCCTTCGGAGATCAAGGTGTTGGTCGGTCCTTTTACCGGGAATCCTCCGGTGACGGTCTTTACCAACTCCACCGTGCCCCTCGGTACGGATGGTGGTAACTCCAATCCGATATTTTTGCTCGATCCGGGTACGGTTGCTATCAATGTGGTCGCGGATGATATTGAAATTGAGTACGGCCAGGACTACGCGTTTGGCTATACGGTGGAAGGCCTGCCGGAAGGGACCGATTTTGAAAGCCTGGGATTGCCCCCCGTTAAATTTACCACGGCGGCAACCCCTCCTTTTCCAAGGGTGGGTAATTACGTGATCTTCCCCTCCTTCGATACGGAGAACGCCACCCCTGAGCAGCTTGCGGCCCTGGAAGGTTATGTGGTGAATTTCAAGAATGGATCTTTCATCGTTAGCAAAAAGGACCTGGAAATAGTCCCGGATCCGGTAGAGGTGGTTTATGGGCAGGCGATAAACCTCGAATTGAGTTACAATTATGACAACACGGGGATTTCAGACAATGAAGCATTTCTCGCCGCTATTTCTCAGGCTCATGATGAAACATTCTTTCCGGAGAATACATTGGCTTTGATCAATGGTTTCAAGGCCTTGGTCAATGATGAGCAATTGGCCATCCTGAACCTTCTCAACGAGGGAAGCTGGATCTCTACGGAACGCACAATACAAAATGGGTTCAAGGCCCTGGTGAATGAGATGAACCTCGTAAACCTCAATACAACGCATTTTGACGATTACTCGGATTATCTGACCAACGGATTCAAAGCATTGGTGAATGATTTCAAGGCATTGGTAAATAGTGAGGACCTATTCAACGGACGGGCTTCTTTCGGTTCTTTCCAAAATGGCTTCAAAGCCCTGGTGAACGACAGCGACCTGGGTGGTACGGACGATCTCAATGATTATTCAGAGGTTTTTGCCATCGTCTACGATGGGGATGGGGATGAGCCTATCAGTCGTTTCTACTCCCTCAACCTGATTACGGGGTTAGATGTAACTCCTGGCTCGGAGTTCCACAATTCCTTCCCAGGAACCTTATTGAATCCGATAGGGTATAACTTCAATATTACCTACGGTTCAGGCACGATCCGGGTGTTACCGGCCGGCCTCAGCATCTCGACTGGCAATCTTGTGATCGACCAGGGTACAGATATTGACCCTTCCCTTATTGAGGTAACTATCTCGGGTTTTGAGTATGATGAGACCGTGGAGGATGTATTTCCGAATGGCATTCCCTTCCGTTTCGAAAATGCTGAAGGGCAAGCCTATGTCCCCGGGGCAACCGGAGTGTATTTTATAACGGTCGAAGAACCTCAAAACTACACCATCTCTTACGAGCAAATCGGGGTCTTGTACATCAATCCTACTGGCACGAATTTGCGAAAGATACGGACGTACATGGATTGTGTGGAAGAGGTCAGCGGAGACCCCAGCGGTCTTAATTATATAGCACATTTCCGGTATGAAAACCCGAATGAAGAGACGATCTATATTCTGGAAGGCCCCGAGAACCAGCTTTCTGGTCCGGCTTTATACAGCGGGGAACTGCCCTTTATTTTCCTGCCCGGAACCGGCACATTCCAGATCCGTTTTGACGGGAATACCCTGAAATGGGAATTGACCAGCAGGGACAGCACCCATAAAACTTCTACCACTACAGAGGTGAATGCGAACTCCAACCGTTGCGATCTGGGTGGAGGAAATAGCAGCGCTTTCACCTTGTATCCAAATCCGGTCAACGGTATTCTCTTTGTCGATCAGGACTTGTCTGAAGTGGTCACTTTGCAGGTGTTCGACATGTTTGGCATACAGCAGCTGAGTCGGACTTTAGATGGAAGATCCGGCCCGGTGACCCACGAGGTGGATATGAGCAGTTTCCTCAATGGTATGTATTTTTTCAGATTTACCACCAAAGATGGGGTACTCGTTTACAGTGTGATCAAAGAATAATTTTGACTTTATGAACGTAAGGAAATTTCGGTTTTGGGTATTTTCTTTTATGGTTTGGGCTTTCGGCCTCATGCAGATCCAGTCTCAAAACAGGGAGATAGACAGTCTTTTAATGATAGTTGAGTCGGGAAAGAACGATTTCTCCAAGGTAAATACGCTGAATGCATTGAGTCTGGCTGTGCTCTCGGGGGAAGATATTGAAGGAGCACTTCGGTATGCCCGGCAGGCTAATGAACTGGCTACATCCCTTGATTATACGGAAGGGCAAGCCCTAGCGCAAAAATATATTGGCCTGGCGAATTATTACAAGGGCAATTATCTGGCCGTAATGGACTTCTGGACCCAATCCCTGGAAAGTTTTGAAAAAGTCCGGGATACCAGTGGTATGGCCAACATCCTCAATAACCTGGGAGGTGTCTATTTGAGTCAGGGTGGAAGTGATAAGGCCCTTGATTATTACCTCAGGTCACTCTACTACGCCGAGAAGATCAAGGATACTTTCCGGATCACTTCTGTTCTGCCCAATATAGGAGCGGTCTACGGGGACCTTAAGGACTATGACAAAGCCCTGGAGTATTTTGAACGCCTCGAAACCTATCTCCCTCATATGGATGATCCTCAAATAGCGACCTATTACTACATGGGAGTAGGGGAGATCTACAACAAAAAAGGGGATTACGAACAGGCGCTTGAGTCGTATCAATGGGCCTTGCCTTTATCAGAGAATACATCAGACTACGCTCATATCCTCAAGGAAATGGGAACGATTGAGAATAAGATGGGCAATCGAAACAAGGCGATAGAGTATCTGACCCTTTCATACCAGACTTCCAAGGAGAAGAATCAGCAACTGGAGACCCTTAATGCCCTTATCGGGCTGGGTGGGGTTTATCAGCAATCGGATTATTCCAGGGCGTTGGAGCTTTTCAAAGAGGCGGAGGTCCTGGCAAAAGAGTTGAACTCAGACAAGGGCCTAAGGGATATTTACAACGGCTTGTCAACTACCTATGCGGCATCTGGTAATTACGAAAAGGCTTACGAGTACCATACCCTATATCTCAATCAGAAGGACATTTTGTACAATATTGAAACAGACGACAAGATCCGCGGTCTGCAGTTTGATTTTGAAAATCAGCAGAACCAGGACAAGATAGGGCTGCTGAACAAGGAGAAAGAAATAGCCGAACTCCAGGCCAAACGTCAGAAATACGTGATCTACGGTACCATCATTTCACTGATCCTCGTCTTTGTGATGGCGATTGGGGCTTACAGCCGCTATAAATATGTAAAGAAGACCAACAAGATCATCGCAGATGAAAAAGACCGGTCCGAAAAATTACTGCTGAATATCCTGCCTGAGGAGACCGCCAAGGAACTCAAGCAGAATGGGAAAGTAGCGGCCAAGCGCTTCGAATCCGTGACCATCCTGTTCTCGGATTTCAAGGGCTTTACCTCCCATGCCCAGGGCCTTTCTCCTGAGATCCTGGTCAGAAGTGTCGATTACTTTTTCTCCCGTTTTGACGAGATCATGGACAAGTACGGCCTCGAGAAGATCAAGACCGTGGGCGATGCCTACATGTGCGCCGGGGGCCTTCCCTTTCCCACCACAGACCACCCCTTTAAGATGGTGGAGGCCGCCTTTGAAATGGCCGAGGTCATGGAAGAGATCAAAAAAAACCCCAGAGAAGGTATCGTACCCTTTGAGGTGCGTATCGGCATCAATACCGGGCCTGTGGTGGCCGGGGTAGTGGGGCTCAACAAATTTGCCTATGACATCTGGGGCGATGCCGTCAATGTAGCCTCCCGCATGGAGTCCATGTCTGAACCCGGAAGGATCAATGTCTCAGAAAATACCTACCAGCGTATCAGGGAGGTTTATGAATGTGAATCCCGGGGCAAAGTGATGGTGAAGAACAAAGGGGAAATGGAGATGTATTTTGTCAAGAAGCGGAAAATAATCCGCCATGTGAAATCCAAAGAGGAAGTAAATGCCTAAATTGTATGCCACAATCACGGAGTGAGCATGGGCAGACAAGATCCAAATAATTATTGGGAACAACTCGAACGCCTCGAAAAACTGATCAGGGCTTCCGAATTCAAGGCAGGGGTGATCTTCTCCTTTCACAGCCTTATCCTGGGGCTGTTCGCAGAACGCCTGGATGTATTCCAGACTTCTTTTGAAAGCAATTTGTGGTTTACGGCTTTTGCCGGACTCTGGCTCCTCTGTGTGCTGATCTCCACTTTTTACTGTTTCAAGTGTTTTATGCCTCAGATGGAGATGAAGTATGACGACAACGTCTTTTTCTTCCTCGATGCGGTAAGAGCCTTCGGGAATACCGAAGAATATACCAAAAAGCTGCTTGAAATATGTGGCAGTGAAGAAGAACTTTACACCCAGCTGGCCGAGCAGATCCACGCCGAGAGCAAGATCATTGCCGATAAATTTGCCAGCGTCCACAAAGCCCTTAGATTTTTTGCCCTGAGCTTTGTCTTTGCCATGCTAAGCCTGATTCTCTGGCTCGTACAGATCATCAGTTAAAGGCGTCACCACCAATGACCGGATATTTAAAATTACGGAAGAAAGTCCTCACCCTTCTACGGGAGGAGCTTTCGGAGGATCTGTGCTACCACGGTCTGGCACACACCCTGGATGTGCTAAAGGTCTGCAACGACTACATCAGGAGGCTGAAGATCCCCAAGGATGATGCTCTCTTGCTTCGGACCGGAGCCCTCTGTCACGACCTGGGCTTTACGATATCCTATGCAGCTCATGAAGACCATGGGATCATCCTGGCATTGGAGTATATGAGGGATTACGGGTTTACGGCCAAACAACGAAAAGTGGTCGTTGGGCTGATCCGGGCTACAAAAGTCCCTCAGGACCCTGAAAACCTCCTAGAACGCATCCTCTGCGATGCTGACCTTGACTATCTCGGAAGGGAGGATTATACCCGTATCAGCAAACTCCTGTTAAAAGAACTCCGGCATTTCGGGGTCGATCTGACACCTGAGGAATGGAAGGAAAAACAGATCGACTTTCTGGAAAATCACACCTATCACACCCCTTACGCACAAAAGTACAGGGAGCCTGTGAAGCAAAGACACCTCCAAAGGATCAGAAATCAGAAATAATACCCTAGTTTCCCTTTACAGCAAGGGGTGCCAGGTATTTCTTATCCATATAAAAGGTACCGTAGGGCAAAAGGGAGGCGAGAAAAAACTTCAGATACCGTTTCATACCCCATCCCTGTTGCCGGCAAAAGACGAAGGCGACGATCACAAAACCGATAAAGAGCACTCCGTGCACATAGCCTATGTAGATATTCGGCTCCCTGATATTAGCCCAGTATTTCAAGGGCATGCTGAAACCGAATAGGAGGAGGTAGGAGATTCCTTCAACAATAGTGAGGGCGCGCATGAATGTCAGCATGGTCAGATGTGTTACAGGTGGATGACTTCCCCGTAGGCGTCTGCCACGGCTTCCATTACAGCCTCACTCATGGTAGGGTGGGGGTGTACCGCCTTGAGGATCTCGTGTCCTGTAGTTTCCAGTTTTCTGCCCAGGACCGCCTCTGCGATCATGTCAGTAACTCCGGCACCTATCATATGACAACCCAGCCATTCCCCGTATTTCGCATCGAAAATGACCTTGACAAAGCCTTCGGAATTTCCGGATGCCTGAGCTTTACCACTAGCGGAAAACGGAAATTTACCCACTTTGATGTCGTAGCCCTTTTCTCGGGCCTGCTTTTCTGTGAGTCCGACCGAAGCAACCTCTGGCATGCAATAGGTACATCCGGGGATATTGCCGTAATCCAGAGGTTCTACGTGCATGTCTGCGATCTTTTCCACGCAGAGAATCCCCTCAGCCGAGGCTACGTGCGCGAGGGCGGGCCCTGCTGTAACATCCCCTATGGCGTAATAACCCGGGATGTTGGTCTGGTAATAATCGTTCACCAGGATCTTGTCCCGATCCGTTGCGATACCGACCTCTTCAAGCCCGATGTTTTCAATATTCGTTTTGATCCCCACAGCAGAAAGGACTACATCTGCTTCGATGATCTCCTCTCCTTTAGGCGTCTTTACGGTTACCTTAACCCCGTCTCCCGAGGTGTCTGCCTTGGTTACCTCCGAAGAGGTCATGATCTTGATCCCGGCTTTTTTGAAGCTCCTTTCCAGTTGCTTGGAAACTTCTTCATCCTCCACGGGTACGATATTCGGAAGGAATTCCACTACCGTGACTTCCGTTCCCATAGCGTTGTAGAAATAGGCAAATTCTATCCCGATAGCGCCACTGCCCACAACCACCAGCTTTTTGGGCTGCTTTTCCAGGGTCATGGCCTTGCGGTATCCGATGATCTTCTTCCCGTCCTGAGGGAGGCTGGGAAGTTCCCGGCTCCTCGCTCCTGTGGCGATGATGATATGGCTGGCACTGTATTCCGTCTCCTTGCCGTCCTCTCCTTTCACCGATACCTTCTTTCCGGACTTCACCTTCCCGTAACCACTGATGACCTCGATCTTGTTCTTCTTCATCAAAAACTGCACCCCCTTGCTCATGCCCTGGGCGACGTTCCTGCTGCGCTTTACCACCGCGTCAAAATCCTTTTCGGCTCCGGACACTTTCAGGCCGTAATCGCCAGCGTGCTGAAGGTATTCAAATACCTGGGCCGATTTCAGAAGGGCCTTGGTGGGAATACACCCCCAATTAAGGCAAACGCCTCCCAGGCTCTCTTTTTCGACGATAGCCGTTTTAAAACCCAGCTGGGACGCCCTGATGGCCGTCACATATCCCCCGGGGCCACTGCCCAGAACTATAACATCAAAGGTGCTCATCTGTATCGATTTTTGAAGAATAACATTGCGGAGGCAAAGGTACAAAACCAATCCGAAAACCACCGGGGAAACAGACCGGTTTCACGGAATGGTAGTGCAGCCATGACCCCTTGCAGCGGGGGCATGTCCTAAGCTACTGATAAAGAGGTTACTGTACTTATTGCGCAGGAACAAATTCCAGGGCCGCCCCATTGATGCAATGCCTTTTGCCTGTGGTGCTGCTGGGTCCGTCATCGAAGACATGCCCCAGGTGGCCGCCACATACTGCGCAGTGTTCTTCCGTCCTTGGGTACCCTATCTTATAATCCACATCATAGGCCACATTGCCTTCAATAGCCCTGTCGAAACTCGGCCAACCAGTCCCGGAGTCGAATTTGTGCTCACTGCTGAAGAGGGGCGTCTGGCACCCAGCACAAACGTACGTACCTTTTTCTTTGATGTCCAGCAGGTCGCTGCTCCAGGCATTCTCCGTACCGGCTTTCCTGAGGATATAGAACTGCATATCTGTGAGTTCTGCTTTCCATTCGGCCTCGGTCTTGCTGACCGCATATGCTTCCTGTTTTTCCTCCTGGGCAGCAGCGGAGTTATCCTGCTTTTCTTTTTCCTGAGATACCCCCTTGCAATTCAGGGCGAGGAGGCAGATACCGATGAGATAAATCTTTTTCATAGCAATTTTAATATTTCAGTACGCGGAAATACTGTTTTCCTTTCAAAAATAAGGAATAAAAAAGCCCCTGAAAAATCTTCAGGGGCTCACATCATTTACATTTTTGTTAATCCAGGCGGATCCGATTGATGTTTTTCTCCTCTACCTTGAGGGCAGACATCACAGACTCTATATTGGATACGTCCATCCTCGAGGTCTGACCGAACTCCGCAGGAACGATAGCGATGCGGAAGACCTGGTTATCGGTATCTCCGGGTTGTAGGGTGCTCAGATCGAAATCGGATTCCAGGAACACACTGACATCGAAAAAGGTGTGGTCGTAATTGTATTGCAACAGCCCCTGGTTGAGGATACGGGTCTGAGGCAACAGCCTCCAAATGTCGACAGGAAGCCCATCGCCGTCCTCTGTCTGTTCCCAAAGGATATAGACCAGGACCAGATCGGATTCGAATACTTCTACGTCATTTGGGAATTCGTAAAAAAGCGAATAGTCGTTGGCCGCGCTGAATGTTCCTTCGATCTCCAGAACAGTCCCGAGGATGTTGACCCCGTCAAATCCTGCAGGGCCTTGAGGTCCTTGAGGTCCGGGAGGTCCGGCAGGGCCTTCACAGGAGGCCATCAGGGCTATGGCGAATGCGCTGAATATAAGTCCGATTTTTTTCATAATGTAGTTGTTTTAAGATCCGCTTTTGTTGAGAACGGATGGAGTTCGACTTTATTTTAGGGCGTATGTTCCCCGGTTTTTTCTAAACTGTTTCAAAAAGCGTTCCAAAAATGGGAATATACTGAAATCTCCCTTTTCCAAAGGCCTCAAAATTATAGGGTCTGCCCCGTTCTTTTCGGTAATATTTTCTATTTTTAGCCAAAACCAAAGAAACCGTTTATGCCGATGAAACAAGAGAGGGTTGTGATCGAAAACGTCAACCCTCAGCTTCAGTGTGGTACTTATTTTATCAAGAGGGTCGTTGGAGAACACGTTACCGTCTACGCCGATGTCATAGGCGATGGTCATGACGTTGTACAGGCTGATATCGCCTTCAAGCACGAGGATGACAAATCCTTTTCATACCTGAGGATGGAACATCTGGGACAGGATGTACACCGCGCGGTCTTCTCAGTGGAGAAGCAGGGATTTTATGAGTACAAAGTTGAGGGCTGGGTTGACAACCCCCTTAACTGGCAGCACGGGATAGAGGCAAAACTAAAGGACGGTCAGGTAGTGACCAGTGAATTGCTCGACGGGGTACAGTATCTCCGACATTTGCAAAAACAGGTTAAAGGCAAGGATAAGGACTACGTCGGTGGGCTTGTTAAGGCCTTTGAGGACAAAACCTCCTATGATGAGGCGGTAAAAGCGGCCATTTCACATAAACTACACGATCTTTTTGTCCGTTATCCTTTGAAAAAGCTGGTCAATTCCAGCAAAGTACTGGAAGTCTATGTGGACCGACCCAAGGCGAATTTCAGTACCTGGTATGAATTCTTCCCCCGTTCCGCAGCTTCTGAGCCTGGCAAGCACGGCACGTTTAAGGACGCGGAAAGGCTTCTGCCCAAGATTGCGGCCATGGGGTTTGATACCGTTTACCTGCCACCCATCCATCCCATTGGAGAGGTAAACCGAAAGGGTAAGAACAATACGACCACAGCCGAAGAGGGCGACAGCGGGGTGCCCTGGGGGATCGGATCCCGCTTTGGCGGGCATAAATCCATTCACCCCGAACTGGGTACGGAAAAGGACTTTAAACATTTTATCTCAAAAGCTGGCGATAACGGCCTGGAGGTAGCAATGGACCTGGCTTTCCAGGCGGCACCGGACCACCCCTATATCTCCTCGAATCCCGAATGGTTCCGCAAAAGACCTGACGGGACCATGCAATACGCTGAAAATCCTCCGAAAAAATACCAGGATATCGTCAACTTTTATTTTGAATCCTCTGAATATCAGAGCCTTTGGAAGGAATTGCTCGATGTCACCCTGCACTGGATCGGGTTTGGCATACGAATTTTCCGGGTAGATAACCCCCACACCAAACCCTATTTTTTCTGGAACTGGCTGATCTCAGAGGTCAAAAAGGACCACCCGGACGTACTCTTTCTGGCAGAGGCCTTTTCCCGTCCCAAAGTGATGCAGCAACTGGCCAAACAGGGTTTCTCACAGTCTTACACCTACTTCACCTGGAGGGTGCACAAGCAAGAGATCATGGAATACATGGTGGAGCTCACCCAATCCGAAATGAAGGAGTATTATCGCCCGAACTTCTGGCCGAATACACCGGATATCAATCCCTACCACCTGCAAGGAGCCAACGAAAGCATGCACCTGATCCGCTATGCCCTGGCAGCCACCCTTTGCGGTAACCTGGGAATTTACGGTCCGGTTTTCGAATATATGGTCACAGAGGCCATCCCTGGCAAGGAAGAGTACATGCACTCCGAAAAATACGAGGTACGTCACTGGGACTGGTCCATTGAAAACAAGATCACGTATCTCATCACCAAGATCAACCATATCCGCAAGGAGCATCCGGCCCTGCAACAGACCAACAACATCCGGTTTTGCGGGCTGGAGAATGACCAGCTAATGGCTTTCTACAAATGGGATGATGACAGAGAGGATGAGCTCCTGGTAGTCATCAGCCTTGATCCGTATTATCCCCAGCGGGGTATGGTGCAGCTTCCCCTTACCGAACTGGGTGTGGAGGCCGGAAAACCCATACAGATGCGGGACCTGGTCACAGACAATAGTTATATTTGGTATAATGAATGGAATTATGTGGATCTGCCACCTAGTCTTCCCTTCCACCTGTTCCAGATAAAAAAATAGCGATGGCCGAAAAAAAACAGGAAACCACCCTACAAAAACCCTATGTCTTTGATGTAGAGTGGGAATCCCTGATGGATGACAAGAAGTTCATCTCGGCCTTTCTCTCCGAGATCCTCGAGGCCTATGTTGTCAAGCAACGCTGGTATGGTGGCAAGAGCAGCAAACTCAAATACATCGAATTGCAGGAGTACTTCCGCATTCAGCAAAAAGGGGAAGTGTATTACGGGCTGCTTCTGGAGGTGAATTTCGAAGAAGCCTTTTATCAGCATTATTTTCTCCCTATTGCCTTCGTTTCCGATGAGAGCTTCGCGGAAAAAGACCGTATACTACCACTGAGTATTAAAGGGCAGGAAGGTTTCATCATCGACGCCCTCAACCTGGAGGCTTTCCGAAAACTGGTGTACGAGCGGATCATCACGGCCGAGCCCCACGACACCACCCGGGTACAGTATCACCACAGTGTGAATTTCGAAGGGGAACCTTATGAATCCTCCAAATTCATGGGGATGGAACAAAGCAATACTTCCATTATCATCAACGGTAAATCGGTCATCAAGTTCTTTCGTCGGATCTACGCCGATAAGAACCCGGATTATGAGATGAGTAGATTCCTGTCCGAACGGAAAGGATACAAAAATACCCCTGCCTACCAGGGGAGCCTGAGCATCATAGACACCGACAACGTCGGGGTTACCATTGCCCTGATGCAGGAACTCGTGCCCAACCGGGGAGACGCCTGGGATTATATGCTCAAGGAACTGAACAAGGTGTTCACCAACCTGGAGAACAAGCACATCAATGTGGACCACCTGCCATCTGTACCCTTGTTTGAACGCCTGAAGATCAATGACGTTCCTCCGGAGATCATCGACTGGGCAGGCCTCAATGTCTTTCTAAAACTTCAGACTCTGGCGCGGAGGACCGCAGAGATGCATATAGCACTGGGCTCAGAGTTCGAGGATACTGCCTTTACACCTACCCATTTTACTGGGGATTACGAGGTGTGGCTTAAGAACCGACTGCTTTATCAGTTCCAGAATCGCCTCAATACGGTGGAAAATAACCTGCACCGACTCAAAGACCTTTCCCTGGATTTGGCCAAGGAATTTCTGGAACGAAAGAATGACATCAGGAAGCGGTTCGTGAATTTCGACTGGACTAAACTCAAAGGCGAAAGGCTCAGGGTTCACGGGGATTATCACCTCGGACAGGTACTGGTTAAGGACGACGACTTCTACCTTCTGGATTTTGAAGGGGAGCCGGAGAGCACCATCAGGGACCGCAAAGTGAAACAACCACCCCTCAAGGATGTGGCCGGGATGTTCAGGTCTTTCCATTACGCGGTCTACGCGACCATATTCAACAACGAAGATGCCTATCCATACTCCCGGGACGAATTGTTCAAGGCCGGGGAGATCCTCTATCGATATTTTGTTGGGGTATTTCTGGAAACATATGTGGACCTGATCCAGAAACACAATATCAATATCGGTTACAGTCAGGAGCGTATCTTTATCCTGAAATACTGTATGCTGGAAAAAGCCGTGTATGAACTGGGTTACGAGATGAATTCCAGGCCCATGTGGGCCGTGATACCCCTCCAGGGCATAATGAGCATAATGAACGAATCTAACTAACTGAAAACCCATGGGAAACGTAGTACCCCACAGTCTTTTTACAGACTTCGATATCAACCTTTTTAAAGCTGGCAAGCACTTCAAACTTTACGAAAAATTAGGTTCCCACCCGATCGAGGTCAATGGGGAAAAAGGTACCTACTTCGCGGTCTGGGCGCCTTCCGCAAAATCGGTTTCCGTGGTCGGCGATTTTAATTATTGGCTCGAAGGAGACCATAAACTCCATGTCCGCTGGGACGCCAGTGGGATCTGGGAGGGCTTTATCCCCGGCGTCAAGCCAGGGACGCGGTATAAATACAAGATCCATTCGCATAACCAGGATATCAAAACGGAGAAAGCCGATCCTTTTGCCCGCTATTCGGAACAACCCCCAAAAACGGCTTCTATTGTCTGGGACAAGTCCTACAAATGGAAAGATGCCAAATGGATGAAATCGAGAAAGGAGAAGAACAGCCTCGACAGCCCTTTTTCTGTATATGAGGTACACCTCGGATCCTGGAGGAGAAATGAACACAACCAGTTCCTGACCTATGAGGAATTGTCGAAAGAACTGGTAGCTTACGTAAAGGAAATGAATTTCACCCATGTGGAGTTCATGCCGGTCATGGAATATCCTTACGATCCTTCCTGGGGATACCAGCTGACCGGATATTTTGCACCTACTTCCCGTTTTGGAGAGCCGGAGGGGCTCAAACTTCTGATCGATTCGCTGCATCAGAATGGTATAGGGGTGATCCTGGACTGGGTACCCTCTCATTTTCCTGAGGACGCACACGGCCTGGGCTTTTTTGACGGTTCACACCTGTACGAACACCCGGACAGGCGCAGGGGCTATCACCCGGACTGGAAGTCCCTTATCTTCAATTACGGACGGAATGAAGTACGGGCATTTCTGATCAGCAACGCCCTTTTCTGGCTGGAGCACTATCACGTAGACGGACTCAGGGTAGATGCCGTGGCTTCTATGCTTTACCTTGACTATTCCCGGGAAGACGGGGAATGGGAGCCCAATATATATGGCAATAACGAGAACCTGGAGGCTATTTCCCTTATCCGGGAGCTCAATGAGGAAATCTATAAAAACTTCGATGGGGTGCAAACCATCGCTGAGGAATCAACCTCCTTCTCCATGGTGTCAAGGCCGGTCAGCATAGGCGGTCTTGGCTTTGGCATGAAATGGATGATGGGGTGGATGCACGATACGCTGGAGTATTTCAAAAAAGAGCCGATCTACAGAAGGCACCATCAGAACGACCTTACCTTCAGTATGACCTACGCCTTTACAGAAAATTTTATGCTGCCCTTTTCCCACGATGAGGTGGTCTATGGCAAGCAATCTCTGTTGTACAAGATGCCGGGGGATGAATGGCAGCGTTTTGCCAACCTGAGGCTACTTTTCGGATACATGTTTACCCATCCGGGGGCCAACCTCCTATTTATGGGAGCAGAATTCGGACAGTCTTCCGAATGGAACTTCCAGAACAGTCTGGACTGGCACCTGTTGCAATACGACTACCACAAAGGGATCCAAAAACTCCTGCAGGACCTCAATGCCCTCTACAGGAGCGAACCCGCCTTGTATGAAAAGCAATTCAGTTCGGAAGGCTTCCAGTGGATCGATTACGGGGATGCTGAAAATTCTGTCCTCACCTACCTCCGCAAAGGGCACAGGGAAGAGGATGATCTCCTCATCGCCTGTAATTTTACCCCCGTTCCAAGAGAAAATTACCGTGTCGGGGTGCCCAGGACAGGACAATACAAACAGGTCTTCAATACGGATGCCGCTAAATACGGAGGCAGCGGCTCAAAGAATACCCTGAGAAAGACTACCAAAAAGCCCTGGCATGGTCACGAGCAGTCCATAGAGATCAACCTGCCACCTCTGGGAGCAGTCATTTTCCGTTGAAGAGAACACACTATATCGATGTAGTTAGTATTTGATAGCCTTATCGTTTCGATAATTACGGCAGAAGTGTTTCTTTTGTTCGTTTGTTAAGATAACATCATATGATCACCAATACAGAATTAGAATACAAGGGGAATCTCTACCCCGATAATATCGCTGAGTTCAAGCATGATTCTGATAAGTTTTATTTCACCACCGAAAACGGTGTCATCCTCGAAATAACCCTGATTCGAAACAGTACCATCAGGTTCCGGTATGCTACGGACCACGTGTTTCAGCCTGACTTCTCCTATGCCATCAGTCCGGATGCCCCGAGGGGTTACAGCCACTTCGACCCGGAGGAGACAGAGACAGAATACCTGATCAGGACATCCAAGGTTAGGATCCTGGTAGATAAAAAATCGCTGCGCGTACAGATCTCAGACCTGGAAGGCAATATCATCAATGAAGACGAGCTCGGCTTCCATTACGAGGAGAATTACACTTTTGGGGGAAACTCTGTAAAAATGAGCAAGATCACCCAGGCCGGAGAGAGTTTCTACGGAATGGGGGACAAGGCCACCCACTTCAACCTTAAGGGTAAACGCGTACACAATTGGGTGACAGACCAGTACGCCTTTACCAAAGACCAGGACCCGCTCTACAAGGCCGTGCCTTTCTATGTGGGGCTGCACAACAACATCGCTTACGGGATCTTCTTCGACAATACCTTCAAAACCCATTTTGACTTTGCGCATGAGCGCCGAAATGTGACGAGTTTTTGGGCCGAAGGAGGGGAGATGAACTACTATTTCTTTTACGGCCCTGACATGTCGAGGGTGGTGAAATCGTACACAGACCTGACCGGGACTCCGGAGCTCCCCCCTTTATGGGCCCTGGGCTACCACCAGTCTAAATGGAGCTACTTCCCCGAGAGCAGGGTGAAACAGATAGCGAACAAATTCAGGAAGCTGAAGATCCCTTGCGACGCTATTTATCTGGATATTGATTACATGGACGGATTTCGTTGTTTTACATGGGACAAGACCAAGTTTCCCGATCCGAAAGCAATGATCAAAGACCTCAACAAGGACGGTTTCAAGACGGTGGTAATGATAGATCCCGGGATCAAAGTCGACCGGGACTACTGGGTATATCAGGAAGCTGTCAAGAACGACTATTTTTGCAAAAGAGGAGACGGCCCCCTGATGAGTGGTAAGGTCTGGCCTGGCCAGTGTAATTTTCCGGATTTTACCAATCCCAAGGTCAGGGAATGGTGGGCTGGTCTCTATAAAGAATTGATGTCTGATGTGGGAGCACATGCCGTCTGGAATGACATGAATGAACCGGCGGTCATGGAAGTGCCAACCAAAACAGCCCCCTTGGACACCCGACACGATTTTGACGGAAATCCCTGTAGTCATAGGAAGGCGCACAACGTCTATGGGATGCAAATGGTCAGGGCTACCTACGAAGGAGTGAAAAAATATGTCTATCCCAAAAGGCCCTTTGTCATCACACGGGCGGCCTATTCGGGGACACAGCGTTTTTCATCTACCTGGACGGGTGACAATGTGGCCACCTGGGAACACCTTTGGATCGCCAATGTACAGGTGCAACGGATGTGCATGAGCGGAATGTCCTTTGTCGGGACCGATATAGGAGGTTTTGCCGAACAACCCAACGGGGAGCTCTTTGCCCGATGGATACAACTCGGTATTTTTCACCCCTTTTGCAGGGTACACAGCAGTGGGGACCACGGAGACCAGGAGCCCTGGTCCTTTGATGCAGAGGTTACCAAAATCGTCAGGAAGTTCATCGAATTGCGTTATCAGCTCCTGCCGTACCTATACACGAGTTTCTACAAGTACTATAAGGAGAGTGTCCCCATGATCCAGTCCCTGGTATATTATGACCAGGCCGATCATCAGACCCATTTCCGCACCGATGAATTCATTTTCGGGGAACAGATCCTCGTTTGCCCCATACAGGAACCTAACGCCAAAGGCAGGCGGATGTACATCCCCAGGGGACGGTGGTACGACTACTGGACCAACGAGACGCTCGAAGGGGGCACGGAGAAATGGGTTGATGCAGATATAGACAAGATCCCGATCTTTATCAAAGAAGGGGCCATCATCCCCAAATATCCCGTACAGCAATATGTGGGCGAGTTGAAGATAGAGGAATTGCAACTGGATGTCTATTTCAAAATCGGGATAGAGAATTCTGCGATCTACGAAGATGCCCAGGACGGCTACGACTATGTCAAGGGGGAATACAGCCTGCGGAATTTCAAACTCACCGGAAAGGAAAATGAACTTATTTTACAGCAGTTCAAGGACGGCAATTACGTAACCTCTTATGAGACGTTTAAATTGAACCTGATGGGCTTGCCGTTTAAGATCAAGTCCATACAACTGGATAATGAGAGTATCGCCCTCAAGGACGTTAAAATGAACGGTAGCAATACGATCCATGTGACCAAAGAATTTACAGTCCTCCACATATTGGGTAAGTGATTTTTTGTAAATTCAGATCAAATAATCAGGAGATGAAGAAATTTTATATTGTTTTACTGGTATTCCTCGGAGTAGCTGGTTGCAAGACCAATCCGTTTACCGGAAAGAGCACCCTTAATTTCTACCAGAATAATTCTATTTTCCCTACGGCCTTTGCCCAGTACGACCAGTTTTTAAAGGAGAACAAAGTGGTTACGGGTACAGACGAAGCCCGAATGATCACCTCGGTCGGACAGCGTATCGCCAAAGCTGCTGAGCGCTGGCTTACAGCCAATGGATATCCGGGATACCTCCAGGATTACCAATGGGAATACAACCTGGTATCTGACGAGACGGTCAATGCCTGGTGTATGCCTGGCGGGAAGATCGTGTTTTATACAGGCATCATGCCCATATGCCAAAGCGAGACGGGAGTAGCCGTAGTCATGGGCCATGAAATAGCCCATGCCCTGGCCGATCACGGGGCCCAGCGGATGAGTGCCGGGATGATACAACAGGGGGTCGCAGTTGCAGGCAACATCGTCATCGACAACCCTCAGAAACGCAATATCTTCAATCAGGCCTATGGGATAGGATCTACCGTGGGGGTCATGCTCCCTTTTAGTCGCAGCCATGAGACGGAGGCAGACCGTATCGGTTTGCAGATTATGGCGATCGCAGGCTACAACCCCGATGAAGCGGCAGAATTGTGGAAACGTATGAAGGCGAAATCAGGAGGGCAGGCGCCACCTGAATTCCTCAGCACCCACCCTTCCAACGATACGCGCATCGCAAACCTGACAAGCTGGGCTCCACTGGCCAAGGAAGAGGCCAGGAAATTCGGGGTAACCAATTTCCAATAGGGCATTGCATGATATTTGGGATTACGATAGAAGCTATAACCAAATACGTCTGATACGGGCCTTAACCTAAAAACCTCGCATGGGTAAGACCATCCTATTAAAGGGGAGTAGAAAATTACTCAATGCCTGGGCTTTTTACGACTGGGCCAATTCGGTCTACAGCCTGGTCATTGCTTCGGCCATTTTTCCGATTTACTACGGGGCACTCTTCCGGATCGCCGGAATAGAGAAGGTTTCCCTTTTTGGTGGCGAGATCGCCAGGGCCCCCCTCATTAGTTATACCACTTCCATCGCCTTTATATTTATCGCCCTGATCACTCCGCTTATCTCCGGAATAGCCGATTATTTGGGCAACAAGAAAGCCTTCATGCAATTCTTCTGTTATATGGGGGGTTTGGCATGCATCGGGCTTTACTGGTTCTCTCTGGAACAGATCGAGCTGGGTCTGGTGTGTTACTTTTTCGGCCTGGTCGGGTTTTGGGTGAGTTTTGCCATCAACAACTCCTATTTGCCGGATATCGCCTACCCTGAACAACAGGACAGGATCAGTGCCAAAGGTTTTTCCCTTGGCTACATCGGTAGTGTTATCCTGCTGCTGATCAACCTGGCCATGGTGATGCAACCCGGTTTTTTTGGAATTCAGGGGGAAGGCGCGGAGCTGTTGGCTATGCGGTATTCCTTTGCCTCTGTCGGGATATGGTGGATTCTGTTCAGCCAGTATACCTTCTACTATCTCCCGAAAGGTAATAAGCGCACTGGGAAACGGGAGCATGTCATCCTCAACGGATTCAGGGAATTGAAGGGCGTCTGGAAACAGTTAGGGGAAGAGAAGAAGCTCAAACGATATCTTGGGGCCTTTTTTGTCTACAGCATGGCCGTTCAGACCGTTATGCTCATCGCTGCCTATTTTGGGGAAGAAGAAGTGGGATGGGGATCTGATGAAGAAAGGACGATCGGCCTGATCGTCAGTATCCTCGTCATTCAGCTGGTAGCCATTATGGGTGCTACCCTGACAGCAAGGGCTTCGGAGTTATTCGGAAATATACGGACCCTGGTGGTGATCAATATCATCTGGGTGCTCATTTGCGTATATGCCTATTCCGTCCACAGTCCGGTGGAATTTTACATCGCTGCCGGATGCGTAGGTGTGGTCATGGGGGGTATACAGGCCCTTTCGCGATCGACATACTCCAAATTTATTCCTGAAACGCGGGATACCACCTCCTTTTTCAGCTTTTACGATGTGGCTGAAAAGATCGGTATTGTCATCGGCACCTTTCTGTATGGCTTTGTTTCGCAGTTTACGGGCAGTATGCGTAACGCTACCGTCTTCCTGGGACTCTTCTTTATCTTAGGGGCCTTTCTCCTGCTGAGAGTAAAAAAGTAGGCCCCGTTATTGCGGGGCCCGAAACTGTCATTCAGTGTATTCAGCCTTTGGATATATCGCCAGATCCGGACGATTTGGAGTCGATTTTGGCCGGGTTCCCCCTGTAGGAGATATCACCAGAACCGG
>CBDTYM010000030.1:0-22771 GCA_965364605.1 uncultured Muriicola sp.
CTGAGCGCAGCCTACGGCATGGAAATCGGCGAATCCTGGCCGAGCCTGCTGCAGGGCCGTCTGGAAGAAGATGGTCATCAGGTGAAGATCCTGGGATACGACCAGAACCGTGAGCACCTCAGGGAATGGGTGGATGAGATGTACAGGGATGAAACGAGTCGAAAGTATTTTGACGGAACTGCCGTCCACTGGTATGCAAGTACTTTCGAGGTATTTCCTGAGGCCCTTCAGTACGCCCGCGAAAAAGCGCCTGAAAAATATCTTATTCAGACCGAGGCCTGTGTGGATGCCGAGGTGCCCAAATGGCAGGACGATCAATGGTACTGGTCCAAAAAAGCAACCGACTGGGGTTGGGACTGGGCCCCTGAAGAGGACAAACCACTGCATCCAAAATACGTACCGGTGTACCGATATGCGCGGGACATCATCGGCTGCATGAACAACTGGGTGGATGGCTGGATCGACTGGAATATGGTCCTCGACAGGCAGGGCGGACCCAACTGGTTCGAGAACTGGTGCGTGGCTCCTGTGATCGTGGACCCTGAAAAGGACGAGGTGTATTTTACCCCTCTGTACTACACCATGAAACATTTCAGCAGGTTTATCCGGCCGGGAGCTGTGCGTATAGGATTTGAAAATCCCGAAGAGGGACTTTTGCTCACTGCGGCCAAAAATCCAGACGGTACCATCACCGTTGTCGCCCTGAACCAGGAAAAGAAAGCCAGGCACTTTGAACTTACTCTGGGAGCCAAGTCACAGAAACTGTCCATCGGGCCACAAGCCATCCAAACGATTGTAATAAAAAAAGATACTAACTAAACAACCAAACTTATGAGTCAGCCCTCTCAAACCGCTACAGCCAAAGTATCCTTTGGACAGAAAGTTGCCTTTGGCGTGGGAATGTTTGCCAATCAGATGTTTCCTGCCATTCTGGGGATTTTTATGGTGGTTCTCGTAGAAGACCTGGGATTTCCCGGTTGGATGTGGTCACTCATCTATTTCTTTCCCAGAATTTTTGATTCCATTACCGACCCCATCATGGGTTTTATTTCGGATAACACCAAATCTAAATGGGGAAGGAGAAAACAGTATGTCCTGATAGGTGGTCTGATCATGGGCGTGGCCTTCATATTTATGTGGCAGCTCTACGCATCTAATTCGCTGCAATATAATTTCTGGTATTTCTTTCTGTGGTCTATCGTTTTTTATTTGGGTCTGACTTTTTTCAGCGTTCCTTATGTGGCCATGGGCTATGAAATGAGTGACGATTTTCACGAACGAACGGACATTATGGCCATTGCCCAGTGGATAGGACAATGGGCGTGGGTGATCGCCCCTTGGTTCTGGGTGATCATGTACGATCCGGACTGGTTTCCCTCGGCCGATGTTGCCGTGAGAGAATTGGCCATTTGGGTTGCCATTCCCTGTGCCCTTTGTGCCATGGTTCCGGCCATTTTTATCAGGAGTAAGGGGACGCTTCATGAAAATTATGAACCCCTGAATGCCTCCAACATAGGCAATAGTCTAAAGAAGATTCTCATTAGCTTTAAGGAAGCCTTCAAAATAGAACAGTTCAGGAGAATCTGTATTGCCACATTCCTGATCTTCAATGCGTTCAACACGGTTGCCGCCCTTACATTTTTCGTCGTTGTCTATAAATTATTCAACGGGGATGCAGACGCTTCGGGGATCTGGGTGTCCTTATTTGGTTGCCTGGGTGCACTGGGTACCACCTTTATCGTCATTCCCATAGTTGCCCGGATGGCAAGGATAATGGGTAAGAAAAAGGCGTTTATGATCGCCCAGGCTATTTCAGTTGTTGGTTATTTCATGTTGTACTTCCTTTTCGTACCCGGAAAACCCTGGCTGTATATTATAGGCCTTCCCTTCTTTTCATTCGGGATAGGTAGTTTGTTTACCATCATGATGTCCATGACCGCGGATGTCATAGATATTGATGAGCTGAATTCCGGGAAACGCAGAGAAGGAATTTTCGGGGCTATTTACTGGTGGATGGTCAAAGTTGGTTTTGCCATTGCCGGAGCGCTTAGCGGACTTATTATTGCCTTTGTTGGCTTTAACCCAGATCTGCCTACCACTGAGCAACAATCAGCTGTAGACGGGTTGCTGGCATTCTTTTGCTTCTTCCCGATGGCGGGTACGATCCTCGCCATGCTCGTCATGAGAAAGTACGACGTAACCGAGGCGCGGGCCAATGAGATCAGGGCTGAAATAGAGAATCGGAAAAAACCTAAAAGCTCTTCTTCGTATTACGGAGGAACCTCATTGGCTTCCTTTACTACTGCAGATCTGGAGGTAGATACGAGTACCGAGGTAGATTTTTCAGCCAAATCAGATACCGAGATCCGGAAAATGTTCCTCAGGACACTCGAGAAAGGAATCCACGGGATGTGCTTCAGCCCCTACCTGGAAGGACAGGATATCGGGGACATTCTCACGGAATCCCAGATACGAACCCGTATGGAAGTGATAAAACCATACACCCAATGGGTAAGGTCCTTCTCCTGTACGGAAGGCAATGAATATATCGCGCATATAGCCAAGGAAAAAGGGCTCAAAACCGTGGTAGGTGCGTGGATCAGTGACGACAGGGAGAAAAATGAACGGGAGATCCAAAGCCTGATCGAACTGGCAAAAGCCGGTCTGGTGGATATTGCAGCCGTGGGGAATGAAGTTCTTTTGAGAAAGGAATTGTCTGAAGGGGAAGTATTGGAATATATTCGCAGGGTGAAGAAAGAATTGCCTGATATCCCTGTGGGATATGTAGACACCTACTTCCGTTTCTATGAACAGCCTGCGCTTGTAGAGGCCTGCGATGTCATATTGGCCAACTGTTATCCTTTCTGGGAAGGTTGCAAGGTAGAGGATGCCTCTAACTACCTGAAAAGGATGCACGCCCTTACCGTGAAGGCCGCCAAGGGAAAACCTGTCATTATCACCGAAACAGGATGGCCCGATGCCGGTAATACGATGGAGGAGGCAGTGCCTTCAGCCATGAACGCGATGAAGTACTTCATCAACATTCACGCGTGGCAAGAAAAACATCAGGCAGAACTCTTCTATTTCTCCTCATTCGACGAGGAATGGAAGATGCACCATGAAGGCGAAGTAGGCGCCAGTTGGGGAATTTGGGATAAAAATGAACATTTGAAATACAGTTAAACATGTCATCGAGAAACTTATCGTCTTCCAGGAAGGAAAAGTACCTGGCCCTCGCGGCCCTGGATTATGCAGGGAAGACCACCGAGCAATTAAAGAAACTATGTAGGGATGTCCTGGACCAGGGGATGCACGGTCTTTGTTTCAGCCCCTATTTGGAAGGACAAAAACCAGGAGACCAGATTTCCGAAGAACAGATACGCCGCAGGATGGAGATCATCCAGCCGTATACCCAATGGATCCGGTCCTTTTCCTGTACCGAAGGCAATGAGAACATTCCGAGGATAGCAAGGGAATTTGGGATCAAGACCATGGTCGGGGCCTGGCTGGGAGACGACCCCAAGATCAACGCCCAGGAGGTAGAGAACCTTATACAATTGGCCAATGAAGGCTATGTAGATATTGCCGCCGTGGGTAATGAGGTTTTGCTCAGAGGGGATCTCACAGAAGACGAGCTACTGGAAAAAATAGAACAGGTAAAAAAAGCAGTCCCCCCTGAAATACCGGTGGGCTATGTGGACGCCTATTACGAATTTGCAGAGAAACCTCGCATCACCGAGGCCTGCGATGTGATACTGGCCAATTGTTATCCTTTCTGGGAAGGATGCGATCTGGACTATTCACTGCTGTACATGAAGGATATGTTTCGAAGGGCCATCAATGCTGCCCAGGGTAAAAAGGTCATCATATCTGAAACAGGATGGCCATTTCAGGGGACCAATCTCGAAGGTGCCTATCCCTCTTATGAAAATGCCCTGAAGTATTTTATGAATACCCAGAAATGGGCTGAAGAGGAAGATATCGAGATCTTTTACTTTTCCTCCTTCGACGAATCCTGGAAAGTAGGGGCAGAGGGCGACGTAGGGGCCTTCTGGGGCTTGTGGGACAAGGATGAAAACCTGAAATTTTAACAGAAGGACCTCAATCATTTGAGCATGACACTTTTTAAAGACCGGGTCCTCCTACCGGTCTTTTTAATTATATTTATCAGCTTTGTTCTTTTGAGATAGGGCCCACCGCAAAACGACACTAACCAACACTTCAGTAATATGAACCAGTCCGTCACCGTAGTAAAGATGAACAAGTCCTATACCATCCTCATCAGCCTGATCGTGGCCCTGGGGGGCTTTCTTCTGGGGTTTGACAGCGCCGTGATCTCCGGTGCCGTCAAGGGAATTACCGTCTATTTTGAAATGACCGAATGGATGCTGGGATTCTCCGTAGGCTGTGTGGTCTTCGGTGCCATGGCGGGTAACCTCCTCGCAGGTCCGGTGGCCGATAGATTTGGGAGAAAGAACACCCTGATTGTCGTGGCCGCCCTGTTTACGATCTCGGCTACCTGGTCTGCCCTGGCCACAGGCTACATAGAATTTATCATTGCCCGTATTATTGGAGGTGTAGGCATTGGGGGAGCCATCCTCATCGCCCCAATTTACATCGCTGAGATTGCCCCCCCAAAATTGAGGGGCAGCCTGGTCTCTTTTAACCAGTTGAATATCGTCATCGGGATATCTGTAGCTTATTTTTCGAATTATTTCCTGGTGAATCTGGAAGGGGAGAGTTGGCGTTGGATGCTCGGGGTTGAGGCCATTCCGGCGCTCATCTATTTCATCAGCCTTTGGACGGTCCCCAAAAGTCCGAGGTGGCTGATCCAGAAATTGAACAAGATCGAACTGGCCCGCAAAATATTACAAAAAATAGGGGGAGAGGAATATGCAGAGGCTACCATTCAGGAGATACAGAGGGGGTTGGACAAGAAGGAAGAGAAGGGCAAACTTTCAGATATACTGGACAAGAAGTACACCACCATTATGATCATTGCTCTGGGGATTGCATTTTTCCAGCAGATCACCGGGATCAATGCCATATTTTATTACGCCCCGACCATTTTTGAACAGGCGGGCGGCAGTACGGATTCCTCTTTTCTGCAGGCCATCGTCGTTGGCCTGACCAACCTGGTCTTCACCCTGGTAGCTATCTGGCTGATTGACCGGCTGGGGAGGAAACCCCTCCTGCTGATCGGGACCACCTGTATGACCATCGCCTTGCTGTTGGCCACCTTTGCCTTTAACAATGCCTCCTATGATTTCAATCAGGACACCCTGGAAAAGGTGGGAGATACAGAGATCAAAAATGCTCTGACCGCACTTGAAGGGCAGTCCTATGACGGGCAGGCAGTACTGTTCGAGGCGGTCCGCCAGCACCTTGACGAGGACCAATTCCTCAATTTTAAGAGGAATGAGATCACCAATTTCATACAGATAAATGCCACCCTGGTGCTTATTGCGATCCTGCTCTATGTGGCCTCCTTTGCCATTTCTTTAGGTCCGGTGATGTGGACACTGATCTCTGAGATCTTTCCGAGCAAGATCAAAGGGATTGCGATCTCTGTCGTCGGATTCTTCAATTCTCTGGTCAGTTTTTCCGTGACCCAGGTCTTTCCCTGGGAATTGTCTAACCTGGGGCCGACAGTTACCTTTGCCCTCTATGCCCTGCTTTCATTCCTGGCCATCCTCTTTGTGTACAGGTTTGTGATAGAGACCAAAGGGCGCACCCTGGAAGAAGTGGAGGAATTGCTCATTCGAAAGTAAAAGTCTTTTAATAAAGAGGCAGAATAAGGACCAAACATTTACATGGAAGCAGTAAAGACCGAAACGCCAGAGAAGAAGGCCGGGCCTGCACGGGTAGAGCTTACCTCATCCGAGGGGTCTTACCAGCTCCTTGTCAATGGGAAGCCCTTCTACATCCATGGGGCCGGGTTGGAATTCGGGGATATACCTTCCCTGGCACGTCACGGCGGGAATTCTTTTCGTACCTGGCGCACGGAGAACGGACAGCGACCAGCCATAGACATACTGGATGAAGCCCATGCGCACGGACTCATGGTTTGCATGGGACTGGAAGTCGGGCGCGAACGTCATGGCTTCGATTACAATGATACAAACCGGGTAGGTGAACAATTTAAAAGGATCCGGAGAGAGGTTCTGGAACTCAAAGACCATCCCGCTCTATTGATGTGGGGGATCGGAAATGAGCTCAACCTGAAATATTCCAATCCGGCGGTGTGGGATGCGGTCAATGATCTTTCGAAGATGATCCACGAGGTGGATCCCAACCACCTGACCACCACTAGTTTATCGGGGATCTTTAAAAAGGAGATCCGGCATATACAGGCACGTTGTCCCGATCTGGACTTGCTTTCCTTTCAGCTCTATGGGAACCTGCCTATTCTGCCCAGGCTGGTGAAAAAGTTTGGCTGGACGGGCCCGTACGTGGTATCCGAATGGGGGGCCACCGGCCATTGGGAAGTGCCTCAGACTGCCTGGGGCGCGCCAATAGAAGAAAACAGTACAGTGAAAGCAGCCAATTACCTGGAGCGATACACCTCAGTAATAGCCTCTCATAAAGACCAGTGCCTGGGGTCCTATGTGTTTCTGTGGGGGCAAAAACAGGAACGCACCCCTACCTGGTATGGGTTATTCCTGGAAGACGGGCGGGAAACGGAATGTGTAGATGTCATGCATTATATCTGGAACGGCAAGTGGCCGCAAAACAGGGCTCCCGGGATAAAAACTTTGCTGCTGGACGGAAAATCAGCGGACGAGGACGTCACCTTGAGGTCCGGGAAAAAATACACGGCCGAGATGGTCCTTGATTTGGAGAAGGATGCGTATCTTTCTTATACATGGGAGGTCCTGAGGGAAAGTGAGGACCTGCAGGAGGGGGGAGATCCGGAAGAAAGGCCGGAAAGCATTGACGGGGCCATTGCTGAACAGCGAGAAAAGGAGGCAGACATTCTCTTAGGGGAGCCCGGGCTGTATCGTCTTTTTGTCTATGCTCTCGACGATCACAACAAGGCGGCAACTGCCAACATTCCCTTCCGTGTGGTTGAAGGTAAATGACATAAAACATAAAACAGAAAACTGAGAATACGATTGAAATGAAACAAAAAATCAGGGTAGGTAATAACGTTTTACACCAAGAGGAACATAAGGTTGAGGGTAACCTGGTCATCATGGACAATGAGACCTTTTACAAGATCAGTAACAACGACAGGATGCGCCCCTTTTTTATGAGTATCGTCAGTGATTCTAACCACTGGATGTTTATCTCCAGCAATGGCGGACTCACTGCGGGGAGAAAGAACAGTGAATACGCCCTGTTCCCATATTACACGGATGATAAGATCACCGAGTCCCATGACATCACAGGTAGCAAGACTATCATACGCGTTCGGGAGAATGGAGAAGAGGCCCTCTGGGAGCCTTTTTCAGACAGGTATGACGGGGTATATCGCATCAGGCGAAACCTTTACAAGAATATATTTGGGAATAAAGTGGTCTTTGAGGAAGTCAACGAGGACCTCGATCTGGTGTTCAGGTATCAGTGGAATTCGAGCAACCTCTACGGCTTTGTAAAAAGGGCAAGTCTCGAGAACAAAGGAGGGTCCGTCAAAGAGGTATCCCTTCTGGACGGAATACAGAATATCCTGCCTTACGGGGTGCACGCAGAACTTCAAAATACGCGAAGCAACCTGGTGGATGCCTATAAGCGAAATGAACTGATCCCGGAAGTAGGCCTGGGCATCTACGCCCTGAGTGCCATTATCGTGGACAAGGCCGAACCCAGCGAGGCCCTTAAGGCCAATATCGCCTGGTCCCTGGGAGTATCCGGGGCCACTTATTTGTTGTCCTCCCTTCAGTTGGAGGCCTTCAGAAAGGGTCAAAAACTCAAGCAGGAAACTGATATAAAAGCTGAGAAGGGAGCCTATTTTACCTATGTGGATACCCGATTGAAGGCCAAAGGAAAGACGGAATGGATGATCGTAGCCAATGTCAACCAGAGCGCTTCAGACATCGCCTCGATCAAAAGTAAACTCAGCAAACCAGATTCCCTGGCTGCTGAATTACTCAGTGATATTGAGGATGGGACGGAAAGGCTTAAGATCCTCGCGGGGGCTGCGGACGGGTTCCAGTGTACCCAGGATGATCTCAGGACCTCCCGTCATTATGCCAATGTCCTTTACAACATCATGAGAGGAGGGATCTTTGACCGGGACTACAGCATAGAAAAGCAGGATTTCGACAGATATTTAAAGCAGGCCAATAAATCAGTGTATAAGTCATTTTCGGGTGCCTTATCCGAGCTGCCTGAGATTTTTGACGTACAGGCCCTTCGGAAACTCGCTTTGGAGAGTGGAGATCCTGATTTCCGTCGACTCTGTCTGGAATACCTGCCCTTGAAATTCAGCAGGAGACATGGGGACCCCAGCAGGCCATGGAACCGTTTTTCCATCAATACCCAAAGCGAAGTGGACGGTTCTAAAATCCTGGACTATGAGGGGAACTGGCGGGATATCTTCCAGAACTGGGAGGCTTTGGCCCATTCCTTCCCCGATTTTATGGACGGGATGATCCACAAATTCCTGAACGCCTCTACCTTTGAGGGATACAATCCGTATAGAGTGACGAAAAGCGGGTTCGACTGGGAAACTATCGAGCCTGACGACCCCTGGTCGTATATCGGATACTGGGGGGATCACCAGATTATATACCTGCTTAAATTCCTGGAGTTTATCGAGGATTACTACCCATCACGCCTGGGCAGGTACTGGGATGCACCCATTTTCGTCTATGCCAATGTGCCCTACAGGATCAAGAGTTATTACGATATCGTCGCAGATCCTAAGGACACCATTATTTTCGACCATCGCCTCGACGGGGAGATCAACAAACGAAGGGATACGATGGGAGCGGATGGCGCTTTACTTATGGGGAATGATGGTGAGATCATCCATGTAAACCTGGTTGAGAAATTACTGGCTACAGTTCTGGCCAAATGCTCCAACTTTATTCCGGAAGCCGGTATCTGGCTCAACACCCAGAGACCTGAGTGGAACGATGCCAATAATGCCCTGGTCGGGAACGGGGTATCGATGGTAACCCTCTACTGCCTCCGTCGGTTTTTGGTTAAATTCCGGGAAATTGCGAGTGTAGTCGAGACGGATGTTGTTGAGGTTTCTGAAGAACTAAGCCAGTTCCTGACCACCGTAGTGACCACCTTGAAAAAGCACAAAACCGTCTTGGACGGGTCTTGTTCCGATAAGGAACGCCTGCAGATCATGGATGGGCTGGGGATGGCGGGAAGCGATTTCCGGGAGCAGATTTACAATTCCGGTTACAGCGGAAAAAAGGATCGTATCTCCAGGCAGCAGCTGCTGGAATTCACTGATATAGTACTGCCCTTTCTGGAACACTCCATCGAGGCGAACAAGCGGAAGGACGACCTTTATCACGCCTACAATCTCATCAGTATTGAACCCGGTAAGGGAACCTCAGTGGATTACCTAAGCGTAATGCTCGAAGGACAGGTTGCCGTCCTCAGTGCGGGTTACCTCAAGGCAGATGAGGTCCTGAAGCTGTTAAACAGTATGAGGAAAAGTGCCCTCTACCGTGAGGACCAGAACAGCTATATCCTGTATCCGAACAAACAATTGCCGGGATTCATGGAAAAGAATATTATTCCGGAATCGCGGGTCAAAAGTTCGCCTTTGCTGATGAAACTAATTGAAGACGAGAACAGGCAGATACTGGAAAGAGATGCGGAAGGGAAATATCATTTCAACGGCAAGTTTAACAACGCCAATGATGTCAAACGGGTCCTGAATGATCTCTCCGATGGCAGGTATTCAGACCTCGTTCAGAAAGAAAGACAAAATATACTCGATATCTTCGAGGAGGTCTTTGATCACAAATCCTTCACGGGAAGATCAGGTACCTTCTTCGGATATGAGGGCCTGGGGTCGATCTACTGGCATATGGTTTCCAAATTATTGCTGGCCGTCATGGAATGCAGCAGAAGGGCGATGATGGAAGGGGCTCCTGATAAGACGGTCAAGGCCCTGATGCACCATTATCACGAGATCAACGAAGGGATAGGGATGCATAAGTCGCCCGAAGTCTACGGCGCCTTTCCCACAGATCCGTACTCACACACTCCTGCTACCAAAGGTGCCCAGCAACCCGGTATGACCGGACAGGTAAAGGAAGATATCCTGAGCAGGATAGCCGAACTGGGAATTGGTGTTCAGGGCGGACAGATCTCCTTTGGCACTGGTTTGCTGCAGAAAAGCGAGATCCTGACCAGTGAGGCCGTGTTCTCATTCCTGGATCAGGACGATAAGGAAAGGGAGATCACCCTTCCTGCTGGCAGTCTGGCCTTTACTTATTGCCAGGTCCCTGTGGTGTATACGTTCGGGAATTCCGAGAAAATCCAAGTGCACTATTCCAACGGCAATAAATCGGACTTTGACGGACTTACCCTGGATACTGCCACCAGCGCCAGCGTTTTCAGTCGCTCCGGAGAGGTTACCAGGATCGATGTAGCCCTTAAGCTGGATAAGGTGCCGGTTTAGGCAGTAATGCTGTTGAATGTTGCCCGGTTAGTGTGGCAGCTTGTCCTTGATGACCCCGTAGACAAAGGTACCCAGGATGGCCCCGCCGATCACGAGGAACATGGTCATAACACCTGTTCCCACCAGGATATACATTGGGCCGGGACATGCGCCTGCAAGAGCCCATCCGAGGCCGAAAACGGTACCCCCTAGTAAATATCTGGGAATGCTCCTGTCTTTTGGCGGGATAGTGATGGGTTGCCCTTCGATGCTCTTGAGCTTTGATCTTTTGATAAGCCAGACCCCTGCAATCCCAACTACAATGGCAGAACCTATAATGCCATACATGTGGAAGGACTGGAACTGGAACATTTCGTAAATACGATACCAGGAAACAGCCTCGGATTTAACGAGGACGATTCCAAAAAAGATGCCGACCAATAAGAATTTCAAGAGTTTCATAAACCAAAAATTAAGGGGTACAGGAAGTGAATCATGACCAGCCCACCGATAAAGAAACCGATGACAGCCACCAGGGAGGGCCACTGTAGATTGCTGAGGCCGGTAATCGCGTGCCCGGATGTACATCCTCCGGCATAGCGGGTACCAAAACCAACGAGAAAGCCACCTCCGATGAGGATCAGCAAGCCTTTAGGGGTCAGGGCCGAACTCCAGTCGTAAAGTTCCGGAGGCAGCAGGGCGGCACCTGCATTCTCAAAGCCCAAACCGTTGAGGTTCTCCACTGTCTTTGGATTGAGGTCGATCACCGACCCGTCTGAGAGAAATTGTACCGCGACAAAGCCACCTATGACCGCACCCAGGACCACGGTCAGGTTCCAGATCTCTGATTTCCAGTCGAATTTAAAGAAAGGGGCGAATCGGTCTGCCCCGCCTATGGTACAGAAGGTCCGGAGGTTCCCGGACATACCGAAAGTTTTGCCGAAGTAGATCAGAGCGATCATCACCACAGCGATCAGGGGACCTGAAACATACCAGGGCCAGGGTTGAAGTATGAATTCCATGTGTGAAAGTTTGTGCAAAGATACGGTCTGACGGAGATAGAGAATGTAATCCGTGTTACAAATTAAAGGGGTTATTCCCAGAAAAATGTACAAAGCTCCATGTCTAAGGTCGAGCCTTAGGTCTTATTGTTTCAGGAACACCTGTGTTCTGAAGCCCGGCAGGTCCTGACCTTCTGTACAGGTTAGAATGGAACCGTCCAGGGAATAGGTCCTTTGCGGTTCTTCGGAAAGGATGATCCGGCCATTCACCAAATCCCAGGTTCCGCTTTCGGTGAGGTTATCCCGGCAAAATATGGCATATTGATCGTTGGTGATAAAGGTCGTATTCAATTCCACATAGAATTTACTGTAGGTCTGGTCTTGCCTGAAGATAATATTCGCGCTGAGGCAGTCGAGCTCCATCATAAGGTCCGAAGACCTTGTATTATCTCCATTGAGGTCCTGAGGGGGACTGATGATGTGCTCGGTGAGGTTGTAGAGCCCGGTGACCGCATCGAGTTGATCCTGGGTAATCCCCTGATCGGAATCATCTGAATCATTGGAACAAGACATTAGCAGATGCGAAAGCACCAGGGTGGCAAAAAGTGGTCTCATTTTCATGATTTGCAATTTTGGGTCTAAGATAGCACTTCTTGTCCTTTCCTATGGGATCTCAAATGGATTTTGCTATTTCCGGAATCTCTTTATCGAGTTAAAGAGGATTGTTTACCTTTAGAAGGAATAAGAAAGGCAGAACGTCTATACATTCTTATTACCTACCTTTTAATGAGAAAACAGGATATCATGAAAATAAAATTTAAAAATGTATCGCTTTTGATCGGGCTGATGTTGCTGACCCTCTCCGGCTACGCCCAGGAAAAATTTGGAGGACTGGCCCTCTACACGGTGAGGGAGGACATGGGAACAGATGCCCGGGAAACCCTTAAAAAGGTGGCCCAGGCCGGGTATGAGAATATAGAAGCTGCCGGATACGCAGACGGTAAGTTCTACGGCATGGCTCCTGAGGAATTCAAGGCCTACCTCGAAGAACTGGGTTTACACCCGGTAAGCACCCACCAGGGGTCGGTGACCCTCGACAATGCTGAGGAAATGATGGCTGATGTCAAGGCAGCCGGATTTGAATACTTTGTGGTTCCCGTCCCACCGATGGGCTTGTTCACCTTCGATCGGGAGACAAGGACCCTGGGAATGACAGGAGGAGCTGAGAACCTCACCAAGATTATCAATGAGCTGGGAGAAAAAGCAAAAGAGGTAGGGTTGAAATTGCTGTATCACAACCATGATTTCGAATTTATGGAAGATGAGGATGGGGTAGTGACCATTGATTACTTACTCGAGAATACCGATCCCGACATCGTCAATTTTCAAATGGACCTCTACTGGGTGACCAAGGCTGGTGCAGATCCAGTGGCCTATTTTGAAAAATACCCCGGCCGATTCAAGATCTGGCATGTCAAGGACATGGATGAGCAGGGACGGTTCGCCCCCGTGGGGGAGGGGACTATTGATTTCAAGCGGATCCTCGAAAATAAAGACTTATCCGGGATGAAGTATTATATGGTAGAGCAGGACATGACCTTTGACGGGCTCAAACCCCTGGATGCCATTCATATCAGTCACGGTGGCCTGAAGGAGATCGGGTTCCAGTAAATTCAAAACTGGCTGTGATACTTCAGGAGGAGAGTGAGCTTGCGACAGTATTACCTCCCCCGATCCCGATAGTTATAGTAACGGCGTTCGTTTTTCTTTGTACTCCTTAGTCTTTATCGAAAGGTGCATACCAAAGGTATTCGGCATTTTTCCTGTTTTTACTTCAGTTCGTAAACAAACTCTCGTTTCTTAAACAAGTTAAAGACCTGGATTTAGGTCCAATTTCTGCTTCGTTGACAACCTGATCTGCATCATTGCACAATTGATCTACAATTTCTATCCTTCCCGATATTTTAAGGATTTTTTACAACCTAAAAACATCGTTATGAGAGTTACAATTTTTAGTCTTCTTTTTTTCGCTGGCCTATTATTAGGATGCAGCTCCGACGATTTGGATCCCGTCATGGAATCCACACAACTTCAGTCTGAAGTAGTCGCCAAATCTTCTAGAAAAGTGCATCGCCCCATTAAGCTGACCGGGGAAGGTGCATTCAGTATTACCCTTAATACATCTGCATGCCCGGGACTAGCACAGCTGACCATAGACGGCGGTGGACAAGCTACCCACCTTGGGAACTTTGAGGTAAGTCTGATTTGGTGCACGGATCGAGTGTCATACAACTCCGCAACAGGCACTATGGTTGCAGCGAACGGGGATGAATTGAGATTCAATCTGATCGAATACGGCATGGATGCTGAAGGAGAATGGGCAACTTATGAATTCGATGGCGGAACTGGCCGTTTTGATGGTGCTTCCGGGGAACTTCATGAGCGTATTTACTCTACATTCATCGATGAATTTAATGCGGTTTACACCAATACCGCAACGGGATGGATCAGTTACTGACAAACTGAATACGCTTCCCTTTTATGCTGAGGAAGATTGCCGGTTTTCAGACTGTTGGTGTGATTAATAAGATGATCAGGAGTACTCCTGACAGAGTTCTGTACCCTGCATGAAAAGCCCGCATTGCGGAGCGGGCTTTTCATTCCCATGTAACCACACCAGGGATTTTTTACCCGAAGCGTGCTTTGCTCTGTTTTGGGTTCGAACGTCCATCAAAGCTCCGCTTTGAAAATGATCCAAACAAAAAAACGCTCAAGCGAGCTTGGCGTTTTTTCTTATTGTACCATTTATTCGTGACCACGCCAGGATTTGCCGGTCCACATCCTGACAGCGGACGCTCCTGCAAATAGAAAACCCTGCAAAGCCTGCAGGCTTTGCAGTTCTTTTTTCGGCCACCCCTTACAACCGCGAGCGCTTGACGGGTAGTCCAAAAAAATAACCCCGCTCTATGGAGCGGGGTTTTCTGCTTGATGTGACCACGCCAGGATTCAAACCTGGAACCTTCTGAGCCGTAATCAGATGCGCTATTCAGTTGCGCCACGTGGCCAATAGAGTTGACCCTTGTTGAAGGGCCTGCAAATATATTTCTTTTTACTTTTAGGGCAAAATAACCAATGACCAATTCCATGGATTTTAAACAGTACGTGCGCGAGATAGACAATTTCCCGAAGGAGGGGGTGGGCTTTAAGGACATCACTCCCCTGCTCAAGGATCCTGAGGCGTTTAAGGCGGCGTCTGAAGCCCTGCTGCATTTCGTGGGGGAAGAAAAGGTGGATGTTGTTGTGGGTATGGAAAGCAGGGGGTTTTTTTACGGCCCTGTGTTGGCCCTGAACCTCAATGCAGGGTTCGTACCTGTCAGAAAAGTGGGGAAATTACCACATCAGAAGATCAGCCATACGTACGACCTGGAATACGGTACAGATACCCTGGAGATCCACGCAGATGCCATAAATCCCGGAGATAAGGTGGTCATCCATGATGACGTTCTCGCTACCGGTGGAACGGCAAGGGCCACGTGTAAACTTATAGAAGCCCTGGGTGGGGTAGTGGTGCAATGCAACTTCCTGCTGGAACTGACCGCACTTCAAGGGGCCTCAAAGTTGGAGGGATATACCGTAAATTCGTTAATGCGCTATTGATCCAAGGCGCGGGTGGTCACATAATACCTCCACCCTATGATAGCCAATTGCAACTTACTGGCTCTGGAAAGATCGAGCTGCTTCTTGGAATAAGAAGGCAGACACAGGCGATTTAAGGCGGCTAGGCCTTTGAACAGGAGTTTTTTCACACTCCAAATGTAACAAAACACAATGGGATTTATCGCTGGGTCTGTGCCTGCGCTTCAATACTCCGTCCTCTAGGTTGGTTATATTAAAAGCCCAATAAGAAGGACAAAAAGTTGTAAAACCAGTTTAACAAGTGTAATCATGTGATAATGTTTAGGAGGGATATAACCTCGTGTGCCTTAAATTTTTTGGGAAGATATTTAAGTGGGTATGTGTCTCCAAGGAAAAGGGGAAAAAATAATAAAAGTGAATGCACTTATGTAAGTGAAAAAATAAATAATACATCAAATCATAATTCGATATCTACGAAAAAATAATAAATATTAATTTAAATTGACCTATATACCTATATACTGTAATATTTCTAGGGCGATTTTTGTGTCCTTTTGGATTTCGTAGACGGAATTTTGTCCAGATTGCATCTTTTTGGGCATTTTTATTTTTTGGAAACAAAAAACCGACCCCATATGGTCGGTTTTCCTTTTTGAATTTTAAGCAGTAATTCCTTCTTTTTAGTTGCCTTTGGTGGTGACCTTGATCACGCCATCCTTTGCGCGTTCTCCGTATTGCTGTGCCGCTGATTCCCCCTTCAGGACCTCCACCTTTTCAATTTTTCTGGGTGATATTTTCTCAAATTCCTCTCTGCTCATCTCCTTGCCGTCCACAATGAATATCGGTTTATCCCCTTTACCACTGTCGACAAAGAAAAAGGAAGTATCCTCTTTTTCGATGATCTCCATATCCTCCTCATCCATGGAGTCCCTCAGGATAAAGACATTGCTGCCTTCCCCTTTGTCAATCTTTTTAATTTTAATGTGTTTTCCATCTGTCTTTTCACCAAAATCCCCCAATTCCTCTTCACTCACTTCTTCTCCATCGATGGTGATGATCTTCTTACCATCTTTCATTTCTACACGAATTTCCTTTTCGCTCCCGTCTCCGGAGGATATCCAGGTATGGGAACCTTTGTTATCTTCCGAGAGTACGCGTATTTTTTTGTGCTTCATGGGTTTCCCTTCGTGCAATTCATCATCATCTGTTTCTATGACGATCTTCTTCATGAAATTCTCATTCATCACATGTGATTTGTGCTCAGGCATACCGGTGAAGAACCCCATATTGTAATCATCTCCTTCCCCTTCCACCCGGAAACTGAAGGGTTTGATTGGGGTGTCGCCTTTCTGGCTGAAATTCCCGCTGATGCCATTCTCATCCTCGTAACTGGCTTTGATCGCTGTGATCTCGCCTTCGCTATTTCGCCTGATACCCTTAAATGTAAGGTCGATGCCCTGGTCCTTCATGAAGTTGATATCGGATTTCATTTGCTCTTCGGTATAGTCTTTGTCGACCGTGATCTCGATACTCTTGAGCTCAACTTCAACGATGACATCGGTTTCTTTTACCTGGGCCACCACTTTTGTGTTGAAGGCAAAAAGAAATCCTGCGAGCAGGGGAATGATGAACATGAATTTCAATGCTCTAAAGCGACTGGATTTTGATTTTTGTAACATGACGATTCGTTTTTTGATTAATGATGAGTAAAAGTTGTTTGTGATAGCATTATAGGTGACTCCTGAAGAGACCTTCAGCAGGGCGTACTGGTAATTCCTGACAGAATGTATCTGCCTGACGGCACTGGAATCGGCCAGGAATTCAAGGTTTTGCTGAATATGTCTTTTGTATAACCAGCTCAGCGGATTAAACCACAGTACAATGGTGAGCATATGGGACAGGAGTATATCCACGGAATGGCCCTGCTCACAATGAGCTTTTTCGTGCTCCCTGATAGCCTGGAGTTCGGCTTTGGTAAACTGTGAAGGATTGTAGAAGATGTAATTGAAAAAGGAGAAGGGAGCTAGGTCTTTTTGGGTTTCCACGAACCTCACTCCGCCAATCCTGCGGATGCGATTGCCTTTGATCAGCATGAAAAGGGATAGGAGCCGAATGAGGAATTTACCCCCAAACCACAACAGCCCCGCGGTGTAGATCACACCCATCACCAAAATCCAATCCGGTCCTTGAGCGGCCATGGCATCGACGATAGGCACTTCGGAAACGGCCATTTCCGGTAAGGCCACGGGTTCAACTTCTACCACTCGTTTGATCTCGAGGAAGGGTAATACAAAAGAGCCCAGAATTCCTGCCAGTAAAAAATGCCGATTGGCGACAAAGAAGGTTTCTCTCTTCAGGAAGATTTGATAGACAACCAGAAAAAGGGCGAGAATGCCCGAAACCTTTGTCAGGTAGACCCATGAGAATTCCATATTATTTATTTTTTTCGATGAGTTCGATGATTTCCTTTAATTCCTCTACAGAGATCTTTTCCTCTTTGGCAAAGAAGGAGACCAAATTCTTATAACTATTGTCGTAGAATTCGGCTATAGTCTCGTTCACAAAGCGCTTCCTGTAGGCCTCCCTGCTGACCAAGGGATAGTAGCGATGCGTGTTGCCGAAAGCTTCATGGCCCACATAGTCTTTGTCTTCGAGGTTTCGCACGATGGTCGACAAGGTATTGTAGTGAGGCGGATCTTCGGTAAACTCAGAGAGGATGTCCCGGACAAAGGCTTTTTCGAGCCTCCAGAGGATCTTCATGACCTCTTCTTCCTTATTGGTTAGTTTTTTCATGCCTTACTTTGTTAAAACAAACCTACTACTAAAAATATAGTTGAGCAACTATATTTATAGTTATTTAACATTTTTGCTGAACTTACAGGTAATAAAGGACGATTTCACAGCCCGTGAAGTCAATTTGGGATAGAGCCTATCGAATACCTTATATTTACCGAAATATTCGACTCGATTTGCAGAATTACCTCTTCATTATTCTGGGCCTGGCCTTCCTTATCCTCGGAGGCAACTGGCTCCTAAAAGCTGCCGTAGCCCTGTCCCTCAGACTGAATATCCCCAGGATCATCATCGGTATGACTGTGGTTTCCTTCGCTACCTCTGCCCCGGAACTCATCGTGAGCGTACAGGCTGCCCTGGATGGTTTCCCGGATCTGGCCCTAGGGAACGTAGTGGGATCCAATATCGCCAACCTGGGTCTGGTATTGGGGATCATTCTGGTGATGGGCCCCATAGACGTCAGGAAGAGTTTTTACCTCACTGACTGGCCTGTGATGATGGCCGCTTCTATTTTAGTTTTTATCCTGGTTTATTTTGATGGAGTCATCAGTTCCCTGGAGGGAGTATCGATGCTAGCCTGTCTTTTTTTATTCCTGGTGTATCTACTTCGCTTCCAGAAACCGGCAGTTGTGGAGGATCTCGATAAGGCCATCCGACCTTTACCGCTTTACAAAGCTGTTTTATTTCTGGGTCTTGGGGGAGTCGGACTCTGGGCAGGATCCGAATTCCTGATCACGGGCGCGGTAGGCCTGGCCTCTTTTTATCAGGTCAGTGAAAGGATCATAGGTATCACCGTGGTCTCCGTCGGGACCAGCATTCCGGAACTGGCAGCATCGGTCATTGCCATCCTTAAAAAGGAAAAAGCCATCAGTGTCGGGAACCTCATCGGCAGCAACATTTTCAATTTGCTCGCTGTCCTGGGTATCACCTCCATGGTCAACCCGATCTATGTGATTGACCAGGGACTACTCACCAACGATTTCTTCTGGATGCTGGGCTTTGCCTTCCTGGTCCTTCCGCTGGTCTTCTTTCCCAAAGGCTTGCGTCTCGGTCCGAATGACGGCATTGTCCTCTTGTTGTGTTATTCAGCTTTCGTTTATTTCACGCTGATATAATCTGCGGCTCTTGGATGCTTCCAAAAAAAAACCGCCCTGGGAGAATTCCCTGGGCGGTCCGATATTTAGCTTTAAAATATTTAGGCGGTGGCGCCAACCTTAGCTGAGTTCACGGTTTTGATAATTCTACCGGCAACTTTGTAAGGATCCGCATTGGAGGCCGGTCTGCGATCTTCAAGCCATCCTTTCCAGCCGCTTTCTACGGTAGCGATGGGAATACGGATAGAAGCTCCGCGATCGGAAACACCATAAGAGAACTCATTGATGGATTGAGTTTCGTGTTTTCCTGTCAGACGCTCGTCATTATAGGCTCCGTAAACGTCGATATGATCACTGGCTACAGGTCTGAACGCCTCACAAATCGCTTCATAGACATCTTTGCTTCCTGCGTTTCTCAGGGTGCTGTTAGAAAAATTGGCATGCATTCCGGATCCATTCCAGTCTCCTTTGACAGGTTTTGGATGCAGCTCGATGTAGTAGCCGTATTTTTCAGTGATCCTGTTTAGCAGGTATCGTGCTACCCAGAGTTCATCACCGGCTTTCTTAGCACCTTTGGCAAAGTTCTGGAATTCCCATTGCCCCGGGGCTACCTCCTGGTTAATACCTTCAATGTTGAGGCCGGCGGCCAAACAGGCATCCAGATGCTCGTCCACAAAATCACGTCCCCAGGTATATCGGCCACCTACTGAGCAATAGTATTTGCCCTGAGGGCCTGGGAAACCTCCCCTTGGAAATCCTAAAGGCAGATCCGTTTCGGTGTCCATAAGGAAGTACTCCTGTTCGAAACCAAACCAGAAATCGTTATTGTCATCGTCGATCTTGGCTCTGTAATTGGATGGGTGTGGAGTTCCGTCAGCATTGAGAACCTCGCACATGACCAAAAATCCATTTAATCGCTCCGGATCCGGGTATATCGCCACAGGTTTCAGAAGACAGTCTGACGAGTTGCCTTCAGCTTGCTCTGTAGAGCTACCATCAAAGGACCACATGGGGCAGCTTTCGAGCTTACCGTCGAATTTATCCACAATTTTGGTTTTACTCCTTAATTCCTGGGTAGGCTCATGCCCGTCCAGCCAGATGTATTCTAATTTTGATTTGCTCATAATCTTCCGAGTTAATTTTCACATTTTTTGAGCCCCAAAAATATAATTTTTGTACTTATATAGAGAAACTTTTGGGGGGTAATTATTAAAAAATCAGGTAAAATTATCAACACCCCCATTTTCTAGGGGGTCCATTATAAAAATAGTAATTTATTCCGGCATATCTGCGAATTGTTTAATTTAGCCTCCGGTTCCTTAAATCCTGATAACCTATGTCCTCACAAAGAATGCAAGCCATAGGGGAGAGCGGCAAGCGTAAAGCCCTTCCCATCATCGAGAAAAGCAGGCGGTCCGAGCTTTTTGCCTCTTTTGTCTTCAACGAAGAAAAGATGGCCCAGCACCTTACCAAAGACGCTTTAGAAAGTGTTAAAAATGCGGTGTATACGGGATCCAAGATCGACAGGAAGATGGCAGACCAGATCGCCGAATCCATGAAGGCCTGGGCCCTTTCGATGGGGGCCACCCATTACACCCACTGGTTTCAACCCCTGACCGGGGCGACGGCTGAGAAGCACGATGCATTCTTCGACCTCCTCCCCAATGGAAAGGCACTGGAGAAATTCGGCGGTGGCCAGCTGGTTCAGCAAGAGCCTGACGCCTCCAGCTTCCCTAGTGGAGGCATTCGCAATACCTTTGAAGCACGGGGCTACACGGCCTGGGACCCGTCTTCCCCGGCGTTTATTTATGGGGCTACCCTGTGTATTCCCACAGTATTTGTTTCCTACACAGGAGAGGCATTGGACAACAAGACTCCCCTGCTCCGCGCCCTTCACGCCGTAGACCATGCGGCAACGGGTGTTGCGCGCTATTTTGACAAATCCGTCAACAAGGTCATGGCCACCCTGGGCTGGGAACAGGAGTACTTCCTCATAGACAAGGCCCTTGCCATGTCACGTCCAGACCTGGTCCTTACCGGTCGTACCCTGGTGGGTCAGGCGGCGGCCAAAGGCCAGCAACTGGACGACCACTACTTTGGAGTGATCCCTCTCAGGGCGATCAATTTCATGAAAGACCTGGAAGTGGAATGTACCCAACTGGGGATACCCGTCAAGACCCGTCACAACGAGGTGGCGCCCAACCAGTTTGAACTGGCCCCGGTATTCGAAGAGGCCAACCTCGCTGTGGACCACAACCTCCTGCTGATGGACGTGATGGAAAAGGTGGCAGACCGGCACGATCTGAAAGTCCTCTTCCACGAAAAACCCTTTGCAGGGATCAACGGTTCCGGCAAGCACAACAACTGGTCTCTGGCAACAGATACGGGGGTCAATTTATTGAGTCCGGGATCTACCCCCATGAAGAACCTGCAGTTCCTGACCTTCTTTGTCAATACGATCAAGGCAGTGGATACCTATGAGGAATTGCTGCGGGCATCTATAGCCTCTGCCAGTAATGACCACCGCCTGGGGGCCAACGAGGCCCCACCCGCAATCTTCTCGATTTTTATCGGGCAACAGTTAAGCGCCGTCCTTGACGAACTGGAGGGAGTATCCCAGGGGAAACTGTCCCCTGAGGAAAAGACCGAACTCAAACTGAATGTCGTCGGGAAGATACCCGAGATCCTGCTGGACAATACAGACCGCAACCGCACCTCTCCCTTTGCCTTTACCGGCAATAAATTCGAGATGCGGGGCGTTGGTTCCAGGATGAACTGCGCCAAGCCTATGACTGTCCTCAATACCATCGTAGCCCGCCAGCTTATCGAATTCAAGAAAGAGGTGGACAAGCTCATCGAAAAGAAAAAACTCAAAAAAGACGAGGCGATCTTCAATGTGTTGCGGGAGTACATCAAGGCTTCCAAACGCATCCGTTTTGACGGGGACGGATACAGTGAAAATTGGCAGAAAGAAGCAGCCAAACGCAAGTTGAGCAACAACAGAACGACCCCGGATGCCCTTGATGTGGTTATCTCAAAGAAGTCACTGGACCTCTTCCAGGACATGCAGGTAATGAGTGAGGTGGAAGTGAAGGCCCGGCATGAGGTCGACCTGGATACTTATATCCTGCAAACACAGATCGAAGGAAGGGTGTTCAACGAACTGGTCAATACCCAGATCATTCCAGCGGCCATCAACTTCCAGAATAAGCTGATCGAAAACATCAAGGGGCTTAAAGACATCTACGGAGGCGGATTTCAAAAACAGGCCGAGGCTCAGATGGCCATCCTCGAAGAATTGTCAGCCCACCTGGCGGCCACCAAGAAAAAGTCAGAGGCGATGATCGAAGCCCGAAAAAAGGCGAACGCCGAAACGGATATTCTCAAAAAGGCGATGTCTTACTGCCACGACGTGAGGCCGTATTTTGAAGATATCCGCTACCACTGCGACAAGCTGGAGCAACTGGTGGAGGACCGAGAGTGGCCTTTGGCGAAGTATCGGGAATTATTGTTTATCCGGTAAATTAATGGGGACAAAACCGGGAGGAGTGAGGCCAAAACCGTTTCATTGCCCTATTTTTGCCAATAACCAAATCAATCAAAGTGTCCGTTAGTAAAAGATACCAACAAAGAGGCGTCTCCGCCTCCAAAGAGGACGTCCACAAGGCCATCAG
>CBDTYM010000031.1:0-22040 GCA_965364605.1 uncultured Muriicola sp.
TGATCGCTCCATGGCTCTCATGGAGCGTTTCAACCAGGAAAAAGAAAAAGCCTGGAACTTCCCTCTGAAAATAGGAGAAATCCTCAGCCCCCGTGATCGCCTTTTGTTCCATTACATTTTCCTCACCGGCTACCCTTTGCAAGGTGGGCAGCATGGCATTGACCAGCTTTGGATCATTATAAGTGATGTCTGTGGCATCTTTGATCTCAATGGTAGCTTCTCCGCCATAAGCCTGAGCGATGGTCGGCACCATCTCCATCATCCTCTTGTTGAGTTTGTCCTTCATCCCGTAATCCAGTGTCCTGATGGTACCCAGCATCTCGGCACTCTCCGGGATGATGTTGAATCTGACCCCACTTTTGATCTTGCCCACGGTGATCACTGCAGCCTCATTGGTGAGTTCTGTCTCCCTGCTGATGATTGTCTGCAGGCCGTCTATGATTTTAGCGCTGATGAGAATAGGGTCTACCCCCGCCCAGGGCTGGGAACCGTGACTTTGCTTTCCTTTAACGTGGATGGTGAAGCTCTGGGCTGCCGCCATGGCGCCACCGGATTTATAGCGGATGACTCCGATAGGCGTTTGTGAATTGATATGCAGACCGAAAATGGCATCCACATCCGGATTTTTAAGGACCCCTTCTTTGACCATTAGGAGCGCACCTCCTTCTTCTCCCGGTGGAGGACCTTCTTCGGCCGGCTGGAAGATAAACTTGACAGTTCCCCGGATCTTATCCTTGTTCCTGGACATGACCTCGGCCACTCCCATCAGAATAGCGGTATGGGTGTCGTGCCCACAGGCATGCATGACTCCCACTTCTTCTCCGAGGAATTCTGAGGTTACGGTAGAGCGGAAAGGGAGATCGTTACGCTCGTAAACGGGAAGTGCGTCGATATCTGCACGCAATCCCACGGTTTTTCCCGGAAAATCGCCTTTGAGCACTCCCACTACGCCTGTATGGGCTACTCCTGTCTGCACTTCCATGCCCAGGGCCCTGAGATGGGCTGCGATCTTTTCGGCGGTTTTGAACTCCCGATTAGACAACTCGGGGTTTTGATGAATATCCCTTCTCCATTCCACCACCTTGGGCTCTATTCTTTTGTAATCTGCTTCCAGGGAGGAAGTTTGTGCCCATGCGGCCAAGGAGAAGAAGCAAAAGAATGCTACATTCAAAAACGTTTTCATATGTAATAATTAAAATTTAACAAGTCTGTATCCACGGTTCTGTAGTTCGATCAGGGCCGTCATGGCCGACAAGCCAAACTGAACCCCTTTAATGGTCTGTGATCTGGGAAAATCCCTCGATAGGGAGGATTGTCCGCAGAATATAAATTCAGCACCGGCCTCCAGCAATGCTTTGACCAATTCCTCATTGGGATTAACCGTCCCATAGCGCTCTCGATAGGCGTCAGAGGTGATAATGTCCTTGGAAGCTTTGTTATGAACCACAAGTGCTACCCGCAAGTTGGTTAAAGGCACCCCAGCCTGGGCATGCATGTTCAGAAACCGGGCTGCGGTCTCTATACTCCCATTGACCTCCTGATGCGATTCCGGGCTGTTCATAATATCGAAAACCACTTGAAGAGGCTCCTCCATCGGGGTCTTGAAATCGGGGTTTTCTATCGGCCATACCGCACCGAAGTCCGCTATCACAGGACCGGTTTCTTTTACCTGAGCAAAAGATATGGCAGGGACCGCTAACAATAGAAGTAAGGCGTGGAATAAAGGGATGTTTACCATGGGATTTAATGATCGCTAAAGATATTCAAAATGTATAAAATTGTATTCCTATTGTTTATAAGAAATAATTCCGGCGTTTTAGCAAACCGTCAAATATGGCTAACTTCACGTTTTAAAACCGGGTAATCTTGAAACACTTTCTCGAAGATCTGAACGAGGCCCAAAAGGCCCCAGTTTTGCATAAAGACGGTCCGCTGATGGTCATAGCCGGAGCGGGTTCGGGCAAGACCAGGGTACTTACCTATCGCATTGCTCACCTGATGCAGCAGGATGTGGATGCCTTCAACATTCTGGCCCTTACCTTCACCAATAAGGCTGCCCGGGAGATGAAGAAGAGGATAGCCGACCTAGTCGGTACTTCAGAGACTAAAAATCTGTGGATGGGTACCTTCCACTCCGTTTTTGCCCGTTTACTCAGGTTTGATGGCGACAAACTGGGTTTCCCCAGCAATTTCACGATATACGACACCCAGGATTCCCAGCGACTGATCTCTTCCATCATAAAGGAAATGGGACTGGACAAGGATATTTATAAATACAAGCAGATCCAGAACAGGATCTCCTCTTATAAGAACAGCCTGATTACCGTAAAAGCCTATTTCCAGAACCCCGAACTGGTCGAGGCTGATGCGATGGCTAAAAGGCCCAGAATGGGAGATATCTACCAGGAGTATGTCGATAGGTGTTTTAAGGCAGGGGCGATGGACTTTGATGATCTCCTGCTGCGGACCAATGAACTGCTGACCCGATTTCCGGATGTTCTGCTAAAATACCAGGATCGGTTCCGGTATATCCTGGTGGACGAGTACCAGGATACGAACCACAGCCAGTACCTGATCGTCAAAGCCCTGTCTGACAGGTATCAGAATATTTGCGTGGTAGGAGACGATGCCCAGAGTATTTATTCCTTCCGCGGGGCCAACATCACCAACATCCTGAACTTTCAAAGGGATTACGACGATGTGGCAGTTTACCGGCTGGAGCAGAATTACAGGTCTACCAAAAATATTGTAAATGCCGCCAATGCTATCATCGCCAAGAATAAGAACCAGCTGGAGAAAGTGGTCTGGACCGCAAATGACGAAGGGAATAAAATCAGGCTGCACCGTTCCCCGACCGATGCTGAGGAAGGGCGTTTTGTAGCGGGCTCCATCTTTGAGAATAAGATGCAGCACAAGCTGCCCAATAGCCATTTTGCTGTTCTGTACAGAACCAATTCCCAGTCAAGGGCCATTGAAGATGCCCTGCGCAAAAGGGATATCCCATACAGGATCTACGGCGGTTTGTCCTTCTACCAGCGAAAGGAGATCAAGGATGTGCTCTCGTATCTGAGACTGGTCATCAATCCCAAAGACGAAGAAGCCCTGAAAAGGGTGATCAATTTTCCTGCCAGAGGTATAGGACAGACCACGGTAGACCGCCTGACAGTAGCTGCAAATCACTACGGGAAGTCTATTTTCGAGATCATTGAAAACCTCGATAAACTGGACCTTAAGATTCATTCCGGGACTCAGAGAAAGCTCGAGGATTTCGTCAACATGATCAAGAGTTTTCAGATCATGAACGAGGGAGCAGATGCCTTTACGTTGGCCGAACACGTCGCTCGCAAATCAGGTCTGCTTTTGGAATTCAAAAAGGACGGCACTCCTGAAGGCATTGCCCGAATGGAGAACATCGAAGAGCTGCTCAACGGGATCAAAGATTTCGTGGAAGGGCAAAAGGAACTGGCCGACGCCAAGGGGGATCTGACCGAATTCCTTGAAGATGTGGCCCTGGCCACAGATATGGACAAGGACACCTCGGATGATGACCGGGTCGCACTGATGACCATACACCTGGCCAAAGGCCTGGAATTCCCTTACGTATATATCGTAGGGATGGAAGAGGACCTCTTCCCATCAGCCATGAGCATGAATACTCGGAGCGAACTGGAAGAAGAGCGCAGGCTGTTCTATGTGGCCCTTACCCGGGCCGAAAAACAGGCCTATCTCACCTATACTCAGAACAGATACCGCTGGGGCAAGCTCATCGATGCGGAACCCAGCCGCTTCCTGGAGGAGATAGATGAAAAATATATCGATAACCTGACCCCAGTTGATCCTTACCGGTTTAAACCTTTGATCAACTCAGATATCTTCGGGGAGGTCGATAAGAGCCGATTGAGACAACAAAAACCTACGAATGGTACACCCCCGGCCTCGGGCAGACCGAGCCCGGATCAGTTGAGAAAGCTCCGGAAGATCCGGCCAGACCTGAGTCAGCCTGCCGTAAGGACACCTTCAGATATCCCGCAACTATCTATAGGGGTACTGGTAAACCATACCCGATTCGGCAAGGGGAAGGTGATCAAACTCGAAGGGGCTGGAAACGATAAAAAGGCGGAGATCCAATTTGAAAGAGGAGACGTCAAAAAACTATTGCTCCGGTTCGCCAAACTGGAAGTCTTATCCCAATAGAGATGCAGGCAGAATTTGTAAAGATCTATAACGAAAACCCAAATCCTAAAGAGATCAGGAGAGTGGTTGAAGTCCTGCGCAGGGGAGGACTGGTTATCTATCCAACCGATACGGTCTACGGGCTGGGTTGCGATATCACCAAGACCAAGGCCCTGGAACGCATCGCCCGCATAAAAGGGGTCAAGCTCGAGAAGGCCAACTGGTCATTTCTCTGTGCAGATCTCAGCAACCTATCGGATTATGTGCGTCAGATAGATACGCCAACGTTTAAGATCCTGAAAAGAGGTCTGCCGGGTCCGTACACCTTTATTTTGCCCGGAAACAATAACCTGCCCAAAGCTTTCAAAAACAAAAAGACCGTTGGGATAAGGGTGCCAGACAATCAGATAGCAAGAGCCATCGTGGAAGGTTTGGGAAACCCGGTGGTATCTACCTCCATCCGGGACGAGGACGATGTGATTGAATATACTACAGATCCGGAACTGATCTTCGAAAAGTGGCAAAACCTGGTAGAAATGGTCGTTGACGGGGGTTATGGGGACAATGTGCCCTCCACGGTCATTGACCTCTCAGGATATGAACCCATAGTCATTCGCGAAGGCAAAGGGGACCTGGATATTTTATATTAAAAAACCGCGATACCTGGTACCGCGGTTTCTCTATGCACTTTTTTCTTTTACCTTATTTGATAGCAGGATCTTTCATCCCTTCTTCGATCATACTGTAAAACTGATCCAGCTTAGGCAATACTACGATACGGGTCCTCCTGTTTTTGGCACGACCTGCAGCAGTATCATTGGACTCAAGCGGGACGTAGTAGCTCCTACCGGCAGCTGTCATACGGGCAGGGTCAACATTGAAGTCGTTCTGCAGGATTCTGACGATTGAGGTAGCTCGCTTGGCACTGAGGTCCCAGTTGTCAAGAAGTACTCCGCTTCGGTAAGGCACGTTGTCGGTATGACCCTCCACCATGAATTCAAAGTCGGGTTTGTTGTTGACCACTTTGGCCACTTTGCCGAGAACTTCCTTAGCAGCATTGGTAACGTTATAGCTTCCTGAGCTAAAGAGCAATTTGTCTGAAATAGAAACGAATACAACTCCTTTTTCAACGCTGATCTGAATATCCTCGTCGTCCAGGTTACCCAGAACCCCTTTCAGGCTTTGGACAAGGGCCAGGTTTACGGAATCCCTTCGGGTGATCGCATCCTGCAATTTGCGGATGGTCAGATCTTTCTCCTGCAGACTTTCCAGGGATTTTTCAAGGTTCTCTGCTCCCTTGGTGGTAAGGGTGGTCAGGTTGCCCATGTTGTTGATCAACTCCTGGTTATTAGCTTTCAGGAAGGCATTTTGGTCTTCCAGGGTTTTCAACCTGGCAGTGGCTGTTGCCTTTTCTTCCAGGCAGCTGTTCAATTTAACCGTAGCTGAGTTGAGCAGGTCCTGGGTCTCTTTTTGCTTAGCTTCTAATTCGGCATACTTCTTCTGGGAAACGCAGGATGAGAGTAAGATCATCATTCCGAGGCTTCCTAATAGTATTTTCTTCATTTTAATAGGTGTTTAATTTTTTGCGATTATTGATTAATGTCAGGTTTTACTGGTATTTATGAGCAAAATTATATAAAAGCGGATTCCTTAATATAGGGCTTTAGTTAATCTTTTACTAATTTGTTAAAAGACTTTGTTCTATATACGTAATGGGCGATGACAATGGACTTTGCCCGGTAGTATTTTTTTACAAATTCCATCCGCTCCCTTTTTTTATACATTATTCTGAATTGTCGGTAATAGCTAAGGTGTGCCCTGAGGATAGCCAGGCAGTGTTTCCATTTTCCCTGGAAGACGAAGCGCATCGCTGCGATACCATCCAGCAACAGCCTGGCAAGGATGATGAGAAGAGCCTTTTTGCGGGGCAGGTTCTTGGTGATGGAAAAAAGCGAATTCCTGAAGTTGAGATAGGTTTTTTTTGGGTTCATGTTGCTCAGGGTGGAACCGCCGAGATGGTACACCTCTGAAGTTCCCACATAGAACACCTTATACCCTTTATTCTGGGCCCTCCAGCAAAGGTCTACTTCCTCCTGGTGGGCGAAATAATCCTCATCGAAGCCATCCAGTTCATCAAACACGGCTTTACGGATGAACATACACGCCCCCGTGGCCCAGAAGATCTCTGTAATATCGTTGTACTGCCCCAAATCCTTCTCCAGAGACTGAAAGATCCTGCCACGGCAGAAGGGGTATCCGAGCTGGTCCAGGAAACCTCCGGCTGCACCTGCGTATTCAAAATGGTCGGGACGAAGCAGGTCGAGGATCTTGGGTTGTACGATGGCTGCCTCCGGATGTTTTTCAAATACTTCCAGCACAGGGGAGAGCCAGTCCGGTGTCACCTCCACATCCGAATTCAGCAGGCAATAAATGTCTGCGTCCACCTTTTTCAAGGCGTCGTTATATCCCTTTGCAAAACCACCATTGATTTCGTTTTGAATGACCCGAATCTCAGGGAAATACTTTCGGACGTAAGCTACAGACCCGTCTGTGGAAGCATTATCTGCCAGATATATCTTTGCCCCATGTGAGTACTCCAGGACGGAGGGGAGGTACCTCTCCAGGAGGGCTTCCCCATTCCAGTTGAGTATGACGACCGCTACATTCAGCATATTGGGCAACAGGTTTAATCTCTCCGCCACAGGCGTTTCAGGCAAGGCTGCAAAGTAAAGAAATAAATCCCATATAATTGGGGAAGTTGGCAGGCCATGGACTTGTTAAATACCCTCAGGGTAGGAAGGCAAATCTTCCAGGAATATGTAAGAGGCTTTCTCGTAATCGATCTGACAGAAATAGTGATTTACCCCATTAGTAACCATAAGGTAACGCGCCTGAAGTTCCAGGTTATAGCGGGCTATCTGATCGAAAGCCTCCTCAGTGATCCTGACTCCCGGTGCTTTGCATTCCACCAGTATTTCGATCTGGCCGCTCGGGGAGAACACCACCACATCAAAGCGCTTCCGCAGGGAATTGACCATCACCTGTTTCTCTACATTGATCAGGCTCATGGGGTATTTCTTGTCCTCCATCAGAAAGTGCACCACGTGCTGCCGAACCCATTCCTCCGGCTGAAAAACGACAAATTTTTTGCGGATGACATCAAAGATGAGGGACTTATTTTCGCTATTTTTGAAGCGAAAGCTATACCCCGGAAAATTTAGATTTTCCATATGGCAAAAGTGACGATTTTTTTCCTATGGATGAAGTAAAAGGACTCATTGATGATATCCGTAAAGGCAGGATCGCCCCCATCTATTTTCTCATGGGGGAGGAGGGGTATTACATAGACCGTATTGCCGAATACATAGGGGAAAATGTCCTCTCTGAAGAAGAAAAGGGCTTTAACCAGATGGTGCTTTACGGCAGGGACGTCAGTATCGATGATATCGTATCCAATGCCAAGCGTTTTCCGATGATGGCAGAGCGGCAGGTCATCATCGTGAAGGAGGCCCAACACCTATCCAGAACCATAGAACAACTTTCATACTATGCGGAAAATCCTCAACCCTCGACAGTGTTGGTGATCTGTTACAAATACAAAAAGCTCGACAAGCGCAAAAAGCTGCACAAGGTACTCAAAGCACCGAATGGAGTGGTATTTGAAAGTAAGAAACTCTATGAGAATCAGGTTTCAGAATGGATACGCAGGGTATTAAAGTCCAAGGGATATCCCATATCACACAAAGCTTCTATCCTGTTGGTGGAGTTCCTGGGTACCGATCTCAGCCGTATACACAACGAATTGGAAAAGTTGTCGGTGGTCCTGCCGAAAGGCACCGAGATCACACCGGAGGTGATCGAAAAACACATTGGCATCAGCAAGGATTACAACAATTTTGAACTGAAAAAGGCGATAGGGGAAAAGGATGTGGTAAAAGCCACACGCATCGCTACCTACTTCGCCCAGAATCCCAAAGACAACCCTTTTGTAGTCACGGTTTCCTTACTGCACACCTTTTTCAGCCAGTTGCTGCAGTACCACGGCCTCAATGATCATTCCCCTAGAAATGTGGCCAGTGCATTGAGGATCAACCCTTATTTTGTCGATGAGTACCAGACAGCCGCGAGGAACTATTCCATGAAAAAGTCGAGTAAGGTGGTATCCTACCTTCGTGAACTGGATATGAAAGGGAAAGGCGTGGGGGCATACAACATCAGCCAGGCAGATCTCTTAAAAGAATTGCTCGTCAAGATCATGTAGGGACTACTTCTTGTCCAAACTGTATTTCCCGGGTCCAAGCAGCATGATCACCAAGAAAATAACCAGAAATAAAAGGGCCTTTTCTTTATTGCCAAACGGATCATCGGCATGCACCACAAAGGCCGCAACGGCCATGGTAATCACCACAGGAATAGCTGCCCACCGCGTTTTTAACCCTATCAAGATCAGGATGGGACAAATAAATTCGCCAATGACCGCCAGGAAAAGACTGGGAGCTGTACCAAGACCAATGGGGTCACCAAATTCAAAATCGCCCGAGATCAGTTTCTGGAATTTTGGGTATCCGTGGGTTAGCATCATTGCCGATGCGGAGATCCTCAGCAAGGCCAAACCTAGATTGTATTGCAGACTATTCTTCATTGTAATTTGGGGATATGTTAATTAAATGTAAAGTTTTTTTATGGAAATACCATATTCCCCTCCAGAATAATGTCCATCTTCGAGACCAGCTCATCCGCATTTTCCCGATCGAATGTCAATGGGGGTTTGATCTTGATCACATTCTCATGAGGCCCATCTGTACTGACCAGGACGGAGGCTTCCCTCAGGGCATTTTTTAGATGAGAAGCGAGTTCCGTGAGTGGGACACCGTCCGGGGATACCAGCTCTACTCCGAGGAAAAGCCCATGGCCACGGACATCCCCTATGGCCGAGTGTTTTTGTGCGAGCTTTCCCAGGGCATTTTTCAGATAGGCCCCGGTCTTCCTCGCGTGTTCTTGTCTATCTTCTTTTTCAAGTACCTCCAGGACGGCAAGGCCTATCGCACAGGAAACCGGATTGCCTCCAAAAGAACTGAAAAATTCAGGGCCTCGCTGAAAGGATTCAGCGATCTCTGTGGTAGTGACCACGGCTCCGATAGGGTGCCCATTGCCCATGGGCTTACCTAAAATGACAATATCTGGTACCACATCAAAAAGTTCATATCCCCAGAAGACGTCACCCAGCCTCCCGAAACCTACCTGAACCTCGTCACTGATGCAAACGCCTCCCTGAGCACGAATCTCAGGATATATGGTATTGAGGTAGCCCAGGGCTAAGGGGACCTGACCACCGCAGCCTACAATGGGTTCAGCGATAAATGCGGCGATCTTTCCCTTGTTCTTCCGCAGCTGTTCCAAAGCCTTGTCCGCAAATATCTGCCCGGCTGTTCCGTCATCCTGCAGGGATGTACCGTAAGTCTTAGGCAATGGCAATTCCAGTATATTTTGTGGTCTGCCTCCTGAACCTTTGTGGTTGAATTTATAGGAGCTGATTTCCATTCCACCCTGGGTATGCCCGTGATATCCGTGCTCCAGAACGGCCACCTTCTTTTTTTTACTGTGATATCGGGCCAATCTGACCGCCAAGTCACTGGCTTCACTCCCTGAGTTCACAAAGAATACCTTGTTCAGGACAGAGGGGAATCTATTGAGCAAGGCCGAGCTGTATGCTTCCAGGGCATCGTACAAATAGCGTGTATTGGTATTGAGTCTGGCCATGGCCTTGCGACCGGCATGGACGACATCAGGGTGACAATGGCCCACCAACATGATATTGTTATAGGCGTCGAGAAAAGTATTCCCAGCGGTATCGTACATGTACTGAAAAGCCGCTTTGTGCATGTGGATGGGTATACGATAGGTAAGGGAGATGTTTTTGCCGAAGTGTTGATCCCTGTTTTCCAATAATCTGGAAGTCGGGATAGTTTTTACTCTACCGAATCCACAGGTTTTTCTGAAGCGGTTGGCAGCATCAATGGGGTTGATCCTAAGCCACTGCCACAGCAATTTCCAGGCCCCTTCTTCACTGATGGTAACGTACTTCGAGTTGGGTTGCAATTTAGCTGCCCGGGCAGAACTACAGACACTGATACAAAGCCTGGCCGCGATCAGGTCATAGAGACAATCGCATTCCACTTCGGTCAGGGTAAATTCCTGCTGGTAGCCCTCAAGGACCATCAGGCCATAGGCAAGAGGGTCTTCTTTGTGCATCATGACATATGTCATGCCGATAGCCACTTCCGAGGCAAGCCACGTATGGCACATGTCGCCGAAATCGATAATGCCTGTAACCGTTTTTCCGTTCGTCAGGACATTCCAGTCATTGGCATCGTTATGGATGATACCTTTTCTCAACAGGTGGGAAACGGGCTTTACATTTTCCTCATATTGCAGCAAAAAATAGGAGACAAGGCTTCGGTTATCAGGTTTATGTATATGATGCAGCAGTGTTTTACATTGTTCAGTTTTTCTGAGGTCCCACAACAGTTCTTTAGCCTCCAGGGCTATTTCAGAAGTGTCACGGAGGGTGGTGTCCATTTTTCCCAAAAATCGACCCAGGGAATTCAGCAGTTCCGAGGTATGGGGAACTGAGCCCAGGAAAGTTCCCGGTAAAAAAGAAAGCAGCCTGTATATGGTATTCTCCTTTTCCAGGAAGGGATTACCTGATAGGGTTTTGATCGGTTTTGGGAACGCTTCGCCTCCTGAATTATTCAGGATGGTGAGAATGCGGTCCTCGGCGAGAAGTTCCCCGGTAATTTTTGGATTTTTTGGGTAGACTTTACAGATATAGGTGCCATCAGGGGTATCCACTCTAAAATTAGAGCTCTCATAGCCCTCCAGGGGAGTCAACTCATTTACCTTCAGGTCGTAGTGCTTTTCAAGGATATCCCTTATCGTCATAACCCTTTCCTTTCGTACCTATAAACTTAGCACAATTGAGAAAGAAAGGAAAGAAATTTACTTAACGCAACCTGGGGTAATCCGTCGGATTTGCCTCGTGCATGATCTGGTAGATCTTTTCGAATATGTCTTCTGCATTGGGTTTGGAAAAGTAATCCCCGTCCGAGGCATAAGCAGGCCTGTGAGGTTTTGCACTCAGGGTCTGGGGGGCACTGTCAAGGTATCTGTAGGCTCCCTGTTTTTCTATGATTTCCTGCATAAGATAAGCCGCACAACCGCCGGGTACATCTTCGTCAACGATCAGCAGGCGGTTGGTTTTCTGAATGCTCTTAACCACATCGTGGTTTAGATCGAAAGGCAATAGGGACTGGGCGTCGATCACTTCCGCATCAATTCCCACTTCCCTGAGTTCATCAGCAACATCTGAAACTATCCTTAAGGTGGACCCATAAGAGACCACGGTAATGTCTTTCCCCTCTTTCAGTACTTCCACCACCCCAATGGGGGTACATAGCTCACCCAGATTGGATGGTTTGGGTTCTTTAAGTCGGTATCCGTTCAGACTCTCGACGATCAGAGCTGGTTCGTCACTTTTCAGCAGGGTGTTATAGAATCCTGCAGCCTTGGTCATGTTTCTGGGTACCAGTACATACATGCCCCTGAGTAAGTGGATGATGCCTCCCATCTGCGATCCCGAATGCCAGATCCCTTCGAGGCGATGTCCCCGAGTCCTGACGATCAATGGGGCCTTTTGCTTTCCTACGGTGCGGTAGAGGAGGGTGGCCAGGTCGTCGCTAAGCGTTTGAAGGCAATACATCAAATAGTCCAGGTATTGAATCTCTGCGATGGGCCTCAGACCCCTGAGGGCCAGACCGATGCCCTGGCCTACGATGGTTGCTTCGCGAATACCCGTATCCGAGACCCGGATCTCCCCGTACTTTTTCTGGAGACCTTCCAGGCCCTGGTTCACATCTCCGATGGCCCCGCTGTCTTCCCCGAAGATCAGTACTTCAGGATATTTCTGGAAGAGCGCGTCAAAATTATCCCTCAGGATGATACGTCCATCCACGTTTTCGGGTTTTTCACCGTATTGCGCTTTAACCTCTGGAATGTTCGTCGCCTTCTTCGGTAATTCACTGTAAAGATGAGAACTGAAATGGGGCTGTGTTTTTGCCAGGAATTCCGATATCCATGATTCCAGGGCCTTTTTCTGAGGGGTGTCTTCTCCCAGGACATACCTGAGCGCCCTTCTGGAATGCGCTGCAATATCTTTCTTTAAAGGCTCTTCTACCGCAATGAGATCGTTCTTGATCTTGGTGATGAATGCCTTATTCGGACTGCTCTGCGCCAGGGCGTCGAGGAGGCGTACCACCGTTTTCTTGTCTTCCCGATGCGGGTTTAGGAACTCGTTCCAGGCGTCCTTCTTGGCCATCCGGACCTCGGTCTTGATCTTTTTTTCCAGGGCGTTGAGATCTTCTTCCGGCGCGATTCGGTTGGAAAGGATCCATTCGCGGAAACGTTTGTTGCAATCATTTTCCTTTTCCCAGGCAAGGCGCTCATCGCTCTTATATCTCTCGTGGGAGCCCGAGGTGCTATGTCCCTGTGGTTGTGTGAGTTCTGTGACGTGGATGATCACGGGAACGTGTTCTTCCCTGGCGATGTCAGAGGCATTCTCGTAAGTATGGATCAGCGCTGTATAATCCCAACCTTTAACTTTTAAGATCTCATATCCGGGTTCGTCCTCGGTTCTTTGGAAACCTGAAAGAATAGCCGATATATCCTCTTTTGTCGTCTGGTATTTGGCGGGAACGGAAATACCGTATTCATCGTCCCAGATGCTGACGACCATAGGTACCTGCAGCACACCCCCGGCGTTGATCGTCTCAAAAAAATGACCTTCACTCGTACTGGCGTTGCCGATGGTTCCCCAGGCTACTTCATTTCCGTTGTCCGAAAATTTATCTCCGTTTAGTCCCTTCCCGTTTCGATATACCTTGGAAGCAAGTGCCAGGCCAAGTAAGCGGGGCATTTGACCGGCCGTGGGAGAGATATCCGGACTGCTGTTTTTCTGTTTGGTAAGGTCCTTCCAGCTGCCATCCTCCTGCAGGCTGTAGGTACCAAAATGGCCTCCCATCTGCCGGCCTGCACTCATAGGCTCTTTTTCCAAATCGGTGGTGGCATACAGGCCGTGAAAAAATTCTTTCGGAGAGAGAAGGCCGAGCGCCATCATAAAGGTCTGGTCCCTGTAATAACCGCTTCTGAAATCCCCATTTTTAAATGCCCTGGCCATCGCCAGCTGTGGCAATTCCTTTCCATCCCCGAAGATCCCGAACTTGGCCTTTCCAGTTAGGACCTCACGCCTGCCCAGCAAACTGCATTCCCTGCTCTTGACAGCGATCTCATAGTCGTGCAAGATCTGCTTTCGGAATTCGTCAAAGGAAATATCCTCGCTGGTCTGAAGCTTTGGGTCCATACTAAAATTTTGTCGAAATTATCAAAAAACCAAGATTTTTACAACCCCTGGGATCTTAATATGATTAACAATTTGTCAATAATTTGTATTCAAATTACGATTCTTTAAAAGGATGCCGGCTTAATCTGCTTTAAATTAAGAATAATTTAAAAATTAAAACCACTTTCTGGTAAATAATCCTATCAGGGTCTTCGGGCTCAGGGTCACCAAAAATCGGATCTTTTGGTCATAGGCGGGTTGGGCGATCTCCCACCCGTTATTCGAATAGAGAGGGAAGTACAGTTCGAAATAATCGGTTACCAGGTTCAGGCGGATCCCGGAATCGTACACAAACCTGGGATCGATCCCCCGATTCCTCACATAACCTGCATCTCCGTAAAGTTCTACCCAGCGCCATAGATTAAAACTCGCATTGACAGTCGCGATCCAGTCGTTGGCAAAAGGATTTTCCAGCTGGGACTTGAAACCACCTTCCGCAATGATGATCTGCTGACTCGTGATCCCTGATTCCTCGGATCGACCCAGGTAGTTGTAATCGAAGAGGTAGTCTGTGGGCCGATCGAGGGCGAAACTGAAAAAATCTGAATTCGTATCGTTCTTCAGGAACTTGCCTGCGAAGAACCTCAGGTTCAATTGCCTGTTGTTGTCAAACAATTTTCGGTATTCAAAATTCAGGGCCACCTTGCTGAAGTTCGCTGCGTGCTGGGCATCGACAAACCAGGAGAAGAAATTGATGATCCCGTTGTTGTAGTGGTTGTACCTTACGTTGAAGACGCCGTAATCGGGATCTGTTTCAATAGAGAGGGATGGGTCGATATCCCTGAAGACGTTAACATAGCGGAATACGAGGGATTTTCGTTCATTGGATATCAGGTCGTCAGGTCTCCATCCCAGGCCAAAGGCCGGAGTGATCGTACTGTATCGCGAATTGGTCTGGAAGTGAAAACTGGACGCATTCAAACTGAAATTCATGACATACAAACCGCTCTTCTGCAAATATTTCCGATAGTTGATCCCTGCATTTCCTACAAGAGAACGCTCCTTGAGGGCAAAGGATGGGGCAATGCTGAAGATAAAAGGCCTTTCTAACAATACCTTATTAGAGAATCTCAATCCCGGAGATATTCCGTCGTAGACATTGAATCCCGCGACGGGCATATAAAACACCTGGTTGTAGTACGGGTTCTCAGAATCCTTCAGGAACTGCAGTTTGAGTTTTTTGTTACTGGAGAAAAAACCGCTCAGGGATTTCCAGTTGTCTCTCTGATTGAATTCCGGAATCTTCTGGTCGTAGTTCAGCACCAACCTGTCTTCCTGCAGGTTGGGTATGGCCACGGTATCGATTTTCCTGACATCCGAGAACCAATAGCTGGAGACTACGCTGTCATTACGCAATCCGAATAGGGAAATTGGTACGTTGGTCCCGCTTTTGTTCTTGAGGACCACTTCAAGGCTGTCCTCTTCCTTGTTGACCTTCTTGATCTTAAAGTCGATGCGCTTATCAGTTTCCACGTAAGTATCGAAGAACCAATCCACATCTTTGGTAGCGTTTTTTTGAAGGACGTTCTCAAAATCCTCAGAGGTGACCGGTTGGAGTTTATAGGTGTCGTAGAACTCCCTGACACTCCGGCTTACCTCTTCCTTGCTCGTATAGGCCGAAAGGTATGCCAATCCAAGTCCGGCTTTATAGGTATTTGCAATTTTCTGATTGAATTTGATCAGGGAGTCATTAGGGGTGGTCAGGCGCTGGTCCAGGTTCTTGCGGGCCGTCAGCATATATAAAAAAGGATACTGATCATTGAAGGGCATCTGGGCCAGGTTAAAAGTGCTTATGGGCCAGAGTGAGGATAGTTTGCCCAACAGTTTCTGGTCTGGGTAATAGGTGTCGACGAAGTTGATCATGAGGTAATTGACCATGGCATCTGACACCCACTGTTCTTTTCTGGGATTGAGAAACAGGGTCTCCCTCAGATAGCTCAAAATGGCTGTCTTGAGGAATTTCATCTCAAACTGAAATTGCTCCTGGTAGGGTCTGATAAAGGACGGAAGCTGATTGAGGCCGTAGAGGGGGTTCTTATTGAAATCCGTTTCACTGACCAGCAATTGTTCGTACGGAAAATCCCCCAGGTTCTCGTGTATGAACTGGGTGATTCGATTGATAGAAATGCCCTGGGATGTTTCTTCGTATTTGGGCGATCGTATATCGGTCACCACAATGAGATAGGGGGTGACGTGTTTGACGAATCTGTTTGTGGCATTCAGGATGACATCACAACTCTTGCGCTTGACCCCTTTTAAGGTGGCTACCTGTTTGGAAGGGTAATTGGTAATGTTTACTTCGTTGAAGTTTGTCCCCAGATATAAATTGTTCGGGAACGTCAGCTCTATGGTTGTATTTGTGATCCCGGTATAGAGGTCCTCCAGGTTCTTGTTGGAGTACAACTGCCAGGAACCGTTGTGAACCGCCGGGGTAAGGTACCAGTCCTTCAAGTAGTAACCCCCCCGGGAATTGTAACCATATGGGGTATAGCGATCTGGTGGAAGTACCACTGTATAGGTAAAGTACATTTTTATGGATTCTCCGGGGGGCAGGGGCTGGTTGAGCTTTACCTCGATGATGTCTATCTGGTCTGTCCGCTTCCAGTTCAGGTTCCTGAATTCAAAATCCGACATCCCGAAAATTCGCGTATAGCCTCTCTCATCATCCTTGGCCAGGTGAAGGCTTTTTTTGAAATCTTCGGCAAAACGTTTGGCCAGGGCCGTTTTCTTGCTGGAGTAGGAGTGGGCCCAGTCATTAAAATAGATGACTTTGAGGGTGTCTTTAGAATTGTTCTGGTAAGTGAATTCCTGCTGGATATCGATCTCCTGTGTCTCGGGGTCCAGATCGGCCTTCAGGTTGTTCGTGTGCTGGGAAAAGACAGAATATATCCCGAACAGACAGGACAGGCAAAGACAAACGAAGGATGCGGTACTATGTCTTTGCGTCATAGAAGAATTAGAAATTAGGGCTAAGGGTATGTCCTTTATAGAAAGCGTCTATGATCTCTACCACTTCTTCGGCAGAATCTGCTGTCTTCACCAGGTCGAGGTCTTCCGGACTGATATTTTTTGCTTCCAGCATGGTATTCTTGATCCAATCCATCAGTCCTGCCCAAAAATCAGAGCCGACCAGTATGATCGGAAACCGGCCTATTTTATTGGTCTGGATAAGGGTAATGGCCTCGAAGAGCTCATCGAGGGTACCAAACCCCCCCGGCATGACCACAAAGCCCTGGGAATATTTTACAAACATCACCTTCCGAACAAAAAAGTAGTCGAAGTCGAGGCTCTTGTCATTGTCTATGTAGGGGTTATCGTGCTGTTCAAAGGGCAAGTCAATATTGAGACCTACGGAAGTTCCGCCTGCCAGGTGTGCTCCCTTATTCCCCGCTTCCATGATCCCCGGGCCACCTCCCGTGATGATCCCGTAGCCTGCCTGGGCCACCCTCTTGGCAATCATGACTGCCAGCTCGTAGTATACATCCCCGGGTTTGGTGCGTGCAGAGCCGAAAATAGTCACACAAGGCCCTATGGCACTCATCTTTTCAAACCCATTGACAAATTCCCCCATGATCTTAAAGATCGCCCAGGAATCGTTGGTTTTTATCTCGTTCCAGCCTTTGTGGTGTTTCTCCTTTCTCATGCCTTATTCACTAAAACGCTAGTTATGCGCTCACATTATAAAGGTCGTAAAACAATTTTCAATGGCTCAATGCAAGATCCAATTCTTTTCTTAAATATTGGGCCGTGTAGCTCTTGTCATCTGCAGCCACTTCTTCCGGTGTACCCACGGCGACGATCTCGCCACCTCCCCGGCCGCCCTCATAGCCGATGTCTATGATGTGGTCCACCATTTTAATGACATCCATGTTGTGTTCTATGATCAGTATGGTGTTGCCTTTGTCCACCAGGCGGTTCAGCACCTCCATCAGGACCCGGATATCCTCAAAATGAAGCCCTGTGGTAGGCTCGTCCAAAATGTAAAAGGTATTGCCGGTATCACGTTTGGAGAGTTCTGTGGCCAATTTCACCCGCTGCGCCTCACCTCCTGAGAGGGTGGTCGACTGCTGCCCCAGCGAAATATACCCAAGTCCCACATCCTGAATAGTTTTCAGCTTTCGGTATATCTTGGGAATGTTCTCGAAAAAGTCGACAGCCTCATCTATGGTCATGTCCAGGACATCGGCTATGGATTTTCCCTTGAAGCGAATCTCCAGTGTTTCCCTGTTAAAGCGCTTGCCGTTGCAAGTCTCGCATTCCACATAGACATCGGGCAGGAAATTCATTTCGATCACCCTTAAACCACCACCCTGGCAGGTTTCGCACCGTCCTCCTTTGACGTTAAAACTGAAACGCCCCGGTTTATAACCCCTGATAGCGGCTTCCGGTGTTTTGGTAAATAGGGATCTGATTTCGCTGAAAACACCGGTATAAGTGGCCGGATTGGACCGAGGCGTGCGTCCTATGGGCGACTGGTTGATGTCGATCACCTTGTCTATATGTTCAAGACCGCTGATCTTTTTATACGGCATCGGTTTCTTGACCCCGTTAAAATAATGCGCATTCATGATAGGGTAGAGGGTTTCATTCACAAGAGTAGATTTACCACTCCCGCTAACCCCACTTACCCCAATCATCTTCCCCAGGGGAAAGCGCACTGTAACGTTCTTTAGGTTATTGCCGGTGCACCCTTCCAGAACAATCTCCTTGCCATTGCCCTTCCTTCTCTTTTTGGGAATGGGGATCTCCTTTTTGCCGGTCAGGTAATCCGCAGTAAGCGTGTCGTGTTGTTTCAATTCTGCGGGAGAACCTTCAGAAATGATCTCTCCTCCGTGTTTTCCGGCCCTTGGACCTATATCGATCACGTGGTCTGCGCTTTCGATCATGTCCTTGTCGTGTTCCACCACCAAAATGGAATTTCCGATGTCCCTCAAAGCCAAAAGGGAACGAATCAATCGCCCATTGTCCCGTTGGTGCAAGCCAATGCTGGGTTCATCGAGGATATAGAGCACCCCTACGAGCTGTGAGCCGATCTGGGTAGCCAGTCTGATTCGCTGGGCTTCCCCTCCTGAAAGGGATTTCGAACTCCTGTTCAGGGACAGGTAGTTCAGACCCACGTCCAGCAAAAACTGAACCCGGTTCCTGATCTCTTTAATGATCTCCTCGGCGATGAGCTTCTGGTTTCCGGACAGGGATTTTTCCAGGCCCTCAAAAAACTGGGCGAGTTCTGCGATATCCATGGCTGCCAGCTCAGCGATATTCTTATCTCCTATCCGAAAATTAAGGGAGGCTTTCTTCAGCCTGGAACCATCGCATTCGGGGCAGCGCCCCTTGTCCATATATTCCTTAGCCCAGCGTTTGATGGATGTCGAATCAGAGCTGTTAAATTGATTCTTGATAAAGTGTGCGATCCCTTCGTAGTCGATGGTGTAATCCCGACTGACCCCCAGTGACTTGGAATCCACCACAAATCGCTCTTTTCCCCCGTAAAGGATAACCTCCATAGCCTCTTCAGGGATCTTGTCAATAGGGTCTTTCAGATCGAAATCATACCTTTTGGCGATGGTCTCCAGTTGTTTGAAGGCCCAGGATTTCTTGTATTCTCCAAGGGGTGCGATACCCCCTCCCGCAATGGATAGTTTTTTGTTTGGAAAGATCTTTTGAACGTTGACCTCGTACGTATGACCCAGGCCGTTGCATTCCTCACACATTCCTTTGGGGGAATTGAATGAAAAAGTGTTCGGTTCGGGGGAGGGGTAGGAGATTCCGGTGGTGGGACACATCAAGTCCCGGCTGAAATAACGGGGCTCGGCTTCCCCTTCGGCGAGGACCATCATGGTGTCATTCCCACTGTACATAGCGGTGTTGATGGACTCAGCCAGCCGCTTTTCGAGGTCGGGGTCAGCTTCGATCGCAAGGCGGTCTACCACAATCTCAATGTCATGGGTCTTGTAACGGTCTACTTTCATTCCTTTCTGCAGGTCCTTAAGTTCCCCGTCTACCCTAACTTTAACAAAGCCCTGCTTGGCGATTTGTTCGAAGAGCTCCCGGTAATGTCCCTTTCGGGATTTGACCACAGGGGCGAGGATATTGATGCGCTGCCCGTTAAAGGTAGATAGGATGAGCTCCCGGATCTGCTCATCGGAATAGCTGACCATTTTTTCCCCTGTTTCGTAACTATATGCGTCTGCAGCCCGGGCGTAAAGCAGGCGGAGGAAGTCATAAACTTCAGTGATGGTGCCTACTGTGGAGCGGGGGGATTTGGATGTCGTTTTCTGTTCGATGGCGATCACAGGGGACAGGCCGTCGATCTTATCGACATCCGGCCGTTCCAAACCACCCAGAAACTGCCGGGCGTAGGCCGAGAAGGTCTCTATATAGCGCCTTTGTCCTTCTGCATAGATGGTGTCAAAAGCCAGAGAAGACTTACCACTACCCGATAGACCAGTGATGACTACCAGTTGTTCCCGGGGGATGCTTACGTCTATATCCTTGAGGTTGTGAACACGGGCACCTTTTACTTCTATGTGTTCTTCGAAATGGGTCATGCAAATCGGCAAAGTTGCAAAGGTACTCTTTTGAACTATAAAAAGGAAGGGGGCTCACTCCCCGGTATTGTTAATTCCATTTTAATTTTTGAGGCTCCGATAAGCCGTTGGCATAATACAAATCTCTTACGGTCAACTGTTAAAAAACCACTTTTGGTTTTAGGCGAATACCCCGACATAGGAACCTTCTGACCTGGAAGGCTCTTCAGCTCCGCTTACCTGTAATGGTCGTAAGTGTTCCTTTCTCAGAGGAATGAAAGAGATATTCCCATGCTCGTGGTGAATCCCGTATTTCCGACCGAGGTCAAAAACAGACCACTCCTTTTCCCGAAACCTGGTCCTGAGATACTTAGAGATTAACGGCAGCACATTGTACTTGGGCCTGACCATACGAATGCAAGGACCCTCGGCACCATTTTGAAGTAAAAGTTTGCGTTCCAGGGTATTCTTCTCTTTTTCGACCTGGCCAGCAAGGCGGTATAATTCCCTGTATTTGAGGTCATAGCTTATATCCGAAGCCCCGGTCTCCCTGGCGAACCAATCCCTGAAAAAAGAGAGCAGGCGGTTTTCGATATGTTCTTGCCCGCTCATAAATGCAAAATAAAGGGTTTTCAAGGCGCCGTAGTTACGTGCCCGCATCAGCTCCCAGAGGTGGAGCGCATCTTTGGGGCGGGTGTCTACGTGATCGGGTTGTGGAAAAAGGCCATCCTGATTTTTTTCCTTGCGGGATACACTGTCTACCTGGAGACCATTGTATGCGACATCGAACAGGATGGTGAGGAAGCCATTAAAACTCCCATCGTAAAAGCGGTGTTTCTCATTATGAGTCATAGCCATATAAATTTTGAGTCTCTACTCACTGGTTGTACATAATCCAAAAATATGGATATATTCCATAATATGGAAATATTCCTAATTAAATTTTGGAAATATTCCATATTGTGTATCTTTGATGTGACGCTCCTGTTGTCAGGGCCATAAATCGAAGAGACCATGGAAAACGAAATTACCATCAAGCGCTTTACCGATCTGAGAAGGGAATTGGGATACACCCAGGCTGATTTCGCAGCACTGCTCGGGGTATCGAACACCACCGCCGACATAGAACGGGGGCGCACCAAACTATCCGGCAAGGTGGTGGCGAGCCTTTTAAAGCATTTCAAGGTAAATCCCCTTTGGCTTTACGGGGAAAGTGAACAGCAATACATAGAGTCTTCGAACACAAGTGTGATCCCCAAAGTAGTTACGGTGGATTCTTCCGAAAATGAAAATATGGTGCTCGTGAATGCCAAGGCCGCTGCCGGGTACCCACAAAATATACACGATACCAGCTGGTATCGGCAATTACCGGCTTTTGACCTTCCTATTCCTGAATTCCGCAATGCCACCTACAGAGGATTTCAGGTGGAGGGAGATAGTATGCTCCCCAACCTCAAACCCGGGGAATGGGTACTCGCCAGAGCCGTAGAAGACCTGAGCGACGTGAATTCCAACAAGATCTATGTGGTGGTCCTGCAGGATTCAGTAATGGTCAAGAAAATTGAACGCCGGCCGAATTCAGGTGGCGTAGTCCTTGTATCCCTCAATGAAGCCTATCCCCCTTATGAAATAGAGCCCCATCAGATCCAGGAATTATGGCAGGTCAGCAGTAAGATCACCTTCGGGGTGGATGCAACAACCGAGAGCGGCCTCCTGCGGCAGTTGCAGCAATCTATGGAGGAATTGAAGAAACAACTCAGAAGTTAGTAAGTTCTATTTCCGGGCTTGTACCGGTCCCAAATCCAGTTTTATAGGGCCTACTTTGTGGAAATTCGGCAGCAATACCCCACTTTCCGCCCTGTGCCAGCCTTCCCAGGTGGCCGCAA
>CBDTYM010000032.1:0-21632 GCA_965364605.1 uncultured Muriicola sp.
TTGAGAATAAAAAAGCTGAGGATGGGAATGATGATGGTGAGGATAAAGACGGGCAGGATATTGCCGCTTCGCATTTCCAGGGTGGTGTATTTGGGGGTGATGAGGAAATAGGAAACCGTTCCGGCAAGGGGCACAAAGAGAGGGTGGAAGATGTACGAGATCAATTGAGAGAGCAAGCGCATCAGATCTCTTTTCTTAATCTGGCCACAGGGATACCCAGCTGTTCCCTGTATTTGGCCACGGTTCTCCTGGCAATAGGATACCCCTTTTCCTTAAGGATGGAAGCGAGTTTGTCGTCTGTGAGGGGTTTTCGTTTGGGTTCATCTCTCACCACTGTTTCCAGGATCTTTTTGATCTCCTTGGTGGACACGTCCTCCCCCTGTTCGTTCTTCATGGCCTCGGAAAAATACTCCTTAATGAGCTTGGTGCCATAAGGTGTATCCACGTACTTGCTGTTAGCTACCCTGGAGACCGTGGAGACATCCATATCGATGGCATCGGCTATATCTTTCAGGATCATGGGACGGAGTTTGCGTTCATCCCCGGTGAGGAAATACTCCTTCTGGTATTCCATGATGGCATTCATGGTGACGTAGAGCGTTTGCTGTCGTTGCCGGATCGCATCTATGAACCACTTGGCCGCATCCAGCTTTTGCTTGATAAAGAGGACAGCGTCCTTTTGTGATTTAGAACGCTCCTTGGCGTTTTTATAACCGGCGAGCATGTTGCTGTATTCCTTGGAGACATGAAGTTCCGGAGCGTTCCTGCTGTTCAGGCTCAGGTCGAGTTCCCCGTCCACGATCCTGATTGAAAAGTCCGGCACAATATGCTCGATAATCCTGTTATTCCCCGAATAGGATCCCCCGGGTTTTGGGTTTAGTTTTTCGATCTCCCCAATGGCACCTTTCAGCTCCTCTTCTGAGATGTTGTGTTTCTGCAGCAGTTTCTTATAGTGCTTCTTGGTAAAGTGATCAAAGGATTTCTCCAGGATCTGTATGGCGAGTTCCACATTCGGTGAAGGGTCCTTGCGCCTGAGCTGTATGAGCAGGCATTCGTCCAGAGACCGCGCCGCCACTCCGGGAGGATCGAGTTCCTGCACGATATCCAGGACTTTTTCAATGGTCTGCTGGTCTGTGTAGATATTCTGGGTAAAGGCCAGATCGTCCATGATGTCGCTTACCGGTCGACGGATATACCCGCTTTCGTCCACGCTGCCTACCAGGAACTCCGCAATGGCCCATTCCTCGTCACTGAGGTAAAAGGTATTCAATTGGTTGATGAGGTATTGGTTGAAGGAGATCCCTGCAGCATAGGGGACGGTCTTCTCCTCGTCGTCAGCGCTGTAGTTGCTGGTGCGTGTTCGGTAATCGGGGATCTCGTCATCGCTCAGGTAGTCATCGATATTGATGTCTTCGGTATTGATGGTCTCGCTGTCGTTCTCCCCTTCGTACACATCCTCAAACTCATCCTCATAGGAACTGGTCTCCTCTTTGCCGGCCTCGAGGGCGGGATTTTCCTCCAACTCCTGTTTCAACCGCTGTTCGAAGGCCTGGGTGGGCAACTGGATCAGCTTCATCAGCTGTATCTGCTGAGGAGAAAGCTTCTGAGAAAGTTTAAATTGTAAGTGTTGTTTCAGCATTGGGGCTAGAACTTCTCTTTACATAAAAGTAGTGATTTTCCCTCTAGAACTCCGCATTTTGTGGTGTTCTGGGAAATGGGATAACATCCCTGATATTGCCCATACCCGTAGTGAATTGGACGAGGCGCTCAAAACCGAGCCCAAACCCGCTGTGAACCGCAGTACCATATCTGCGAAGGTCTAGGTACCACCAGAGCTCCTCCTCTTCGATGCCCAGATCCTTGATCTTGTCCAGTAGCACTTCCAGCCTTTCTTCCCGCTGAGATCCTCCTACGATCTCTCCTATGCCGGGGAAAAGTATGTCCATGGCTCTTACGGTCTTGCCGTCCTCGTTGAGCCGCATGTAAAAGGCCTTGATCTTTGCCGGATAATCGAATAGGATGACCGGGCGATTAAAGTGCTTTTCCACCAGATAACGCTCGTGTTCACTCTGGAGATCGGCTCCCCAGGCATCAATCGGATACTGGAACTTCTTCTTTTTATTTGGCTTGCTGTTCCTGAGGATGTCGATGGCTTCAGTGTAGGTAACCCGTACGAATTTGTTGTCGATCACAAACCTGAGCTTTTCTATCAGGGAGAGGTCGCTGCGTTCATTTTGGGGCTTGGTTTTCTCTTCGTCCAACAGTCTCTTTTCCAGGAACTTCAAATCTTCCTCACAGTTGGCCAGCACATAGCGCAGTACTTCTTTGATAAAATCCTCTGCCAGGTCCATATTCGCCTGGAGGTCGTAAAAGGCCATTTCGGGCTCTATCATCCAGAATTCTGCCAGGTGCCTGGAAGTGTTTGAATTTTCGGCCCGGAAGGTCGGTCCAAAGGTGTAGACCTTTCCAAGGCCCATTGCGTAGGCTTCGGCTTCCAGCTGCCCCGACACCGTAAGGTTAGTCTCCTTCCCGAAAAAATCCTCTGAGAAATCCACGTTTCCATCTTCGGTAAGGGGAGGATTTTTTGGGTCGAGGGTAGATACCCTGAACATCTCTCCGGCTCCTTCGGCATCCGATCCAGTGATGATCGGGGCGTGCATGTAATAGAAGCCATTCTTCTGAAAATACTGGTGGATGGCGAAAGACAGGGCTGATCTCACCCGCATTACGGCGGCAAAGGTGTTGGTGCGCACCCTCAAATGGGCCTGCTCCCTAAGGAATTCCATGGAGTGTTTCTTAGGCTGAATGGGATAGGTCTCAGGATCAGCAGTACCGTGAATATGGAGCTCTTCTACCTGTATCTCCACAGCCTGACCTTTTCCCTGACTCTCCACCAGTTTCCCTTTGATGTTGATCGCGGCACCTGTGGCGATCTTTTTCAGGAGGTCATCCTCAAAGTTTTCAAAATCGACAACGCATTGGATGTTCTGCAGGGTAGACCCGTCATTAAGGGCGATAAAACGATTGCTCCTGAAGGTCTTTACCCATCCATTTACCTCCACAGCCTGGCTCTCGGGGGCTGCCTGCAACAGGGTTTTTATCTGCGTCATGGCCATATCGTGCGATTTCTGGTTAACCCCGCAAAGATAGTCCTTTGGCGAAAACTAGGAGGTGTGAACTCTCAGAATTACTGCCGTGTTTGCAAGGGCTACAGGCTTTCGTTCTCGGAGAGTTCTTCCTTGGGGAGAATGTCTATCTGGGGTTCCTTCAGAACGGCCTTGTTGGCAATGCTGCGCTCTAAAGAGAGCAGGAGGGAAGGCAACAGGATCAGGTTGGCGAGCATGGCGAACAATAAAGTAGCGGAGACAAGGGTACCCCCGAAACTGGACAACACAAATACTGAAAACCCAAAGAAAAGGACAATGGAGGTGTAAAACATACTCACCCCGGTCTCCCTCAGGGCGGCGTACACAGATTTCTGTATCCTCCAACGGTTAGTGGACAGTTCCTGCCTGTACTTGGCCAAAAAGTGGATAGTATCGTCTACGGAGATACCAAAGGCAATACTGAAGACCAGTATGGTGGATGGTTTGATCGGTACCCCAACGAAACCCATCACTCCAGCGGTTATGAGCAGAGGAAGCAGGTTAGGGATCAGGGAGATCACGATCATCCTGAAAGACCTGAATAGGTAGGCCATAAACAGAGCGATCAGGAAGATGGCCAGGGACAACGACAGGATCAGGTTCTTGACCAGGTACTTCGTCCCCTTCAGGAAAAGCAAGGCTTTTCCGGTCATAGAGGTCTGGTAGCGATCTTCGGGAAAGGTCTTTTGCAGGTTTTCCAGTAATCTGGATTCTATCTCCTCCATGCGCTCGGTCTTCACGTCCTTGATATAGGTGGTGATCCGGGCCACTTGCCCGGTGCTGTCGACAAAGTTCTTCAGCAAATCGCTGTCGCCTTTCGATTTCCTTGCCACGTCCATGATAAAAGTATTCTCCTGGGAAGTGGGCAACTGATAGTATTTGGGGATCCCACTGTAGAAGGCCTGTTTAGAGTATTTGACAAGCTCTACTACCGAAGTAGGCCTCGATAATTCCGGAAAATCCCGGATTACCTCACTCAGTTCTTCCATTCTCCGGAGGTTGGCAGGTCTTAGCACTCCATTCTTGCGCTCCGTATCGATCACGATCTCCACCGGCATGATCCCGTCAAATTCTTGTTCAAAAAACCGGATATCCTGAAAAAAATCGGCCTTTTTGGGCATGTCTTCTATGGGGCTGCCCGAGATCCGTATCTGGTAGATCCCTATGATGCTCACCACCAGCAAGACCACGGTGGTGGCATAGACACTGATCCTTCTTTCCCGTACGATACGTTCCATCCAGTTGACAAAGGCGTCTATCCATCGCTTATTGAGGTGTTTCAGGTGCTTTGTTTTCGGCAGGGCCATAAAACTGTAGATGATGGGAATGATCAGCAGGGAAAGGATGAAAATAAAGATAATGTTGATGGAAGCTACGATCCCGAACTCGGTGAGTAGTTTGCTGTCAGTGATGATAAAGGTGGCAAAACCCGAGGCCGTAGTGATGTTGGTCATCAGGGTAGCATTTCCGATCTTGGAGATTACCCTTTGGAGGGAAAGCGCCTGGTTGCCGTGCTTTTTGACCTCCTGCTGGTACTTGTTGATCAGGAAAATACAATTAGGGATACCTATGACAATGATCAGAGGCGGGATCAGGGCAGTGAGTACGGTAATCTCGTACCTCAGTAATCCCAGGACCCCGAAGGCCCACATGACACCGATGATCACTACGCACATGGAAATAAACGTAGCCCTGAAGCTCCGAAAGAAGAAAAAGAAAATAAGGGACGTCACCACCAGGGCAGCGGTGATGAACATTCCGATCTCATCGATGATGTTCTGGGAATTCATGGTCCGGATGTAAGGCATTCCGGATACCCGTACATCCAGGCTGGTCTCTCCCTCGAAATTTTGAATCAGGGTGGTGAAATCGTTCAGGATGAAATCCTTCCTCACAGAGGTATTCACAATGTCCTTGTCCATGTAAACGATCGTCCTGATAGTCCCGCTTTTTTTATTGAAAAGCAGCTGGTCGTAAAAAGGCAGGTCGTTGAACAGGTGTGATTTCAGACTGTCCAGCTCCTGCTGGGTCTCGGGGGGTTCTGAAAGGAAGGGCTGCATAACGAATTCCTGCCGTTCGTTATCCTTTACCAGTTCCTGAAGATTATCTGTCGAGATCACAAAGTCGACCTCAGGAAAGGCCGCCAACTGCTTGCTGAGCACATTCCAGCGATTGAACTTTTCAGGGGTGAAGAATGACGAATCCCGAACGGCTAGAACAATGGCGTTTCCCTCTTCCCCGAAGCGTTTGAGGAATTCCTCGTATTCCACGTTAGTAGGGTGGTCATCGGGAAGCAGGTTGGCCTCCGTATTGGAAAAACGCATGTTTTGCCATTGAAACCCAAAGAAAACAGTGATGGCGGCGATGATCACCAGGATCAGGATCCGGTTTCTGAGGATGATCCTCGCCGTCCTGGTCCAAAAATTCTGTGTGAGTTTTGCTACCATTCGTTGCGTAAAATACCCGGCAGCTACTCCGGGCTAAGTCCATTTCCCATTGGGGAAAAGACCTTATGCTGCCTGAGGGCATCGGACTTTTCCAGGGCGGCTCAAAGGTAGAAAATGAAGGGGAGTGTTCCTAACGCAGGAGGGGGAAATACGGCATTCCGGTTGTGTTGGAAACACGTACCTTTAGAAGGGTAACTTCAGGGATGAGAAAGGAAGGACGTAATGACTGAACACAAAAAATTCTGGAAATTCGAACGAAAGGTATATCGTTTTCTGATCATCCTCTGCACCATCGCCCTCATCTCAGCTGTGATTGCCTGGTACCTCTCTGGACAAGAGATGTAGGTGAACTTTAATACAAGATCTCAGACCTTCATGATCTCTGCCTCCTTCAATTCCAGGATCTTATCGATCTTTGTGACATAGCTGTCTGTAAGTTCCTGAATGTCGATAACGGCATTCTTTTCCAGATCTTCTGAGATATCGAGGTTTTTGATCTCTTTATTGGCTTCCTGCCTGGCGCTCCGTACGCTCACCTTTGCATCTTCGGCTTCGCCCTTGGCCTGTTTCACCAGTTGGAGTCTTCGCTCTTCGGTCAGAGGGGGAACATTGATAATGACAAAATCCCCGTTGTTCATAGGGTTAAAACCCAGGTTGGCGTTCATGATGGCTGTCTCTATTACCTGCAGCATGCTTTTTTCCCAGGGCTGTACGGAGATGGTCCTGGCGTCCGGAGTATTGATGTTGGAGACCTGAGCCAGGGGTGTCATTGACCCGTAATATTCTACCATAACAGAAGACAGCATGGCCGGGCTGGCCTTCCCGGCGCGTATCTTTACCAGCTCCTTTTCCAGGTGCGTTATGGCGGCATCCATACTTTCTTTGGCAGTGTCTATGACAAAATCAACCTCTTCGTTCATGATCTGAATTTATAAACAAAATAACACAATTTTTTAAAACCTAAAGGTTGACGACCGTTCCGATGTTCTGGCCCGAAACGATCTTGAGCAGGTTCCCTTTTTTATTCATGTCAAAGACCACGATAGGCAGTTCGTTTTCCTGGCTCAGGGTAAAGGCGGTGGTATCCATCACTTTTAAGCCCTTGCGAAGGACCTCATTAAAGGAGATAGTGTCGAACTTGGTGGCATTCTTGTCCTTCTCGGGGTCGCTGGTGTAAATTCCATCCACCCGGGTTCCTTTGAGGATTACGTCTGCTTCTACTTCAATGGCCCTGAGTACTGCGGCTGAGTCGGTAGTAAAGTAAGGGTTGCCGGTGCCACCCCCGAAGATGACTACCCGCCCTTTCTCCAGGTGCCTCATGGCCCTCCTCCTGATGAAGGGTTCAGCCACTTCATTGATCTTTATGGCCGACTGTAACCGGGTCTGCACACCTTTATCCTCTAGGGCACTTTGCAGGGCCAAACCGTTGATGATGGTGGCCAGCATCCCCATGTGGTCTCCCTGTACCCGGTCCATTCCACTGCTGGCCCCTGCGAGTCCGCGAAAGATGTTTCCTCCTCCGATGACGATGGCGACTTCAATGCCCTTGTCCACGACCGTCTTGATCTCATCGGCGTAAGCTGCCAGTCTGCTGGGGTCTATCCCGTATTGCTTTTCTCCCATCAGGGCCTCGCCGCTAAGTTTGAGAAGGATCCTTTTATATGCCATGTTTATCCCGATTTGCAGACAAAAATAATCAAAATAATTGGAGCCAATTCCCTATACTTCCCTTTAATCTTGAGGGATAGATTTCACCTTATAGTTGACAGAGGGGGGTGGAATGGAGATCCTCCTGAGGGGTAATACCGGCAGCCTGTCCTTCCCTGGGTGCATGTTCACCGAATAAGACACTCCTCCGGAAAATGCCCTTACCTTGAGAGTTACCCGGCTACATCTATAAAAAAACCGCCTCCGAAAAGGGAGGCGGTTATCTCTTTGGGTCTTTCAGTTCTTACCCGAGGGCTACGCGTTCAAATGCGGTAACTTCCAGTTTGGGATCCACAGACTTCACATACTGGGCAACACTTTGTTTGCTGTCTTTGATGAAATCCTGGTTCACCAGGGTATTGTCTTTAAAGAAACGCTTTAATTTACCCTGGGCGATCTTGTCGAGCATGTCTTCGGGCTTGCCTTCCTGCCTCAACTGATCCTTGGCGATCTCGATTTCCTTGTCTATGGTCTCCTGATCCACTCCGGAGGCGTCCAGTGCCACGGGATTCATCGCAGCAGCCTGCATGGCCACGTCCTTGGCGGCTTCTTCTGCACCATTAACGGCAGCAGAGAGACCCACCAGGGTAGCGATCTTATTTCCTGCGTGAATGTAAGATCCGACAAAGGGGGCGGTGAGTTTCCTGAATCCTCCAATCTCGATCTTCTCGCCGATAACGCCGGTCTGCTCGGTGAGCTTTTCCTGCACGGTAATGCCGTTGTAATCTGCTTTGAGAAAAGAATCCTTATCCTCGAATTTCAAAGCCATATCTGCCAATTCGTTGGCCAGGGACACAAAAGAATCGTTCTTAGCCACGAAGTCGGTCTCGCAATTCAGGGAGATGATCACACCCTCGGTCTTATTGTCGTTGACCTTGGCTATGGCAGCTCCTTCAGAGGATTCGCGGTCTGCTCTTTTGGCGGCGACCTTCTGTCCTTTTTTGCGGAGTATCTCTATGGCTTTGTCAAAGTCCCCTTCGGCTTCAACCAGGGCATTCTTACAATCCATCATTCCAGCCCCTGTGGTCTTTCTCAGCGTGTTTACGTCTGCAGCGGTAATCTTTACCATTGTCTCGTTTTTTATTGTCGCCAGTCTATGGCGGTGTTGTATAAATTAAATGCTATTGTTTTATTCTACGCCTGCCTTGGCATTGTCCTGCCATTCCTTCAACTCATCCCATTTACCTTCGGCAGCCATCTTGGCCTGTTTAGGCCATGAAGCGGGATTCTTGGAAGCGTACCTGGAGCCGGCATCGGCCAGGATGGCCCTGAGGTCATCTTCCGTTTTGTCGGCCAGTTCAGCAAAAGTTTTGATCCCGGCTTTCTTGAAGACTTCAGAGATCTTGGGGCCTATTCCCTCTACCTTGGTGAGGTCATCTGAGGCTTGTTTTTTAGCCTTCTTAGGCGCTTCTTTCTGTACTTCTTCCTCTATCTCTTCAGCGATGTCCTCTACTTCCGGGGCCACTTGCGCTTTTGTTTCAACCTCTTCCTCATCCTCTTCTACAACAGGAGCTGCTTTCTTTTTAGCTTTTGGTGCCTTGGGCTCCTTGCCTTCCTCATCGGCTTGTTTCTCTGATTTGCGCTCGGAAAGACCTTCCGCCACAGCATTGGTAACAGCCGTCATGATGATCTCGATAGATTTGGAGGCATCATCGTTGGAAGGGATTACGAAGTCGATCGGTCTCGGATCTGAATTGGTATCCACCATGGCGAAGATGGGGATGTTCAGTTTCTGTGCTTCTTTGACGGCGATGTGCTCGCGCATAGTATCAACGATAAACAAAGCACCTGGTAATCTGGTCATCTCGGAGATTGACCCGAGGTTCTTTTCGAGCTTTGCCCTCAAACGGTCGACCTGCAAACGCTCTTTCTTGGAGAGGGTGTTGAAGGTACCGTCTTTCTTCATACGATCGATGGAGGCCATTTTCTTAACCGCCTTACGGATGGTCACAAAATTGGTCAGCATACCACCAGGCCACCTTTCGGTAATGTAGGGCATGTTTACCGCAGCTACTTTTTCCGCTACGATATCTTTTGCCTGTTTCTTGGTGGCTACAAAGAGGATCTTTCTGCCGGAAGAGGCGATCTTCTTGAGGGCCTCACAGGCATCTTCTAACTTAGCCGTGGTCTTGTAAAGATTGATAACGTGGATCCCGTTGCGCTCCATATAGATGTAGGGAGCCATGTTGGGATTCCATTTTCTTGTAAGGTGGCCGAAATGCACACCTGCTTCGAGGAGTTCTTTTACTTCTACTTTTTTTGCCATTTTTCTTAGTTTACGTTCTTTTGAATTAGCAATGCCTGAGTGGTATTCCCTGAGGGAACGCCTCCTGCATTTAGATGCTAAACTAAATTCATCCGGTCCTCGTCTCCGTCAGGAGAACCCGATCCGGTATGTTAAGTGTCCCATGACAGGGGACTTTCAATGAACTGGGGTTATTGTCAATCCAGGCCCAAGAGCCTGCAGTCTAAAAATATTATCGTTTGGAGAACTGGAATTTCTTCCTGGCTTTCTTCTGCCCGTATTTCTTACGCTCCACCATTCTCGGATCCCTTGTCAGGAGTCCTTCTGGCTTCAGGGTTTGCCTGTGCTCTTCGTCGATCTCACATAAGGCTCTTGAAAGAGCCAGCCTGATAGCCTCGGCCTGTCCGGTAATACCTCCTCCGTACACGTTTACCTTGACGTCGTAGGCGTCCTCATTCGAGGTTAGCGCAAAAGGCTGCTTTACCTTGTACTGAAGGGTAGCCGTGGGAAAATATTCAGTGAGGTCCCGACTGTTGACGGTGATGGCACCTTTGCCTTTAGAAAGATAGACACGGGCCACAGCGGTTTTCCTTCTGCCAATTTTGTGTACTACATCCATTACTTAATGTCGTTGAGATTAATTGATGTGGGTTTTTGAGCTTCCTGCTGATGTTCAGCTCCGGCGTATACTTTGAGATTCCTGAACATATCAGCTCCAAGCTTGTTCTTTGGCAACATCCCTTTGATGGCTTTTTCAACCACAGCAGCGGGATTTTTGCTTCTGAGTTCATCAGCAGTCAGGGAACGCTGACCACCCGGATAGCCGGTGTGCCTGATGTAGGTCTTCTGGTCCCACTTGTTGCCTGTCAACTGAACCTTTTCGGCATTGATGACGATCACATTGTCACCGCAGTCTACGTGTGGAGTGAAGTTGGTTTTATTCTTTCCTCTCAGAATTGAAGCCACTTTGGAGGCCAGTCTTCCGAGTGTTTGTCCATCCGCATCTACCAGCAACCATTGTTTTTCCACGGTAGCTTTATTGGCCGAAACAGTCTTGTAGCTCAATGTATCCACTACGAAATCATTTAATGTTAAACATATCTTCCCGAATAACGGGCTGCAAATGTACAATTATTAAGTTGAATTACAAACGCTTGTTTTCCACTTTTTCATTTTTTTTGCAGGAGAATTATTAATGGATATAGCGTTGTAATATGCTCAACAGGATCCTATAATTTTCGAGGACCCGGTCCGTTGGGATATACTTTTCGGAAAGTTGCAGCGTTTGATACTTACAACTAAAGTGATTTGAAGATGAGAAATTACGTATGGATGATCCTGATGACTGCTTTGTTCTCACTGTCGTGTTCTACTGATAAGATGGCCGATACGGCTTCTGAGTCCCTAGTGGGAACCTGGGACCTTACGGCACTTGATATCGATGAGGGCACAGCGACCACCGAAGAAGAATTCGGTCAGCAGATATTAGATGAATTGTCGGCCTCGGAATGCTACCTGGTCACCCTCACCTTCAATGAAAACCTTACCCTTGTCGCCAGCGACGCGACCAATTATCTGGAGATCGGGGTCAACAGCCAGGGAAGCGGTCTTGAAGTTTCCTGTCCCTCCCAGCGCGATACGTATACTACCGTCTATACCTATGCCGATGGTGTCCTGACCTTCGTCGATGACAATCAGCAGTCGGTTTCCGTCAACGTGACCATTAATGGAAATATTATGGTCGTATCTGCCCAGGAACTCGGTGTTGAAAATTTTGACGCCGGAGGAGAACTGCTCTTTACTAAGAGGTAGCCCACGGATAAACGGCGGCTTCGGGTTAGGTGCTTTTGGCCCAGGAACTCGGTTCTATCAATGGGCTTCGAGCCAATTCGACCCAGTTCCGATCTCCACGTCCAGAGGTACTTTAAGGGTGTAGGCTGATTCCATCGATTTTTTGATCAGGTCACTGACCTTTTCCAGCTCGGGTTTGTAAACATCAAAAACCAGTTCGTCATGGACCTGTAACAACATTCTGGTCTTATATTTCCCTTCCTCCAATTTGCGGTGGATTTCGATCATCGCGATCTTGATGATATCTGCAGCGCTGCCCTGTATCGGGGCGTTGATGGCGTTCCTCTCTGCTGCCCCCCTCACTACTGCATTGCTGCCATTGATATCCTTAAGATATCTCCGCCTTCCCAGCACGGTTTGCACATAACCGTGTTCCCGAGCAAAATCTACTTGATCTGCCATGTATTTGCGGAGTTTGGGATATGTCTTGTAATAGGTGTCTATGAGCTCCTTGGCTTCAGTCCTACTCAGGTCGGTCTGGTTGCTCAATCCAAAGGCTGAAACTCCGTAGATGATCCCAAAATTGACCGTCTTCGCATTGGCCCGTTGCTCTCTCGTCACCTCGCTCAGGGGTACGTTGAAGACCTTGGATGCGGTTGAGGCGTGGATGTCCTCCCCGTTCTTAAATGCCTCGATCATGGTATCCTCATCACTGAGGGCAGCGATGATCCTCAATTCGATCTGGGAATAATCCGCGGCCAGTAATACATAGTCCTTGTCTCTGGGGATAAAGGCCTTTCGGACCTGTCTGCCTCGTTCGGTGCGTATGGGAATATTTTGAAGGTTGGGATTATTGCTGCTCAGACGGCCGGTAGCGGCCACGGTCTGCATATAATCTGTATGTACGCGTCCTGTACTTTTCTCCACCTGGGCCGGCAGGGCGTCCACGTATGTACTCTTCAATTTGGTGAGGCCTCTGTAGTCTAGCACATCTTCTATGATCTGATGGTCTTTGGCCAGGGAAGAGAGTACGTCCTCTGCGGTGGAATACTGTCCGGTCTTGGTCTTTTTGGGCTTGTCTACCAGCTTGAGTTTGTCAAAAAGGATCTCGCCTAATTGCTTTGGGGAGCCGATATTAAAGGTCTCACCTGCTTCTTCGTATATTTTTTTTTCAAGGGATGCGATATCGGCGTCGAGATCGGCCGAAAGGCCATTCAAAAAGTCCCGGTCCAGGTTGATCCCCTCGAGTTCCATATCTGCCAGGACCCTGAGCAATGGGATCTCAATATCCCTGAACAGGTCCATGGTATCTGCTTCTTTCAGTTCGGTCACAAAATGCCTGGCCAGTTGCAGGGTGATGTCGGCATCTTCCACGGCGTATTCGGTCTGCTTTTCTAGGGGCACATCCCTCATGCTCATTTGGTTCTTTCCCTTCTTGCCTATGAGGTCACTGATGGGTACAGGGGTGTAGTTGAGATAGGTCTCTGAAAGGACATCCATATTATGCCTCATGTCTGGATTGATCAGGTAATGGGCCAGCATGGTGTCAAAGAGGGGTCCCCTGACCTCCACTCCGTATTTCTTCAGTACTTTGATATCATATTTCAGATTTTGCCCCACCTTTTCGATCTCCTCTGAGGCGAAGAAAGGAGCTAATCTTTCGAGCAGGGCTTTGGCTTCTTCCTGCGACTCCGGAAATGGCAAATAGAATCCCTTGTGGGCTTCCCATGAAAATGCGATCCCTACCAGCTCCGCCTCCAGGGGGTTGAGGGAGGTGGTTTCTGTGTCGAAGCAGACCTGCTTTTGTTTGTTCAGGTTAGACAGGAATAGATCGAGGGCCATACCAGCCTGCACATTTTGGTAAACGTGGGGGACATCCTCAATGGTTTTCCTGCCGGAGACCACTTCCAGGGTTGCAGGTTCCTCCCCTTTATTCCCGAAAAGCGAAAACTGGCCACTGCCCGCGGCCCTGGCTTCCTTTTTTCCGGTCTCCGTACTGGTGACCATCGTCGGTGTTCCTTCCGTCTCCCCGGAAAAGATCTTGATGAACTGTTCCCTGAGTCGGCGGAATTCCAGTTCTTCAAAGATCTCCTGGACTTTTTCACTGTCAGGCATGGAGAGCTCGTAGTCCTTTGCGTCGAAGGTCACGTCACAGGTCACACAGATAGTAGCGAGCTTCTTGGATAGCTTTCCCAGTTCGGCGTTCTCGATGATCCGTTCCTTCATCTTGCCCTTGAGCTTATCCGTGTTTTCGAGCAATCCCTCCAGGGATCCGAATTGGTCGATGAACTTTTTAGCTGTTTTTTCCCCTACCCCAGGAAATCCGGGGATGTTGTCACTAGTGTCCCCCATCATCCCCAGGTAGTCGATCACCTGCTCGGGACGTTCCACTCCAAATTTTTTCTGTACTTCCGGGATACCCCAGATCTCAATACCATTTCCCATCCTGGCAGGACGATACATAAAAATATTTTCAGAAACGAGTTGCCCAAAATCCTTATCGGGGGTAACCATAAACACCTTGTATCCTTCCTTCTCTGCCTGTTTGGCCAGGGTACCTATAATGTCATCGGCCTCCAGCCCCGATACTTCAATACAGGGTATGTGCATGGCCTCGAGGATCTGCTGAATGTAAGGGACGGCTATTTTAATGGCATCCGGAGTTTCATCCCGGTTGGCTTTGTATTCAGGGAAGAGTTCTGTTCTCTCGGCGCTGCCGTCCTTGTCAAAGCAAACCGCAAGGTGGTCCGGCTTTTCCCGCTTGATCACGTCGAAAAGAGAATTCATAAACCCCATGATGGCAGAGGTATCCATCCCTTTGGAATTGATCCTCGGGTTCTTGATCAGGGCGTAATATCCCCTGAAAATCAGGGCATAGGCGTCCAGCAGGAAAAGTCGTTTTTGTTCGGCCATAATTGTCTTTTATGAAGAATCCAAAACTACGAAGAATATCGGCCAAACTAAAGGTCAGCCTTCAATATAGCTGGGTGCAGGGATGTCTACATGACCATCTTCATTGTACTTCCTGTAGGAGAAGCCCGGATGTATACAGTATGCCCCGGTCTCACCTGCCTTGTTTACGGCGATAAACCCGATCTGTATGTCCCTGTAGTTCTCTTTTTTTGCAATGATCCTACGCACTCCTTCCTCGCAGGCCTCCTGGGGGGATTTACCCTGCCGCATGAGCTCCACGATAAGGAAACTGCCCACAGTACGGACCACTTCTTCCCCCATCCCGGTGGCGGTAGCCCCACCCACCTCATTATCGACGAAAAGGCCTGCTCCAATGATAGGGGAATCGCCAACCCGTCCTGCCATCTTATAGGCCATCCCACTGGTGGTACAGGCTCCCGCAATGTCGCCTTTCGCATCTATGGCAAGCATGCCTATGGTATCGTGGTTTTCTATGTTGATGACGGGTTCATATTTAGACGTCTTTTTCCACTCCAGCCATTCCTGCCTAGACTTTTCAGTTAGCAGGTCTTCTTCGGGGAAGCCCATTTCGAGGGCGAATTTTTTGGCGCCGTCCCCGGCAAGCATCACATGGGGTGTCTCTTCCATCACCTTTCGGGCCACCGAAACGGCATGTACGATGTCCTGAAGGTAGACCACAGCTCCACAGCGACTGTCCTTGTCCATGATACAGGCATCCAGGGTTACCTGGCCATCCCTGTCGGGCCGGCCTCCTTTGCCGACCGACTGGTTATCGACATCGGCCTCTTCCACCATGACTCCCTGCTCCACGGCATCCAGGGCGCTTCCCTTCTGTGACAGGACCTCATAGGCCTTGGATGTGGCATTGGGGACGTTCCAGGTGGCGATCACCATGGGACCGGAAGGCTGAACATTTTCAACAGCAGACACTTCCCTGGCGGTGTCGGTGTCTGCACATGATGAGGCCCAGGTCCCGCCCAGCAGGGCGGCTCCGCCCAGACCGGAGTTTTTAATAAACGTTCTTCTTTCCATACCTTTGAGTCATTTAGTTTCAACCGCTTTAAAGATAGGGATTATGACGGTAGAAGTATGTGTAACTTCCCTGGAGTCTGCACTAATCGCCCAGCGGGCAGGAGCCCATCGAATCGAACTCTGCACAGAGCTTGCCCTGGGCGGGGTAACCCCCTCGTACGGCCTTATCAAAATGATGAAGGAAGCCCTGAATATTCCAGTACATGTGCTTATCCGTCCCAGGAGCGGGGATTTTACCTATACGGAATACGAATTCGGGGCTGTGCTGGAAGATATTGATATGTGCAGATCCCTGGGCGTAGAAGGAATTGTTGCCGGTGTGCTCGACACGCAATTTGGGGTCGACTGGGATCGGACTGCAAAATTGGTAGAAAGGAGCAAAGGATGTTACTTTACATTCCACCGGGCCTTCGACTGGGTATCAGATCCTGTGGATACTTTTCTGGCCCTGCAGAAAATGGGCGTTGACACCGTGCTTACCTCGGGTGGCGCCTCTACGGCCGAGGAGGGTATGCAGGTCCTTAGAGCCCTACAGGACTTATCGGAGTCCTGTGTCGTGATGCCCGGTGGCGGAATTCGGGATCACAATGCCCCTCTTTTCAAAAAAGAGGGTTTCAAGGCCCTTCATTTATCGGGGAGTACCCTTGTAAAAAATACCGGGGCCATTCCCCCAATCCCGATGAGGGCTAACGTTTTGCCGGCTGAAAATGAAGTGATCAGAGCGGATGAGGCACTCCTCAGGAAAGTGGTCGAAAGCGTTAATTAAGTCTAAAAGGGCCGTATAAGGGCTGGGTAAACGAATATATTTGTAAAAAATGAGTATGCTTCGCTGGATTGTATTTATCGCCATTTACTGTATCATGGGATTCTATTCCCTCCAGGCGATCAAAACAGCCTCCCGTTTCCCCTGGGTGTATTATACCTTTATGGCCATAGCTTTGCTGGTCCTCGGAAACTTCATTTACCAGTTTACTTTTGGGGAGAGCAATGGCAGTGTATTGAACAGACCCAAGAGCTATGCCTTTGGATTCCTGATCACCATGCTCACCTTTATGATCATCACCATCATCTTTTTATTCTCTGAAGACATTTTTAGAACGATATCCGCCCTTATGGGCCGTATATCGGGAACATCGACCGAGTTCAGTCTGCCGGGCCGCAGGCGGTTCCTGAGCATCATTGCCATGGGGATTGCCGCCGTTCCCTTTGGTGCACTCCTCTATGGTATGTACAGGGGGAAATACAATTTTCAGGTGTTGAAGTACGATCTGGAATTCGATGACCTGCCCGAGGCCTTTCACAACTATCGGATCACTCAGATATCAGACATTCACAGCGGAAGTTTTGACAACCGGAAGAAGATCGAATACGCCGTAGATCTCATCAACCGCCAGGAGAGCGATGTGATCCTCTTTACGGGGGATATGGTGAACAACCTGGCCCTGGAGATGGAGCCCTGGAAAGACCTCTTCTCTACCCTTACAGCCCGTGACGGCAAGTTCTCTATTCTTGGGAACCACGATTACGGGGATTATGTCCGATGGGATACACCCGAACTCAAGCAAGAGAACCTGGACGCCTTAAAGGCAATGCAGGGGGAGATGGGATTCGATCTGCTTCTCAATGAAAGTCGCTACCTCCGGAAAGGGACAGACAGGCTCGCCCTGGTAGGCGTCGAGAACTGGGGTAGAGGAGGCTTCAAAAAAGCAGGGGACCTTAAGAAGGCGGTTCGTGGAATACAGGCGAACGATTTTAAGATCCTGATGAGTCACGACCCCTCCCACTGGGAAGATGTAGTGATCCAAGATGAGTATCATTATCACCTCACCTTGAGCGGTCACACCCATGGGATGCAATTCGGGATCGAAATTCCCGGCTGGGTCAAATGGAGTCCCGTTAAATGGCGCTATAAATATTGGGCAGGGATCTATGAGGAACTGGGTCAGTTTATCAACGTCAATCGCGGTTTTGGCTTTTTGGGCTACCCTGGCCGCGTGGGTATCTGGCCGGAGATCACGGTCATCCGTCTGAAAAAGAAGGGGGTTGTGTGAACATTTCGTTAAAGAAAGCCCTGAAAGCCTTGGCTTTTCCTGCTGTTTAACATTTTTTACTACATTTGATTTATAACCTAACAGGTAACCTATGTCTAAATTCGGTGAACTGATAGATCTCAACGTACCGGTACTACTTGATTTCTATGCTGAATGGAACGAACAGTCTACGGCCATGCACCCGGTACTCAGGGATGTGGCAGCGGCCCTGGGAGACAAGGGTAAGGTCATCAAGATCGACGTGGACAAGAACAAAGAGCTCTCACAGGCACTCCGCGTAAAAGGCCTTCCAACCCTGATGATCTACAAAAAGGGGGAAATGGTCTGGAGGCAGAGTGGGGAACAGGATGCGAATACCCTTATCGGTATCCTGAACGAATACATTTGATCAGATAAGTAATTACTTCTTACCGAACATTCCGGATTTCTTAATTGCCGGGATCTTCTTCTGCTTCCTTTACCCGAGTTACGTCTTCCACGATCGTATCTGAAACGGGCAGGGTGTCCAAAATATCATCAACCGGGAGATCCTCTTCGGGCATATCTTCAAGCAGGTCATCCTGGTAGAAATGGCTGAACTGGTCTATGTGGTCATTGAAGACCGCTGTCTCTTTCTCGGCCATCTCCTGATCATTGTTTTCGATCAAGATGTCGATGATCCTCCTGTATCCTTCCATATCCCCAATGATATCTTCCAGATTGCTGTACTGCTCGTCCAGAGGTGTACCCTGGTAGTAGTCAAGCCGACTCACATAAACCGCCTTGAGCTTGTCAAACAAGGCCCTGGCCTTCTCGGTTTCTCCCACCTTGTAGTAGCCGTCCAGAAATGGTTCTACAAAGGTGTAGAATCCATAATAGGCTACGGGTAAATTTTCCATGGCCAAATCAATGATCTCCCGGGCCTGGTCGATTTTGTTCTCCTGGATAAGGGCTTCTACCAGCCTGGCGAGATTACTCCTTAACGATAGTCCCTGGGTGCGCGTTTGGGGATCGTGATAGATGTCAGAACTGCCGGAATTACCCCATTCCCAGCCTTTGACGATGCGGTACATCTCTTCTGTGTCGATGCGTCCCATCTCGTAGGAGCTGGGATTCTTGGTCTTGATAGGTACGAGTTTGTAGGCCATGCCTTCCAGTTGGAGGTAGTCCTTCATCCAGATGTATTCAGCCTTGTCAAAACTCCCTCCGGAAAAGTATATGGGCCTTTTCCAATCGTTGTTGGCCATGATGTCGAGCATCATGATGCGGTTCTTGGGCAGGGCCTGGGGAAGATCGATATCGATGTAATCCACGATGAGGGCAGAGTCCTTTTCTTTAACCAGGCCGCTCTCCAGAACATTCTTCTTGTTTACCGGTATTCGGATCTTATTTGTTGGGTAGTACACCAGGTCCAGGGTACTCTCTGAGTATCCACTCGTATCAGCACCTTGCTTTTCCAGAAGAGAACCCAGTTTTGTCTGGGGGTTGTCACTGCCGATCCAATTCATAAAATCCTTGATGTCCCAACGCTTGTCGGTGATCCCCTGATAATAGATCACATCCCTGTTGCCATACCGGTACAGGTCGTGAGTGAGTTGGGAGGGTATGGGTTCGCTCCGATAGGCTTTCCGCTTCATCTGGTCTACATACCAGTCGGTAGCGAAAAGGCTGGTACAGATAACCCTCACATCGTTCCGGTATCCCTCCACTTCCTGCACGTACCAAAGTGGGAAGGTGTCATTGTCCCCGATAGTGAACAGCATGGCCCCTGCCTCTTCCTGGCAGGAATCGAGATACGCTTTTGCTGCTGCCCTGGCCGTGTATCTTCCGGAACGGTCGTGATCGTCCCAATTCTGGTAGGCCATGACCCCGGGTACACTCAATAGACAGACCAGGGTAATGGCCGGTGCCCAGATCCTGGGAGTCAAGAATTTTTTGAATTCCTCATACAGGCCGTAGACCCCAATCCCGATCCATATCGCAAAGATGTAGAAAGACCCTACCAGGGAATAATCCCTTTCCCGTGGCTGGAATATGTAAGGGTTGGTATAGAATTGTATGGCGATACCCGTAAAGACAAAAAAGACAAAAAGTACCCAGAACTGTTTTGGGTTCCTGGAGATCTGGAAGACAAGGCCGATGATGCCCAGGAGAAAGGGAAGGAAAAAATAGGTATTTCTGCCTTTGTTTTCAAGCACGTCCGCAGGCAGGTTTTCCTGGCTTCCCAGGCGTAGGCTATCGATAAAGCCGATCCCGCTCAACCATTCCCCATTGCCGTTGTACCTTCCCTGGATGTCGTCTTGCTTCCCGACGAAGTTCCACATAAAATAACGCCAGTACATGTACCCGAACTGGAATTGCACCATGTATTTGATATTATCCCAGAGGGAGGGCGGCTGAACTTCCAGGTACTCGCTGAACTGCCTGAGGAAACTGATGTACTGAGACTCGTCTATCTCCCCATTGGCATACCCCGACTTGACCTGCTGCACGGCCTTTTGTAATTCTTCGTTGCTGGTGGTCATACGGAAATCTAGCGGACCGAAGAACTTCATGTAATTCTCAGCGTGCTGGTCGCTCCACATCCTGGGCAGTAAACCCTGATGTTCCGGGTTGGGCCCCTGAAGCGCATCCTTGTATTTATTGACAATGATATACTTCCCCAGGGCCTCGTCCTTTTCGTATTTGGGCTTGTCATCCTTGTCCGGCCCCGGAGGAGCGAAGGCATCGGAGTAGTAGGTGCCGTAGACCGGGCTGTCAACTCCGGGATATTGCTCCCTGTTATAGTAGGCCAGAAGTGATCTGGCATCCGATGGATTGTTCTCATTGATCACCACATTGGCATTCGCGCGGATGGGGAGCATCAGCCAGGAAGAAAAGCCCAGGAAGAGGAACATGGCACACAGCACCAGGGTATTGGCCCTGATATAATTATTTTTTCGGGTATAACTCAGGGATTAATAGAACGCTCCCGCAAAGACCAACCCCATGATAATGGTCCCGGAGTTAAACGGAAGCCCTATGCTGTTGATAAAGAAGACCTCACTCCAGCCGAAGAGTTGCAGGACATAGGTCAGAGAAAATTTATACACCAGCATAAGCACTGCGACCACGGTGATGTTCGCCAGGAGGAAATTTTTGACGGTCGTCTTTTTATATCGTTTAAAGTAATACAGCAACCCGATGGAAGGAATGGCCAGGAAGCCCATGAACTGTATCCCAAAAGTGAGACCCACGACAAAGGAGATCAGGACGAGGTATTTGTTGCCCCTTGGATGGTCGAGATTATCCGTCCATTTCAGGCCCAGCCACAACAGGAGCGACATGATCAGGCTCGCCATGGCGTAGACCTCGGTCTCCACGGCATTGAACCAGAAACTGTCGGAAAACGTGAGTGCCAGGGAACCGACAACCCCGCTTCCCAGTACGGCTATAGCCTGGGAATTGTTCAGTGTTTCAGATCCTGATATGAGTTTTCGGGTGAGGTTGGTAATGGTCCAGAACATAAAGAGGACGGTAAATGCCGAGGAGACCCCGGACATGTAGTTTACCATACGGGCCACCTGGTCTGCCTCCAGAGCGAACATGGCAAAGAAGGCCCCGATCATCTGAAAGAGGGGTGCTCCCGGGGGGTGGGCCACCTGCAGTTTGGCCGAGGTGGTGATGTACTCTCCCGCATCCCACCAGCTACCGGTAGGTTCCACTGTCAGGCCGTAGACGACAAGGGCTATAAAAAAAACTCCCCAACCCGTCAGGGAGTCCCATTTGCTGAAATTTTTCGCTACCATCTGGTCTTGCTTTTACCAACAAGGGCGAAATTACTAATTAAAAAATTTATCGGGACCAATATTCTCAAACCTTTAACCAGGCAGGGCAATGATACCCCCGGTTTGTCCTTAAAAATATTTGTGCAAACAAAACTTTGTCTTAAATTTGCACGCTCTTTAGAGCCATTGGCCTATGGTGTAATTGGCAACACTACTGATTTTGGTTCAGTCATTCTAGGTTCGAGTCCTAGTAGGCCAACCCCGAAACCCTTTGAAAAATTTTCAAAGGGTTTTTCTTTTGAGACATGGGCAAAATACTTCAGGACGACCATTGAATCGCCACAGATCAAAGGAAATCAGAAACGCATGAGTACTGGCCAAATGTCTTTTTTATCCCCTTTGCCTGTCTATCTCCAGCCATGCTAAGGCTGCGGGCCCAAGGATGGCATCCTCTCTTGTGGCCTTTGATAGCAGTACCCTGATCCTTCCCTTATAGGCATGGAAAAGGAACTTTTCCATGTTCTCCTGTACAG
>CBDTYM010000033.1:0-20622 GCA_965364605.1 uncultured Muriicola sp.
CTTACTCGCCTTCGGGCATAAGGATTCCCAGGAAATAATTGTCGTCCAGGTACTTTTTGGCGACCTCCTGAATATCTTCAGAGGTGAGTTTTTCCAGTTTTTCCTCGAGCTTCATCATAGAACCCAGGTTCCGGACTTCCTGATCTGCCCTCACCATATTGGTGATCCAGTACTGGTTGGTCTTCAGGTCTTCCTTTTGTTTGACAAGATAGGTTTCCTTTATCTTGCCCATGTCTTCAGGAGTGACACCCTCATTCTTGATTTTCTCCACCTCGTTCAAGGCCGCAGCGATTAGTTTCTCGGTATTTTCAGGGCCACAGGGAAAGGAAATGCTAAAAGTGAGCAGAGGGTAGGTGATCTTGCTCAGGTTGCCATTTGCTCCAACCCCATAGACGCCTCCTTCTTCTTCCCTGAGCTTCTCCACCAACTTGATGGTCAGCACCTCGCCCAGAGCATTCACAGCCATGTCGGTTTCAGCATCGTAAGAGGAGAACTCCTCTTCCCAGAAAATACTGACATAGCTCTTGGGGTCACTGCCTTTCTCTATGACGTGCTTTTGGTAAATATCCTTCCGTCTAAACTCGGTGGGGACATATTGCTCGTTGCTGTTCTTTCCGGGAAGGGAAGCCAGATAAGTAGAAGCGTACTGCTTTAATTGGGCCTCATCTATGTTCCCGACAAAGTAGAAATGGAAATCTCCGGCATCTGCGAAACGCTCCTGATATTTCTGGTAAGCGAGGTCGTAATCCGAGGCATCCATTTTTTCCACAGTTGGAAATCCGCTATACCGGGGATTTCCTTCATTCCTGATCTTACCCATCTGGTCCTGAAAATAAAACTGGGGATTTGCCATCAGGTTGCCCAGAAAGCTCTTTTGCTTATCCATATGCGAGTTATACGCCTCTTCGTCCTTATTGAGGGAAGTAAAATACAAATGGACCATCTGGAAAAGGGTCTCCAGGTCTTTGGGTGCAGCCGAGCCATCAAAATTTTCACTAAAGCTACTGATATATGGAGATACCCTGACGATCTTCCCACTCATGAACTTAGACATATCGTTCAAAGTTAATCCGCCTATACCGGCCTGAGTAAGACCGCTGTTGGCAAAGGTGGTCGCCAGGAGCTCCTCGTCACTATAAAGGCTGGTACCCCCTGGACTATAGGCCTTGAAGAGGACCTCATCATTTTTGAAATCTGTTTTTTTATAAGTCACTTTAGCTCCGTTACTCAGGGTCATGGTCGTGATATCCAAATCGGGATCATACTTGGTCTCCACGACTGAACCAGCGGCTGGCATGGTCTCCATTAGTTCGGAACGCACTTCCTTATCCTGGTATGGCTCGATCTCGGCAGATTTGATCTGGTCCAGCAGCTGCCTCACTTCCTCTTCTGTAACCTGCTCCACGCCCTCTTTTTCGGGGCCTGTGAGTACAATGACCCTATTGTCGTCGTGGATAAAACCATTGATCAGGGCACCTATTTCTTCCAGACGGATAGTGGGCAATAAATCCTTAGTAGTATTGAATTCCCAGGCGATACCCGGAATGGGTTCCCCATCCAGGTAATGATTTACGTATTGACCAATCATGCGGTTGCTTTCCATTTTGTCCCGATCATTGTACTGTTTTTCCAACCGGGCCAGCAGGCTTTTCTTGGCGCGCTCAAATTCACCTTCCTGAAAGCCATACCGCTTCACTCTTTCATTCTCTTCCAGGATAGCTTTCAGTGCAGCCATCTGACCATTAGGACTCGTCTGGGCAAAGGACTGATAGGCATTCTTGGTCCTTGCGAAAGTGCCCCCGTAATAAGAAAAACCGAAAACGAATGGTGGATTGGCACTGTTACGGAGCTCATCCAGGCGATTATTGATCAGGGTAGAGAATAAATTTTTAACAAGCCTTTCCCGATAGTCACCTACCGTTTCAACCTCCGGTGCCTCAAAGGGATCCTTGTAGAGTACCTGAACACTGGTAAAGGCGGCCTCTTTGTCTGAGGCAATGGCGATGAGGGTCTCCTCGTGATTGGGAAGTTCATAGGCTTCCCTCGGCTTGGGATTCTCCTCATTTTCGATGGACGAAAAGTGCTCCTTTATCTTGGCCTCCAGGGTAGCCACATCGAGGTCCCCGACGGCGACCACCGCCATGAGGTCCGGACGGTACCATGTATTGTAATAATCCCGCACGTCATCATAGGCAAAATTCTCCAGGTTCTCCTTAGTTCCTATGGGCAACCGCTCGGCATACTTGGAACCGTACATGATCTTGGGCAGGGTCACCTTTTGCATGCGTTCATCAGCACCAAGGCGCAGACGCAATTCCTCCAGGACAACTCCCCTCTCTCCATCTATGGCTTCCTCAGACAGGGTGGTATTATGAGCCCAATCCTCCAGGATCTGAAACCCTTTTTCCAACTTTTCGGGATCGTCACTGGGGATAGGCAAGATATAAACGGTCTCATCAAAACTGGTATAGGCGTTGAGATCAGCTCCGAACTTGACCCCAATGCTCTGGAGGTAATCCACCAGATCGTTCTTCTTAAAATTCTTCGTACCGTTGAAATTCATATGTTCCATAAAGTGCGCCAGACCTAACTGACGGTCGGTTTCCATAATGGATCCCGCATTGACCACCAGGCGAAGCTCCACTTTATCTTCAGGTTTACCGTTGTTTCTTATGTAGTATGTTAGCCCATTGGAAAGTGTCCCGATCTTCACCTCTGGATCTACAGGGATTTCCCCTTCAGGGATGGCTGCGCTCTTTAAACCATCGGTCTGAGCTGTCAGCGTTACAATGCCCAAAAAGGCGAAAAAGACAAGCGTAAATACTCTTTTCATGCGTAAGGATTATAGTTAAGTTTTAAATATAAAGGAAAAGAGCAACAAAAACCTCCTGTAAGTTTATTTTTACAAAATCTGTAGATCAGATTGATCCCCTACCATCGTAGAAACAGAGTTTGTTGCATTACGGGGATTTTCCTTTGCTTTTAAATCTGGATTATCCCGCAAAGCAGGATGTTCCATCGGGAACCCGCGGCTGCAACCTGCCTGCCGGCAGGCAGGATAGAAAACCCTGTGCCTTTGACACAGTTGTTTTTGCATTTCGAATGCTGCAAAGAGTAAGGATTTTTGGGATTTGGTCCCGATAGCTATAGGAATTGGAGTTTAACAATGGATTACGGCCGTGCCGTGATCCATTGTTCCCGGGGTTGCAAATAGATAACCCCATTGCGCATAAGCGCAATGAAGCTCTTTTTATCCCCTTTAAAATCCCAAACAAGTTTGGATTTTTCCGGGAATAAAAAAATCCACACCAAACGGTGTGGATTTTCTGAGTGATGTGGGCCCTACTGGATTCGAACCAGTGACCCCCTGCTTGTAAGGCAGGTGCTCTGAACCAACTGAGCTAAGAGCCCCAAAGGGAGTGCAAATATAGAATAGTTTTTTTATTACCTAAAACAAAAAAAGAAAAAATCACACCACCTCGGCAACGGTGAAATTGCTACCCCCGACAAAGATGATATCGTCCATACCAGCCCTTCTCCGGGCCGCCTCCAGTGCGTCTGTCACAGAAGGAAAAACCTCCCCAGTCAAGCCGAATTCTTTCGCTTTTTCCGCCAGGATTTTGGCGTCCTGACCCCTGGGAATGTCTGGCCTGCAAAACAGGTATTGAGCCTTCCTGGGAAATTGGGCGAGGATCTGATCCAGGTTCTTTTCCTTGACAAAACCCAGCACGAACCACATCTCCTTATAATCCTCCCTGGCAAGTTGTTCCAGGACGAGGCCTATCCCCTCGCTGTTATGGGCAGTATCGGCTATGATTTTTGGATGTTCAGACAGAACCTGCCAGCGACCGAGGAGGCCGGTATTCTCAACGACCTTCAACAGACCGTTCCTGAGGTGTTCCTCCGTAATTTCAAAACTTTCCAGGCTTTGGACAACAGCCATCACCCCTTTGATATTCCTCTCCTGATAAGCCCCTTTAAGGGAAGTGGGATAAGCCTCGGCGATCACGTCCTGTGCAAAGATCAGGGGTGCTCTTTGCTGGCGAGCTACAGACATAAACACCTCCTGGGTTTCTTCCTGTCTTTCGCTGATCACCACAGGGGTATATGGCTTGATGATCCCGGCCTTTTCGTAGGCGATCTTTTCAATGGTATCCCCGAGAAGGTCGGTGTGGTCCATCCCGATGTTGGTGATCAGGGCGACTTCGGGTTTGATGATATTGGTAGAATCGAGTCGGCCTCCCAGGCCTACCTCGATCACCGCGATATCCACCTTTTCCTTTGCAAAATGATCGAAAGCCATGGCCACAGTCATCTCGAAAAAGGACATTTTCTTTTTTTCTATATATCCCTTGTTTTCCGAGATAAATTCGAGTACAGCATCCTCTGAGATCATTTCGCCGTCTATCCGAATCCGTTCTCTGAAATCCCTCAGGTGGGGGGAGGTATAAAGCCCTGTCTTATAACCGGCTTCCTGCAGGATGGATGCGAGCATATGGCTGCATGAACCTTTTCCATTGGTGCCGGCTACGTGAATGCTCTTGAAATGCAGATGCGGATCGCCCAGATGGGTGGAGAACTCCTGTATCCCCTGGAGTTTGCCATTGTAGGCCGAAGCCCCCTTTTGCTGGTACATCGGAAGTTGGGCGAACATCCATTCCAAGGTCTCCCTGTAGGTCATGTACTATTCCCCCAGTTTAAAATTGACCACCACAAAACCGATCTGTTGGCTAGGTGCCTTGGGATCCGGATTCCAGCGATGCATGAAAGCCGTCTTCCTCGCCGGCTCCAGAAGGCAAGGGTTATTGTTTGTGGTTCCCTTCACCCCAGGAGTGGCATCTATGACTTGCCCATTGCGGTTTACCACGATCCTTACCACTACCCGGCCTTCCTCATTGCAATTTTGTTGTTCCTTTCCCCGGCTGGCTAGCGACCTGCCGTTAAGGCCATAGCCTCCCGTCCCACTACCTGTACCGGGACTGCCGTAATAGCTGTTGGCATAGGGATCGCCGTCTGCCTGGCCTTTGTCTCCTGGCAGCTGATCATCCCCCTCATTGCCCTGAGCAGTGCCATCGGCATTGTTAATCCCGCCCATTAGGGCGTCTAACTTGCGCTTTTTGGCCTCTTCTTCCTGCCTGGCTTTTTCAATGGCAGCCTGACGTTCCCGCTCGGCCTGTTCCGCCTCCTCCTGCTTTTTGCGGGCGGCCTCCTCTGCCTTTCGCCTGGCTTCGTTCTCCTTCTGGATCTTCAGGGCCTCTTCCCTTTCCTGGGTCAGCAGGTTCTCAGCCTCGCTGTCCGGTGCAGCCTCTTCATCGGGCTCCACCTCCTCTTCCGGGGCTGAGGTTTCTTCAACTGTTTCTGTATTCTGGGGTGCCTCTTCCTGTTTTGGTCTGAGGATCTCTCTGGGTTGTTCCCTGCCGGAACCGTAATCCATGCTCCCAAAATTGACCGTGATCCCATTCTCAATGGGAGGGTCCATATAGGTGAGTCCGATGTAGAACAACAAAAGGAGTAGGGCACTCAACAGAAATACTGTGAGCGAGAAAGACTTCTTTTTGTGATCGGTATCGAGGAACGACATCAATTAGGTCGCACTGCCAGGATGACCTTGTAATTATTCCTGTTGGCGATATCCATCACGTTTACCGCCTCTTTGATAGCCACACTTTCTTCGGCCCTCAGAATAATGGTGGGGTTATCTTTCCCTTCCAGTGCTTTTTTTAATTCAATTTCAATATAGGTTCCGTTGATCTGCTGGTTGTTGACAAAGTATTCCAGGTCCCTGTTGATAGAGACCGAAACATTCTGAGTGTTGGTGGATTTCCCCTTGGCCTTGGGCAGCAGAAGGTCCAGAGCGTTGGGTGAATTCGCAGTCAACATGAAGAAGATCAACAAGAGAAAGACGATGTCCGTCATAGAGGACATGCTGAATTCCGGGCTGATCTTATTTCTGCTTTTCAGTTTCATAGGTCCGGATTAAACGGGTTCGTTGAGCAGGTCGAGGAACTCTACGGCGTTGGCCTCCATCTTGTGGATCACCTTATCCGTTCTGTTTACCAGGTGGTTGTAACCCACGTAGGCAATAATACCAACCACCAGGCCGGCAACCGTGGTGGTCATGGCAGTGTAGATACCGGATGCCAGGGCACCCATCTCCGCCTGGCCCCCGCTGCTGGCCATCTGGTGAAAAGCCAGGATCATCCCGATCACCGTTCCCAGGAATCCGATCATAGGGGCAGCTCCCGCAACAGTGGCGAGGATGTTGACGTTCTTTTCGAGCTTATAGACCTCGAGGGTTCCTGCGTTCTCGATGGCCGCGTTGATATCATCAAGAGGCTTACCGATCCTCGACACCCCCTTTTCAGTAAGTCGGGCTACCGGGGAATCCGTTTGTGCACAAAGGATCTTGGCAGCTTCGAGTTTCCCGTTCATCACGTGGTCCCGAATCTGATTCATAAAATTTTTGTCTATCTGGGATGCCGCTTTGATCGCGAGCAATCGTTCAAAGTAGATATACATGGCCACAGCCAGCATGGCGAACAACACGGAAATGATTACAATACTCCCTGTGCCTCCACTGAGAATCAAATCGATAACGGAAAGTGTTTTTTCTTCGGATATTACTTCCCCAACCTGGGCCTCATTGGCCAGATCTTGAAATAGAATCATAGATCTCCTCTTATTAATTTGCCCCTATAACGGAGTTACCGGTATTTAATTATGCGTTCAGTACAAAATTTCTGATAAGTATAAAGGTGATCGCGCCACCGACAAACCCGAGCAAGGCCAACCAGGCTATTTTGCGAAGGTACCAGAAGAAGTCGATCTTTTCCATCCCCATGGCTACTACCCCTGCAGCCGAACCAATGATCAGCATACTACCTCCGGTTCCGGCAGAGTAGGCGATGAAATGCCAGACCGGGTCGTCAATGGGTACAGAGAACATTCCCATACTCGCCGCAACAAGGGGAACATTGTCTATGATAGCCGATCCAACCCCAAGGATCAGAATGACCAGATCCGATACTTTTCCTGCGACAGCTTCGGTTCCCAGCATAGGCATGTACTTGTCCAGAGACTCTGCAAATTCGAACAGCATGCCCAAAGATTCCAGGGCTGCAACGGCCAGCAATATCCCCAGGAAAAAGAGGATACTAGGGAGTTCGATCTTAGAAAGGGAGGCGTGCACAGGGCTGTGATGATCGTGTTTCTCCTCGTCAAAATTGACAGTCGATATGCTGAATTTTGCATTGCTGTAGATCTCGGCAAAAGTCGCTACCACTGCAAGAGACAGCATCATTCCCACATAGGGAGGCAAATGGGTGATCGTCTTGAAGAAAGGAACGAAGACGATAGACCCAAGACCCAGGTACAACATGGTGGCACCATAAGGTGATTTCGGTATTTCTTTCTCCTCCAGATCCATGTCTAATTCTCCCTTAAATACCTTATATCTCAGTGCGAACAGAACCGGCACTATCATACAGATGACGGAAGGTATGAACACGTGTTCGATGAGCTGCCAGGCGGATACCTTGTTGGCGATCCACAACATAGTGGTCGTCACATCCCCTATGGGCGACCAGGCTCCTCCTGCATTGGCGGCAATCACGATCATACCCGCAAACCAGAGCCTCACCTCCCTGTCCTTGATCACTTTCTGTAAAATGGTGACCAAAACAATCGTCGCGGTCAGGTTGTCGATGATGGCGGAAAGTATAAAGGCCAGAATAGAGAATAACCATAATAGCTTTGATTTTTTCTTCGTCCTAATGTAGCCCTTGATCGTAGCAAAACCATCGAAGTAATCGATAATCTCTACGATCGTCATGGCGCCCAGGAGGAAGACCAGGATCTCCGCGGTCTTACCAAGATGGTGCAGGAGCATCTCATCTATATGGGACGGCTCTAATTCCTTGAGTTCGGTATTGACCTCAAAAACTGGCATATGGGTAAGGGCGATCAGAGCCCATAATATGGCCATCATGGCCAGTGCAGGGATCAGCTTGTCAATTTTAAGGTTGTGCTCGAGTGTTATAGCCAGGTAACCAGCCAAAAAGACAATGATGATAATGGTTTCCATATCGGTTAGGTTTTACAGGAGTTGTTTTAGTGCTATTTCAAAAGCCGTTCGACTAATGTTGGTCTTGGTGTGATTTTGTTTAAAGATATTCAAAATTGCCTTTCTTATCACATCGGACGTATCCTTAAAGATCAATTCATCCTCCATGGCGACCCTCCCTTCCATAAAAAAAGCGAAAACACGGGCCATGCCGCAATTGGATACAAAATCCGGAATCAGGCTTACTTTGTCGTCTGTGTATTCCATGATGGGGCCGAAGAAGATCTCCTTATCGGCAAAGGGCACGTTAGCCCCGCAAGAGATTACTTCCAAACCACTGTCGATCATAGTGGAAATCTGCTCTCGTGTGATCAAGCGAGAAGCCGCACAGGGCGCGAAGATCTCAGTTGGCAAGCTCCATATCCGTTCGTTCATCTCATCAAACGGGATCATTCGGTCTGCATCAGCGATCAGGGTATTGCCTTTCTTGTGCAGGAAAAAGGATTTGATCTCATCGAAGGTAAACCCCTCCTCCCTGATCACACCACCCACACGGTCTATGATCCCCACTACCTTGGCTCCCATCTGGGCAAGGTAGAAGGCTGCAGCCGAACCCACATTTCCGAATCCCTGCACCACGGCTTTTTTGCCAATGACGGATCCGCCATAAATGTCGTAATAATGCCGTACAGCTTCGGCTACTCCATAACCTGTGATCATGTCGGCAACGGTATATTTCTTCGTGGTGTCCGGAGAATAGGTAGCGCTTTCCAGGACCTTGATCACCCCCAGGCGGAGTTGGCCGATACGGTTGATCTTATCGGCTTCCGTGGGCTTGAAATGCCCGTTGAAGACCCCTTCCTGGGGATGCCATACCCCCGCGTCTTCAGTAATGGGGATCACCTCGTGGATCTCATCCACATTGAGGTCCCCACCGGTGCCGTAATAGCTTTTGAGCAAAGGGGATACCGCACGGTACCACCTTTCCAGAACGCCTCTTTTCCTGGGGTCATTAGGGTTGAAGTTGATGCCGGACTTGGCACCCCCAATAGGCGGACCCGAGACAGTGAATTTCACCTCCATCGTCTTGGCCAGAGAGAGGACTTCATTCATGTCCAGTCCTTCCCGCATCCGGGTGCCTCCTCCAGCCGCCCCTCCCCTCAGGGAATTGATCACAGCCCAGCCCTCTGCTTCGGTTTCAGGGTCTTTCCAGTTAAAAACGATCTCGGGGGGTTTATTTTCGTATTGTTTTAAAAGGTCTTTCATTATAAAATAGAATTGGATTATGAGAAACGTGTGATCATCTCCAGTCCGCCTGGGAGGGATTTGCGAAAAATGAAGCTAGTGCTGTCTCATAATACTATTCGGTTTTACCTTGATTTCACCCTATTGACAAATATAGAAATATTGGCCGGGTATGAAAGGTTTTCCTGATCCTCCTGATGGGTAGGTGAAAAATACTTTATGAGATTCTCAAATTGACCATATAATCATTGAATAATATCCATTTGAAACGTATCTTTGAAGGCCTTTTTTAACAATACGACAAACGATATGGATTTTACACTTTCGGAAGAGCAACAGATGATCCAACAGGCAGCCCGGGATTTCGCACAACAGGAATTGCTGCCAGGCGTCATTGAACGTGATGAAAACCAGAAGTTTCCGGCCGAACAAGTGAAGATGATGGGGGAACTGGGATTCATGGGTATGATGGTCGACCCAAAATACGGTGGAAGCGGACTCGACACCCTTTCCTATGTCCTGGTCATGGAAGAGCTTTCCAAAGTGGACGCCTCGGCCTCTGTTATCGTATCCGTAAATAACTCCCTGGTATGCTGGGGGCTTGAGACTTATGGCACTGAAGACCAGAAGAACAAATACCTGAGAAAACTTGCCACAGGAGAGATCATCGGGGCGTTTTGTCTATCTGAACCCGAAGCAGGGAGCGACGCCACTTCCCAGAAGACCACAGCTATAGACAAGGGCGATCACTACCTCCTCAACGGCACAAAGAACTGGATCACCAACGGAAGTTCTGCGGACGTTTACCTGGTGATGGCTCAAACCGATGCCAGTAAAAAACACAAGGGCATCAACGCCCTGATCGTAGAAAAAGGAATGAAAGGCTTTGAGGTTGGCCCCAAGGAAAACAAACTGGGGATCCGGGGAAGTGATACTCATTCCCTGAACTTCAACGATGTAAAGGTTCCTAAGGAGAACCGTATTGGTGAAGATGGTTTCGGGTTTAAGTTTGCCATGAAGACACTGGCAGGAGGTCGTATAGGCATTGCGGCACAGGCACTGGGTATCGCTGCCGGAGCCTATGAGCTGGCCAAAAAATACTCCAAGGAAAGGAAGGCTTTTGGAACGGAGATCATGAACCACCAGGCCATTGCTTTTAAATTGGCCGACATGCATACCCAGATAGAAGCGGCACGCTTCCTAGTCTATAAATCGGCTGTGGACAAAGACCAGCACAAAAATTACGATCTCTCCGGAGCTATGGCCAAATTGTACGCATCTCAGGTGGCCATGGAAACGGCCATAGAAGCCGTGCAAATTCACGGAGGCAACGGCTACGTCAAGGACTACCACGTGGAAAGATTGATGAGGGATGCGAAGATCACCCAGATCTACGAGGGTACTTCAGAGATCCAGAAAATCGTCATCTCGAGGAGTATTCTGAAGGACTAAAAAGGTCTTCTCAAATTATTCGTATCCTCAAGAAAAAATTAGACCCTCAAGCAGGGTCTTTTTTATTTCCCATTATCAAAATCCCACTGAAACCCGGATTAAAATTTCATTTTGATTATTTTTTAAGAGAAAAATAAAAACGCTGCATTTTTTTCAACCTATGCTCTGTCAATCGGCATGATTCGTAGTGTTTTTGGTATTTTTGTTCAAATACACCAAAATGATGTTGAAGAAGCAAGGCCTGTATTTACCAGAATTTGAGCACGACAATTGTGGAGCCGGATTTATCTGCAGTTTAAAGGGGAAGAAGTCGAACGATATCATCCATAAAGCCCTGGAGATCCTTGACAAACTCGAGCACAGGGGAGCAGTCAGTGCGGATGGAAAAACAGGTGATGGAGCCGGGATCCTGATCGATATTCCACATCAATTCTTTGTGGAGGAATGTGACTTTGAGCTTCCCGAACCCGGGAATTACGCCACGGGAAATGTTTTCCTTCCCAAAAAGGACAATCAGCGGGACTATTGTATTTCCATTCTGGAATCTGAGATCCGCAGACAGGGGCTTCGGCTGCTGGGCTGGAGAAATGTCCCTGTAAACAAAGGAGTACCCGGCAGGATAGCTGCTGAGACGGAACCTTTCGTCAAGCAGATCTTTGTAGCCAAGGAGACCGAGAACCAGGATGTGGAAACCTTCAACAGGAAACTCTTTGTCGCACGCAAGGTCGCCGAACACAGAATCATCGACAGTAAACTCTCCGAGAGTAAGTTCTTTTACGTTCCCAGTTTGTCTACGCGCATCATCATCTTTAAAGGGCTGCTGATGCCCCAGGACATCAAGCTTTATTTCAAGGATCTGATGGACCCCCGGGTGGTAACCCGCCTGGCTCTGGTACACCAGCGCTTTTCCACCAATACCTTTCCCACCTGGGACCTCGCCCAGCCTTTCAGGTACATGTGTCACAATGGAGAAATAAATACACTCAGGGGTAATGTGACCCGGATGCGCTCCAGGGAAGCCCTGATGGAAAGTCCGCTCTTCGGACCTGAGATCAAGGACATATTACCGATCATCCTGCCGGGCAAATCAGATTCTGCAACCATGGATATGGTTGTTGAACTCCTTTTGATGACCGGCCGATCCCTGCCTGAAGTGATGATGATGCTGGTACCTGAGGCTTGGGAGAAGAATACAGAAATGTCTGATGCCAAGAGGGCATTTTACGAGTATAATTCCTGTGTTATGGAACCCTGGGACGGACCCGCTTCCATACCTTTCACAGACGGCAATTATATAGGGGCTCTACTGGATCGCAACGGACTCAGGCCATCCCGGTATTCGGTGACCAAGGATGGATACGTCATCATGTCTTCGGAAACAGGGGTTCTGGATATCGCCCCGGAAAATATAGAACAACACGGACGACTCGAACCGGGGAGGATGTTCCTGGTCAATATGGAGGAAGGTCGTATTGTCAACGATGCAGAGATCAAGGAATCCATCGCAGCCATGCATCCTTACAGGAAATGGCTGGATAAGAATCTGGTACACCTCAGGGACATCCCCTACAATGACTGCCCGTTATTCTTAGGTGAGGAATCTGTAGAAAAGAGAAAGGCCATATTTGGTTACACGCTTGAGGACATCAATACCATCATCCTGCCCATGGGCAAGAATGCCAAGGAACCCATTGGTTCCATGGGGTCTGACACTCCCATTGCCGTATTGTCCGAGAGGCCTCAGCTCATTTACAACTACTTCAAACAGCTATTCGCCCAGGTGACCAATCCACCCCTGGACGGGATCAGGGAGGAGTTGATCACGGATATCAGCCTGACCCTGGGAACAGACCGTAATATTTTTGAGATCACGGAGTTGCATTGCCGGAAACTCAAGATCCAGAACCCGGTGATCTCCAAGGAAGATTTGGACAAGATCAAGAACCACGATGCCAGCCCGGACTACAAAGTGGTGTCTATCCCCATTCTTTACGAAGTGGAACGTGGACACAACGGCCTGGAGGACGGCCTCGAAGCTGCCTTGCAACAGGCCTCAAGAGCCATTGACGGTGGGGCGAACATCATCATCCTCTCAGACCGCTTTGTCAGTAAAGAGAAAGCGCCTATCCCCGCGCTACTCGCCTGTTCCTATGTGAACAGCGGGTTACAGCGACTAGGGAAGCGATCGAACCTGAGCATCATTATAGAATCAGCGGAACCCAGGGAAGTCCACCATTTTGCCCTCCTGTTTGGTTTTGGGGCCAGTGCGATCAACCCCTATCTCGTCAATGAGATCATAGGGGAACAGATCGAGGAAAATGACATCACTGACTTCACATTTGATGAAGCCATCCGGAATTACAACAAGGCCATTGGTAAGGGGATTGTAAAAGTCATGAACAAGATCGGCATCTCAACCCTGAACTCGTACCGGGGTTCTCAGTTGTTTGAATGTATAGGCTTAAACACCAAGGTGGTTGAAAAGTACTTCCCTAATACACCTACCCGTATCCAGGGAATCGGACTTTACGAAATCGAAAAGGAGATCTCCAAAAGGCATAGAAAGGCCTTTTCGAGTACCCATGTGGCAGCGAACCTCGACCTGGAGATCGGTGGGGAATACCGCTGGAGAAGAGATGGAGAGAGACATATGTTCAACCCTTTATCCATCGCCAAACTGCAGAAGTCGGTGCGCAACAATGAACCCGAAACCTATAAAGAGTTCGCTCAGATCGTCAACGAACAATCCAGGGACCTGATGACCATCAGAGGACTTTTTGAATTCACGAATTTTGATCCCATCCCCCTGGAGGAGGTGGAACCCTGGACTAATATTGTCAAACGTTTTAAGACCGGGGCCATGTCTTATGGTTCTATCAGCAAGGAAGCCCATGAGAACCTGGCCATCGCCATGAACCGCATTGGTGGGAAGAGCAATTCCGGGGAAGGGGGCGAGGACGCTGAGCGATTTTACAAGAACCTGTCGGGCGATTGGAAAAACAGTGCCATTAAACAAGTGGCATCAGGTCGTTTCGGGGTGACTTCCAATTACCTGACCAATGCACAGGAGATACAGATAAAAATGGCTCAGGGAGCCAAACCAGGGGAGGGAGGACAACTACCAGGACCCAAGGTAAACCCGTTTATTGCAAAGACCAGAAATTCCACCCCCTATGTCGGCCTGATTTCTCCACCGCCCCACCACGACATCTATTCCATAGAGGACCTTTCCCAGTTGATCTACGATCTGAAGTCTGCAAACCGAAAAGCCAGGATCAATGTGAAACTGGTCTCGGAAGTGGGCGTGGGTACGGTTGCGGCCGGGGTTGCCAAGGCCAAGGCCGATGTGATCCTCATTTCCGGATTTGACGGCGGTACCGGAGCTTCCCCCCTCACCTCCCTGAAACACGCCGGCCTGCCATGGGAATTGGGCATTGCAGAAGCACAACAGACCCTGGTCATGAACGACCTCAGGAACCGCGTGGTTCTGGAGTGCGACGGTCAGTTGAAGACCGGAAGGGATGTGGCTGTTGCCTGCTTGCTGGGTGCTGAGGAATTTGGCTTCGCCACAGCACCACTGGTAGCTTCAGGATGTATCATGATGCGTGTTTGTCACTTGAATACCTGTCCGGTGGGTATAGCCACCCAAAATCCGGAATTGAGGAAAAAGTTCGAGGGCAAACCTGAGCACGTTGTCAACTACATGTATTTCGTAGCCCAGGAATTACGGGAGATCATGGCCAAACTGGGCTTCAGGACGGTCAATGAGATGGTAGGTCAGGTACAAAAACTCAACCGTAACAAGGCGATAGACCACTACAAGGCCAATGGCCTCGACCTGACACCGATTTTACATACGATCGATGTACCCAAAGGGACCAAGTTGTACAACACCGTAAAACAGGAACATAACGTTCATAGGTCCATTGAATTCGATATTGTTTCCCAGGCGCATCCAGCCTTGTTTAGGAAAGAGAAGACCAGCCTGGATTTTCCTATACACAATACGGACCGGGCCATAGGAGCCATCCTGAGCAATGAAATCTCTAAGATCTACGGGGCTGAGGGCTTGCCGGAGAATACGCTCCGACTCAACTTCACCGGATCTGCCGGCCAAAGCTTTGGAGCATTCGCGACCAAAGGCCTCACGATGATCGTCAACGGGAATACCAATGATTATTTGGGGAAGGGATTATCGGGGGCCAAACTGGTTGTAAAGATCCCGGAAAAATCGACCTTAAAACCGGAGGAGAACATCATTACCGGGAATGTGACCCTTTACGGAGCCACTTCCGGAGAAGCGTATATCAACGGCAAGGCCGGGGAGCGGTTCTGCGTCAGAAACAGCGGTGCCACGGCAGTGGTGGAAGGGATAGGAGATCACGGCTGTGAATATATGACCGGCGGAACAGCCGTTGTACTGGGAGAAGTAGGACGTAATTTCGGAGCAGGAATGAGTGGAGGAATCGCCTATGTCCTGGATATCGATAAGACCTTCGAAAAACGCTGCAACAAAGAGGCACTCAACCTTTTGCCGGTAGAGGAAGATCAGGATATTAAGCAACTAAAAACACTGATTGAAAACCACTATAACGCCACTTTGAGTCCGCTTGCACAGCGTATCCTTGAAAGCTGGGAGCACTACCTGCCGATGTTCATCAAGGTGTTCCCGGAAGAGTACAGGCAGGCATTGATCAGATTAGAAGAAGAAAAACTACAAATTACGTAGCACAGAAGTATGGGAAAGATCACAGGATTTTTAGAATACGAAAGGAAAACAGAGCCCTACAAACCCGTTGACAAGCGGGTCAAGAATTTTAAGGAATTTACCGTTCCCTTGAAGGAAAAAGAGTTGAAGGAACAGGGGGCCCGATGTATGGATTGTGGAATTCCCTTTTGTCATAGCGGTTGCCCACTGGGTAATTTAATCCCTGATTTCAATGACGCGGTCTACCGCGGAAAATGGGAAAAGGCTGCACAGATCCTTCACGCCACGAATAATTTCCCGGAATTTACAGGCCGGCTATGCCCTGCCCCATGTGAAGAAGCCTGTGTTTTGGGCATAAATGAGGATCCGGTTTCCATAGAAAATATAGAAAAGAGCATCGCTGAAACGGCCTTTAAGGAAGGTTGGGTGGTTGCCACACCTCCGGAGTCCAGAACGGGCAAGAAGGTCGCCGTCATCGGATCGGGACCGGCCGGTCTGGCTGCCGCACAGCAATTGAACAGGGCCGGTCACTGGGTGACCGTTTACGAAAGGGATGAGAAACCCGGGGGACTTTTGCGATACGGAATACCGGACTTTAAAATGGAAAAGCACGTGATCGACCGAAGGTTAAAGGTTTTGGAAGAAGAAGGTATCGTATTCAAGTGCGGTGTTCACGTAGGAGTGGATGTTCCTGCTTCCAAGTTGAAAAAGGATTACGATGCCCTTGTGCTCTGTGGAGGAGCTACCGTAAGACGAAAACTGCCCATCGAAGGATCGGATCTGAATGGAGTGGTTCAGGCAATGGACTTTCTGGCCCAGAACAACCGCAGGGTAGACGGGAAAAAGAAGTTTGACAGGGAGATCAAGGCTACTGACAAGCACGTGATCGTGATCGGAGGAGGAGACACGGGATCAGACTGTATAGGCACTTCCTTCCGGCAAGGCGCTAGAACAGTGACAAATTTCGAAATACTGAGTAAGCCCTCTGAGGAGAGGCCACAGGATCAGCCCTGGCCTTTCTGGCCCATGCGTCTGAGGACGAGTTCCTCGCACAAGGAAGGAGCAGAGCGCGTATTTAGCATATCTACCAAGAAATTTATAGGAGACAAGGACGGAAACCTTAAGGGGCTTGTCACTTCGGAAGTGGAATGGGTAAAACAACCCGGAGGTCGGCCAGTCCTCAAAGAAATTGAAGGAACCGAAAAAGAGTGGAAATGCGATCTGGCGTTGTTAGCCCTTGGATTTACAGGCTCCGAAATGACCCTGGCCGAGCAATTGGGCCTGGAAGCAGATGGGCGAACAAATATCAAAGCCTCAGTCAAGGATTACCAGACAAATGTACCCGGAGTCTTTGCTGCCGGTGACCAGAGAAGGGGGCAATCCCTGATCGTCTGGGCTATTTCAGAAGGCAGGCAGGCTGCGCATCACATAGACAAATTTCTGATGGGCAAGTCAGAGCTGCCCCTCAAAGGCGAAGGGGATCTGCCCAGGATCTAGGTCGTGCTCCATACTTTAAAACGTCCCAACGCATGGTAGCGGGCATTCTTTAAATGTCATTTATTAACTCTGAGTTTGTTGCTTCTCCAGTTGGCGCATTAGGGATAGATACCTAGGGTCATTCTTTACAGGATCACAAAAGGAGGTGTGTAATACGTAGTTTATCCACGGATCATGAAGCAGAAAGGCCTCTTCAATTTTATCCAGGGCGCCTTCATAATCTCCCATTCCACAAAGAAGTATGGCGATCTGAGATGGGGGTACGTAGGAACGGGACAACATATTCTCCAGGACCTTTTCCGCCCTGTTCTTCTGGCCCAACTTAGAATAGACATAACCTGAGATAAATCCTGTCTCTAAACCTAATTTCCTTCTAACAATCAAATTATAGGCTTCCTGGAAATTTCCTAATTCCGACAATAAGACCGCTTTTACCCATAGGGTTTCTCCGTGGTTCGGGTCCATTTCCAGTTTATTGGCAATGATCTGACCGGAAAGATCAGGCCTACCCTGAAACATGTAATTCAGGGCGAGGTAAATTTCATTGAAATTATCTAGGGGGTCCAACACACTGGCCTTCTTTTGCAATTCAAGTGCCTTATCGAAATCTCCCAGCGTAAGCAAAGCAAAGGAGTACCAGTGATAGGTCAAGACGTAATTCGGGCTTTTGCTCAACGCCAATTCAAAATAGGGGATGGCTTCTTTGAATTCGTAGTTTAAACTGTGGAGAATTCCCATTAAACAACTTACTTCTCCACTACCAGGCCTCAATTTTTCTACCGTTAAGATGTAGTTCTTTACTTTATACGAGGCTTCAGCAGGTGAGATGTATCCCCGATTGACATCAAAAAAATAGGCTTCAGCCATACCGATATAGGGATCCACGTAGTTAGAATCTATGTCTATTGCAGCGCGAAAATACCGTGTGATTTCATCCAGCTTTTGTCCCGTGTGATCAAGCATTGCTGCTTTGCCCAGAGCATTGTATTTGTAAGCGAGGATATTGATTTCACTCGCATCGGCTTCGTCCAGGGCCGTAGTTATATTCTCTGAGATATGCAGGCCTTTGAAGATGGATTCACCTACCTGATTCAACAACTCTTTCATCTGAATCAGTTTTCCGGATAAAGACGAGAAATGTAAGACTTCATTTTTATCGACATCAATGACCTCAATCTTCAGATCTATATTTTCATTATAGGCCGAAAAGTTCCCAGTAAGAAGGATGTCGGCATTGAGGGCTTTGGATATCTCCTCTAAGGGCTGATGGGTATCCTTGAATTTAAATGTCGACTTGGAAGAAACTACGGACAGGTCAGGAATTGTGAATAATTTGCTCATCACATCCTCAGCGAGACTCTCTCTCAGATATTCGAATTCTTCGCTGTCCGAACGGTTCTCGAAAGGCAATACGGCAATCCGATGAGCGTTGTTAAAAGCCGTACCCCGGTCTCCCTTCCATTGGGCACCTGCCCAAAAACTTCCGGCCAGTAATACCAATAAGGCAGCAACACCAGCTCCTATGATCACGGCATTCAGCCCGCGCTTGTTCAGCTCTCTGGTCTTCGGACTGTGATTCTTATCCGAGGTTTTTTCAAATCCTTCGGGTGTGAGATCATAGATCCAGGAAAACACGGTCCAAAGCACTAAACCTATGGCCAGCAGGTATATCAATCCTTCAAGCAGATATGAAGGCCCGTTATAAATGGGAAGGAGGGTCGAAGCGATCTGTATCAATACCCAGGCTACAGCCAGATAAGCAAGGATGGCCCTGAAGACATTCCGTCTTACAAGTTCTTCGTATATCTTTTTTAGATCCATCGATGATATGCATTCCAGGTCAGCGCCAATTGAGTTGCTTCAACATCGATCTCAACCAGAGTAGAGAAAGTAACAGAACTGAATAATCTTTAACAATGATATTAGTCATATCTCTCTTCAAAGGCTCCTTTTTGTAGTTTATATTTTTGTGTATTTTAAAAGGGGTTCTTCCAAGGACCTGATTTTTAAGAATAACCAAAACCACGAGAATGAACTCAAATACACACTCCCGCTTTTTTACTTTACTCTTTGTTTTATGGATCGTCATTGCTGGCTGCAAGGATGTCAAGAAAAAGGATACTGCAGACAGAACGGATGACCAGGCCGATGATGCCGTGATCGAAGTCGTGACGAATGTAATGGACTTTAATACGGTAGACACGCTTTCCTCAGGGTGGAACACATTCAGGTATATCAACAGGTCCACAGAGCCCCATTTTATTTTATTGGACAAGTACCCGGCCGGGAAAACCATAGATGATATGAAAAATGAGGTATTACCGCCATTTGATGAAGGAATGGCCCTGATCATGAAAGGGGAAATGGAAGCAGCCATGGAGGCTTTTGGCAAATTGCCTGACTGGTTCCCGGAAGTAGTATTTTCCGGAGGTACGGGACTGGTCTCACCAGCTACCTCGGCTACTACCACCGTGAACCTCTCCCCGGGATACTATATAATGGAGTGTTATGTGAAGATGGCCGATGGAAGATTTCATTCTTCTATGGGGATGACCAAGGAATTAGTTGTAGTAGAAGCCGATTCGGGCGAAAACCCTCCTGAAGCCTCAGTGCAGGTGTCAATATCCAGTACGAACGGAATTTCAATTTCTGGAGATATTAAAGCCGGAAGACAGGTCTTTAAGGTATACTATGAGGATCAAATAGTTCATGAAAATTTTGTCGGCCATGACGTCAATCTCGTGCGACTTGGAGAGGAAGCGGATCTCGAAAAACTCGAAGCCTGGATGAACTGGGCCACTCCAGATGGTCTTATGACTCCGGTCCCCGATGGAGTTACCTTCCTGGGAGGAACGAATGATGCCCCAGGAGGAAGCGTCTTATATTTTGTTGCAGACCTTGAGCCCGGTAAATATGCTCTTATTTCTGAAGTTCCGAACAGCAAAGCCAAAGGCATGTTCAATGTATTTCAAATCACCGAATAAATAGGATTCACCAATACGGCAAGCCCATGACAGAGGAGCACAGTGCTTTTAACACATTACGGTACTGCTTTCCTTTTACAGTCTCGGGCTTTATTTTGTCCTTAAGTGGGAAGAGGGACGGTAGTCCCCCGGGGGGGGGTAAGGTTGTTATCAGGCAGAGAACTCCCTGGGATGTGTCCATAAAAAAATCCCCCACATTTCTGTGAGGGATTCTTAAAAAAGGCGGCGACCTACTCTTCCACCTGGTGTGGCAGTACCATCGGCGCTGACGGGCTTAACTTCCCTGTTCGGAATGGTAAGGGGTGGACCCCGTCGCCATGGCCACCTGAGCCTTGTTGTGAAGGATCATCCTTCACGGTATATCTTAACATAAAGGGACAGGGTTTGTAAAGAGACGAGTTTGTATTATCGAGTGGGGTCAGGGACCCTTTCAAGAGCAGCCATACAAGGCAGCTTGCGGCGCAAGCCTAACGGACTATTAGTACCACTCGGCTACATGCTTTGCAGCACTTCCACCTGTGGCCTATCAACGTGGTCATCTCCCACGGCCCTTTAAAGAAATCTCATCTTGTGGCGGGTTTCGCGCTTATATGCTTTCAGCGCTTATCCCATCCCGACGTAGCTACCCGGCAATGCCCCTGGCGGGACAACCGGTACACCAGCGGTCAGTCCGA